>NZ_OY762653.1:0-339500 GCF_963666195.1 Trichococcus shcherbakoviae
ATCGAAGTGTTGGGTGAAAGCCAAGATTATCCGATTACACCTAAAGAACACGGAACGGATTTCCTGATGGATCATCGTCATCTCTGGCTGCGTTCATCCAGACAGCACGCCATCATGAAAATCCGGAACGAAATCATCCGCGCTACTTATGAATTCTTCAATCAAGAAGGCTTCATCAAGGTCGATCCGCCGATCCTGACCGGCAGCGCACCGGAAGGGACGACAGAGCTGTTCCACACCAAGTATTTCGATGAGGAAGCCTACTTGTCCCAGAGTGGACAGTTGTACATGGAAGCGGCAGCGATGGCTTTCGGAAAAGTATTCTCATTCGGGCCGACTTTCCGTGCCGAAAAATCGAAGACACGCCGACATCTGATCGAATTTTGGATGATGGAGCCGGAAATGGCCTTCATGCATCAGTACCAAAGTCTGGAAGTCCAAGAAAAATATGTCGCTTATCTGGTCCAATCGGTGCTGGACAACTGTGATATCTACTTGGATACGCTGGAGCGCGACAAAGAATTGCTGAAAAAATACACGCAATTGCCGTATGATCGCATCAGCTACGATGATGCCGTGGCCTTATTGAACGCAAACGGATTCGACGATATCGTCTGGGGCGATGATTTCGGTTCACCGCATGAAACCTTTATCGCAAACCAATCGGAAAGACCGGTATTCATCCTTAATTACCCGAAAGCGATCAAGCCTTTCTACATGAAAGAGCATCCGGATCGTCCGGAAGTCGTTCTGTGCGCGGATATGATCGCTCCGGAAGGATATGGAGAAATAATCGGCGGCAGCGAACGTGAAGTGGACTACCAACGCTTAAGCGAACAGATCGAGAAATTCGGGCTGAGCAAGGATGACTATGCATGGTATTTGGATCTGCGCAAATATGGTTCAGTGCCGCATTCCGGATTCGGATTGGGACTTGAAAGAATGGTGACATGGATCTCCGGAACCGAACATATCCGTGAGTCGATTCCGTTCCCTCGTCTACTGAACAGAATCTACCCTTAATCAGGGCGTTTCGCGAATCTGAATTTAATCACAACAGAATGGGAGTGGGGCAAATAGCAGCTATTTGTTCCACTTCCTTTTACTCTAAAGGAGTTTATCAATATAATGTCATACAACGAATTAACCAAATGGATCGAATCAGGGCAGACGCTGATCCCTAATTTTTTGCTGCAGAACTACAAAAGGATCGGGCTTGCGGATACGGAATTCATCTTCGTGCTGCAGCTGAAGGCTTACATCGATAAGAACATACCGTTTCCGAATCTGGCACTGATCGCCGAAAATATGGGCATTGCCGAAAAGGATGTCTTTTCCTTGCTGCATAATCTGATGCAGAAGCAAATGATCTTGATGGAGACGAAAAATGATCTCGCCGGCAAAGTGGAGGATTCCTATTCCTTGGATCCGATCTATCAACGGCTTTTCCAATTGATGGAACGTTCAGAGAAAAAACAGCCCATCCAGCAACAAGGTAAGAATATCATGACCATGTTCGAGCAGGAATTCGGGCGGAACTTGTCGCCCATCGAGATGCAGACCATTGCGAGCTGGATCGATATGGACCACTATCCGCTCGAATTGATCGAATCAGCCTTGAAAGAAGCGGTGTTGAATCGCGTCTACAGCCTTAAATACATCGACCGCATTCTGTTGGCCTGGGAGAAGAAAAACATCAAAAGCGTAAAAGATCTGATCCAGCAGCAATCGACGCGGCCCCAAAGCAATCAGGACAAGTTCGATGAAAAAGCAAGAACGGATGCGCCGATGGAAGTGCCGCTGTACAATTGGCTGGACACTGACGCGGACGCATAGGTGAGGTGACCTATGTTATCGAAAAGAAAGACTGTAGAAGCTCTGAATGAGATGGCGGTGCTGTTCCCGAACGCGCAGTGCGAACTGTTGCATCAGAACGTGTTTCAGCTTTTGATTGCGACACTTCTCAGTGCCCAGGCAACGGATGTTTCCGTCAACAAAGTGACGCCTAGCCTGTTCGGCCGCTTCCCCACGCCCGAGGCTTTCGTTGCGGCCCCGCTCGAGTCGATCATGCAAGAAATCAGGACGATCGGCTTATACAGGAACAAAGCCGCCAATATCCAAAAATGCTGCAAAATGCTGCTGGAGGACTTCAGCGGCGAAGTGCCGCGCACTCTTGAGGAACTGACCAAGTTGCCCGGAGTGGGGCGCAAAACAGCAAATGTCGTCATGAGTGTCGGTTTCCATATCCCGGCAATCGCGGTGGATACCCATGTGGAACGGATATCCAAACGACTGCGGATCGCTCCCCAGAAAGCATCGGTTCTGGAAGTGGAAGAGTTGCTGATGAAAAAAATTCCGAAGGAGCGATGGTCCGATGCGCATCACCAGATGATCTTCTTCGGCAGGTATCATTGCACAGCCAGAAACCCCAAGTGCGACGTTTGCCCGTTGCTTTCGATGTGCCAGGAAGGGCAGAAGCGTTTGGGTTTGAAATGAAGCGGAAAAGCGCAGTTTGCGGCATCCGGAACAAAAAAACAGCCAGCTCCTTCAAATCGGGAGCTGGCTGTTTTTTATGGATTCTGGTTTGTTTCATCGTCATCCTGTGCGGCGGAGGATGCTTGATCGCTTTCCGCTGAAGAGCTGGATGATGATGAAGAGTCGCTTGCTTCGTCGTCTTTGGAATCCTCTTCGGACGATTCTTGCGCCGGATCGGCGATGGTCAACTGGATGGTTGAAGCAGGTGATGTGCTTGAGCCGACTTTGACGAGCAACGAAATCGTGATTGTGCCTTTATCAGGATTATCAATGACGACTTTGGTATCTGTTGTCGTTTCGGATGCGCCGCCTGCTGTCACCGTGTATTGCGCTTGTGCGTTGGAGTCGGTGCCGCTGGCTGAATATTTATCCCATTCGACGGTCAATTCGTCCTTATCGGTATCGTAGCTGGCCTTCAAACCGGAAGGCGCCAACAGCGTCACACCGTATTTCTTGGAAGTGGAAGTAGGTTCCGTTCCTTTGACGAAAAGTTCTGTGGCGATCAGGCTGCTAGGCGTATTTGGGCCGGGCTTCATGATCGGATCAGTGTACTTTTCGATTGAGACCTGGCTGACCGATGAAGGCAGCGTCCAATCGGAATAATCGGTATCCTCGGAAACGTAGGACATCAACTCACGATAGATATCGCGCGTCAGACTTTGTGTCTGGTAATCCAAAAAGTTTCCGTATTCCTTGGAATTGTCATAACCGACCCATACCGAAATGGAATAGCTTGTCGAATATCCGGCAAACCAGGCATCAGGAGCGGCATAAGGTACGTTTGTCCCGCCGACTGCGGCCAATTCATCATCCGTGTAGTTGGTTGTACCGGTTTTGCCGGCCTGAGGCAAGCCGGATATCTGGGCGTTCGTAGCCGTTCCCTCAGTGATGACGTCCTTCAGCATATCGGTGATCATGTAGGCCGTGGATTCCTTCATCGCTTCGGTTCCGGTCGGTTCGAAGGTGAATTCTTCACCTTCAGCAGTCGTTACGGATTGGACTGTATAAGGCTCGTAGTAAGTGCCCCCGTTGGCGAAGGCGGCATAAGCTGCAGAAAGCTCGATCGGTGTCGCTTCGCCGCCGATGGCATTGGATTCAACCAAATATTCCTGGTCATCGTTTGTGATTGTGATGCCCAATTTTTGCAGGAACGAAAAGGCGTTATCCGCGCCGACTTCCTGGAAAGTCTTCAATGCCGGAATGTTGCGCGAATCGACCAACGCTTCGCGGATGGTCTGGTCGCCTTTGTACTCGTTGTCGTAGTTGTTGATTTCGCTGCCGTCAGAGTAACTGTATTCCTCGTCGACGACCAATGTGCCTGTCGAGTAATCCAAGTATTCGATTGCCGGTCCGTAGACCGCCAATGGTTTCATTGTCGAACCGATGCTGCGCTCAAGTGTGGAGGCGCGATTGAGCCCAAGCTGGACATTCTGGTTGCGCCCACCGATGACCGCTTGGATGGCGCCGGTGTTGACATCGACCATGGAAACGCCGGTCTGCAGCAGATCGTCAGGGAAATCGATATAGTCGTAGGTATTCACGATATCGTACAGATGTTGCTGCGCATCCATATCGATGTTGGTCGTAATCGTCAGTCCGCCTTCGTAGACGTCCAAGCCGGTTTTCTCCGTGACTTCATCGATGACGAGTTGGATATAAGGGTCAATCACCAGTGATGTGTTGACATCGCCGGTGTGATCGATGATGCTGCCTTCTATTTGGACCGTCTTAGCTTCAGCGCTTGCTTCGGCTGTGATTTTTTCGTTCTCGACCATCATATCCAGAACAAGGTCGCGTCTGGCTTGCGTGTCCGTTGGATTGTTGATCGGGTCATACAGGGAAGGGGCTTGCGGCATGCCCGCCAAAGTGGCTGCTTCGGCGAGCGTCACATCGGTGATGGATTTGCCGAAAAAGTATTCAGCGGCTGTACCCATGCCGTAGACGTTGTTGGACATGTAGACTTTGTTGATGTAGAATGCCAAAATCTCGTCTTTCGTATATTCGCGTTCCAGCTGCATGGACATCCAGGCTTCCTGCGCCTTACGTTCCAATGTCTGGTCTTCGGAACTGGTCGAAAAATAGGATAATTTTATCAATTGCTGGGTGATGGTGCTGCCGCCTTGCGAGATGCCGCCTTGCTGGAGGTTCGCGAACAGGGCGCCGATGATCCGGATCGGATCGACGCCATTATGATCGTAGAAACGCTGATCCTCTATCGATACGATGGCGTCCTTCAAGACTTGCGGGATTTCTTCAGCGGTGATCAAAGTCCGGTTCTGATCGTTTCCGCCGATTTCCTTGATTTCGTTTCCGTCCGCGTCCAAAATGGTCGATGCCACCGTTCCGACCAACTTCTCTTCGGTCAGTTCGGGAGCGGAAGAAACATAGTAGAAGAAGAGACCTGCTCCGGAAGCGAGTCCGATAATCCCCAAGGCCAAAACACCGAAGAAAATTTTCTTCCAGAGCGGCATCCCGGTTTTCTTAGCCTTCGTTTTCTTTTTCGCTTTCACGGCCGTTTTGCGTGGGCCCTGCGTTGTTCCGTTCTTCTTCCTGTTGTTTGCGCGTGATCGTGTATTATTGCCTTCATTCGGCATGTGGTTCACCTCTTAATTATTTGATTGTGCGTTCAAGCATTTTATCCACTGCATCCAGATAATCCAGTCGAGGATTGAATCCGTATGCTACTTCAATCCCGTTGTCTTCAATAAAAGCCAATGGAATCGATTTACGGCCATTATTCAATGTATTCTCCCAAAAGTCAATCAGATAGGAACTGTCCAGTAAAAAAACGCGGTTAAAGCAGGAAAACCGAATCAGTACGAACGTGACCCCCTGCTGTTGGATGCACCTTTTCATGTGGACGATCTGGTGCTCGTGGAAGTTGCTCAAAGGTATGGCTGTCTTATTTTTTGTTTCTTTGGCCTCAAAGTCCAGGTATAGCCCTTTATAGACGCCATTGTAGTCGGTAGTGGAGGATTGCCGATAATAGGCTTCTTTTATGACGGCTGCGCTTCTTTTGGGGTAATCCACTTTGACGACTTGGATAGGCGTCGGTTTTTTGTGGATGACGGCTTTCCCTGATGAAAGGTAATGCTCATTGCTGCTGTTGATTTCTTCTTCAAGCGTCATTCCCCGGTTGCTGTATACGAAGTCTTTCCTCTTTGCAGTTTTCGGTATATGCGACTCGGCATGGAACTTTTTGCCGTTCGGATAATTTACGGCCACTGACGATCACCCCCATTGAATGATTATACCAAAAACACATGGTGAAAGAAATCTAAGAAAGCATTAAAATCGAGGGCCAAAGCTTTGATAGCGGGCACATTTTTTGCACGAATACGGAATAATTAAGCACTTTTTGTTTACAACGCCGATTTTCTAGTGTAGTATTGGAGAGTGTGCAATATCAAATTAATTGCAATAAAATCAAGATTTTTGGAGGAAAGTAAATGACTGCAAACTGGGAAAAAACAGGCACTAACGATGGTGTCTTAACATTTGAAATTTCAGAAGAAATCATCAAACAAGAAATGGATAAGGTCTTCAACAAAGTGAAAAAGAACGTTTCCGTTCCTGGATTCCGTAAGGGTAAAGTTCCTCGTCACGTCTTCAACAATATCTATGGTGAAGAGTCTTTATTCGAAGATGCATTGAATGGCGCTTTGCCTGATGCTTATTCACAAGCAATCGAAGAAGCTGGATTGGATCCTGTTTCTCAACCAAAAATTGACATCAAGAGCATGGAAAAAGGCCAACCTTGGGTAATCGCTGCTGAAGTTACAGTGAAACCTGAAGTGAAGCTTGGAGAATACAAAAATCTTACAGTTGAAAAACAAGACCGCATCGTTACAGATGAGGATGTAGAAAACAACTTGAAGGAAAAACAAGAGCGTCAAGCTGAATTGGTCCTTAAAGAAGAAGGCGCAGAACTTGGCGACACAGCTGTAATCGACTACGAAGGATTCGTTGACGGTGTGGCTTTTGAAGGCGGCAAAGATCAAAACCATTCTTTAGAATTGGGATCTAATCAATTCATCCCAGGTTTCGAAGAACAATTGGTCGGCGTTAAAGCTGGAGAAGAAAAAGACGTTGTCGTGACTTTCCCTGAAGATTATCAAGCTGAAGATCTTAAAGGTAAAGAAGCTACGTTTAAAGTGATTGTACACGAAATCAAAACAAAACAATTACCTGCTTTGGATGACGAATTCGCAAAAGACGTCGACGAAGAAGTAGCGTCATTGGACGAATTGAAAGCTAAAATCCGCAAGGAATTGGAAGAAAGCAAAACGGCTGCAGCTGACGAAGCTGTTCAGGACCTAGCTTTGAGACAAGCAGTTGCCAATGCTGAAATCGTTGAATTGCCGCACGTAATGGTTCACGATGAAGTGCACCGTCAAATGGATCTTTTCCTGAATGATATGCAACGTCAAGGAATCTCTCCTGAATTGTACTACCAAATCACAGGTACTACAGAAAAAGACTTGCACGTCCAAATGGAAGCTGATGCTGATGAACGCACGAAAACATCACTAGTATTGGAACAAATCATCAAAGATGAAAACATCGTCGTTTCTGAAGAAGAAATTGCTGCAGAAATCGAAGAACTAGCAAAACAATACAACATGGATGCGGACCGTGTCCGTGGATTGGTCAGCCCTGATATGTTGACCAACGATATCCAAATGAAAAAAGCGATGAGCATCATCACTGATTCAGCAATCGAAGCATAAGAAAACTTGAAACAGAATACAGAGATAGGGACATTGTCTTCCATAGTCAGTGTCCCATCTGTTTATACTCAGGGATATATTCGGACTGTAACCCCACTAGTTAAACGGATCATATTCTTTTTCAATTTTTCCTTTCTGTGTTAAGATGTAAACCGTTCGTAAGCGGTCAGGGGCACCGCGACAAAGCAGTCGACGGATCCCGGCAAGTGCTGCTGGATCGGAAAGTAAGTATATAGGGAGGAGAATGATTGTGTTCCATGATGAAAGTATCGGGACAATACATTGTTCATTCTGCGGAAAATCTCAGGACCAAGTGAAAAAGATCATTGCGGGGCCGGATGTATATATTTGTAATGAGTGTGTAGATTTATGCAAAGAGATAATCGAAGAAGAAATCTATGCACCAAGCGAAGCGGTATTCACCGAGGTACCAAAACCGCAGGAAATCCAAAAGATTTTGAGCGAGTATGTGATTGGTCAAGAAAAAGCCAAACGGACGCTGTCTGTAGCGGTCTATAATCACTACAAGCGTATCGGCCAAATGAGCATGATGTCAGAAGACGATAATGTAGAGTTACAAAAAAGTAATATTTGTTTGATAGGCCCGACTGGTTCGGGTAAAACCTTCCTTGGCCAAACATTGGCGCGTATCCTGGATGTCCCATTTGCCATTGCAGATGCGACAAGTTTGACGGAGGCCGGCTATGTTGGTGAAGACGTTGAAAATATCCTCTTGAAGTTGCTTCAGGCTGCCGAGTTCGATGTCGAGCGGGCTGAACGGGGAATCATCTACATCGACGAGATCGACAAGATCGCCCGCAAAGGTGAAAATGTATCGATTACGAGAGACGTGAGTGGTGAAGGGGTTCAACAGGCGCTTCTTAAAATTTTGGAAGGCACTGTTGCGAACGTTCCACCGCAAGGCGGCAGAAAACACCCGCAGCAAGAGTTCATCCAAATCGACACGACGAACATTTTGTTCATCGTTGGCGGTGCCTTTGACGGCATCGAAACGATCGTTAAAGAGCGTCTTGGCGAAAAAGTCATCGGCTTCGGCTCTCCGCAAGCCAAACATTTGGAAGACAAGAGCATCATGCAGCAGATCATACCGGAAGATTTGTTGAAATTCGGGTTGATCCCGGAATTCATCGGTCGTTTGCCGATAATGGCTGCGTTGGAAAAGCTGACAGAAGACGATTTGGTTCATATTCTGACACAACCAAAAAATGCCTTGGTAAAACAATACAAAAAATTACTTGAGTTGGATGGCGTCGAATTGGTATTCGAAGATGACGCATTGCGTTCCATCGCCAAAAAGGCACTGGAAAGAAACACAGGTGCCCGTGGATTGCGCTCCATCATCGAAAACATCATGCTGGACATCATGTTTGATATCCCAAGCAGAGATGAAATCGTGAAGTGCGTCATTACGGACAATACAGTCAATGGCATCGGTTCGCCGTTGCTGTTCGATGAAGACGACAAACAGATCAACTAAACATGAGCTTGCGTTTGAAGTCCGGCGAATCAGACAATTTCCAATCTGATTTCCGGATTTTTTCGCATAATCATGGCAGATGGTTGCAGAAATAGTTTTAACGGTCGTTTCAATTACGGACGGCTTTGAAAAGGAGTGGAAATAAATGCACGTAAAAGATGCGGAAATCGTAATGAGCGCGGTCGATCCCAAACAATATCCAACCACCGGCTTTGCTGAAATCGCCTTGGCGGGACGGTCCAATGTGGGCAAGTCATCGTTCATCAATAAACTGATCAATCGCAAAGCGTTGGCACGGACATCAAGCAAACCGGGGAAGACCCAGACTTTGAACTTCTACTTGATCAATAATTCATTTTATTTTGTGGATGTTCCGGGTTACGGCTATGCGAAAGTTTCGAAAACGGAACGGGCGAAATGGGGCCAAATGTTGGAGACGTACTTTACACAAAGGGATACGTTGCGACATGTCTTTTTGATTGTCGATTTTCGTCACGAGCCTACCGAAGACGATATTCAAATGAAGGATTTCATTGAATATTACAATCTTCCTTATTCGGTCATCGCGACCAAATGCGATAAAATACCGCGGGGGAAATGGAATCAACATTTCTACCGCATCAAGAAAGCTTTGAATCTTCCAAGTGATGAGTCCTTGATCATGTTCTCAAAGGAGACCGGTGAGGGATTTGAAAAAGCCTGGACCTTTATTGAGGGAATATTGGCTGAGTATGATGAAGCGGCACAGGAATAGAGATAAACAAGAGAAAAACAATGGGCAATATCCTACTATTGGATGTTGCCCATTCTTTGTTCATTCGTTATGATGGGTTAGACAAGGTGCTTGTCGTCAAACAGAATAGGACAGGGGAGGGTAATATGGGAACTGAAAATAAACTAAACCGTTACACGACTGAAGAGAAAAGTTGGATTATGCAGGATTGGGCGAATTCGGCATACTCCATCATGATCACAACGGCGGTATTCCCTTTGTATTTCAAGTCGATTGCGGAAAGTGGCGGATTGGCGGATGCTGATTCGACAGCGTATTGGGGCTATGCGAATGCTGCAGCTACGCTGGTTGTGTCGCTGCTTGCGCCAGTGCTGGGAGCTGTCGCGGATTACAAAGGTTTCCGCAACCCGCTGTTTACGGGCTTTACATTGGCCGGTATTTTCGCAACGATCGGGTTCGTCTTTGTGCCTGCTGCAAATTGGCTGTTTCTGTTGGGACTTTATATGTTGTCAGTAGTCGGTTTTTCCGGAGCGAATATCTTCTATGACGGCTCCTTGATGGACGTGACGACCGATGAACGGATGGACCGCATTTCCTCGGCCGGATTCGGCTGGGGGTATATCGGCAGTTCCATCCCGTTCGTCATCTTTATTTTTTTCCAACTGACCGGCATTTTGCCAGTGAGCACGAGCGGCATTGTGAAAGGCGGCTTCATCCTTACTGCGATTTGGTGGTTCGTATTCACCATCCCTTATTGGAAGAATGTCAAACAGAACTATTACATCGAAAAAGAACCGCGCGTGATGCGCAAGAGCTTCATCAGATTATGGGAAACGCTGAAGAACATCAAGGAATACAGACAAGCCTTTTTGTTTTTGTTGGCCTATTTCTTCTATATCGACGGAGTTGGGACCATCTTCAAAATGGCGACTGCTATCGGGTCGGATATCGGTCTCTCCTCGAATGACCTGATCGTTGTCATGCTGATTGTCCAATTCTTGGCATTCCCGTTCTCCATCCTGTACGGCCGTGCGTCCAGACGCTTCGGCAACAAGAACATGATATTTGTGGGTATTGTAACTTATATTTTTATCTGCATCTATGCTTTGCAGTTGGACTCATTGCTGACATTCATTATTTTGGCCCTGCTGGTCGGTACAGCCCAAGGAGGCGTGCAGGCGTTGAGCCGATCCTTGTTCGGCCAGCTGATTCCGAAAGAGCAAGCGAACGAATTCTTCGGATTCTACAACATCTTCGGGAAATTTGCGGCTGTCGTCGGTCCGCTGCTTGTCGGACTCATCTCGCAGCTGACCGGAAACTCGTTGGATGGGGTTTTTGCCCTGATCATCCTGTTCGTGATCGGAGGCATACTGCTGTTCTTTGTGAAAGTACCGAATCTGAAAGGAGAACAGCAGAGCGGTCTGTTTTGATGACTGTCTGAGGAAATAGTTGCATGTGTTGCGCAGATGTGGTAAAATCTAATTTGCATCTTTATGCGCGTTTTTATAAAATGAAAATATTTCTTCAAGGTGGGAGACATTTGGCAGAACGTATTTCAGAAGAAAAATTAGCGCAGATCAGAACCGAAACTAATATTGTTGATGTCGTCAGCCAATATGTACAACTAAAAAAAAGAGGCAAGAATCATTTTGGCTTTTGCCCGTTTCATGACGAGAAGACCCCCTCTTTTTCTGTAGCAGAAGAAAAACAGATTTTCCACTGTTTCAGCTGCGGAAGAGGAGGGAATGTTTTTACTTTTTTGATGGATGTCGAGGGTATTTCGTTCGTTGAGGCAGTCATTAAGACAGCCGAATTGAGCAACATTGAGTTGGATTTCTCTTACGAAAACCATGCGCAGGAAAATCCGCTGCAGTCAAAGAAAGAAAAACTGATCCAAATCCATGAGGAAGCAGCGGCTTTTTACCATCAGGTCCTCATGAATACCGTTACGGGGCAAGCTGCGCTGGATTACATGATCCAACGCGGCTTCACGCCGGAGACACTAAAAGAATATCAAATAGGTTTTTCTCCATCCAATCGGACGGCGCTCTTTCAAATGCTGAAAGCGAAGGCATTCGATGAAGGACTCCTTCAGGAAAGTGGTATTTTCACGGATAGGCAAGGTCAAAACGAACTTTTCGATCGGTTCTCCGCCCGGATCATTTTCCCTTTGCGGAACGCTAAAGGAAAGACTGTGGCTTTTTCCGGCCGAATTCTGCAGGCTACCCCAGCAGATGACACGGGTTACCATGAAGCGAAATACCTGAACAGCCCCGAAACGCTATTGTTCAACAAGCGTGATTTCCTTTTCAACTTCGATAAAGCCCGCAGTGAAATCCGGAGACATTCAGAAGTGATCCTTTTCGAAGGCTACATGGATGTCATTTCCGCTTGGCAAGCGGGGGTGAAAAATGGCGTCGCCTCGATGGGGACCAGCCTGACGGATGAACAGAACCGGATATTGACGAAGACGGCCGATAAAATAGTCATAGCCTATGACGGCGATCGTCCCGGGGTCGAAGCGACTAAGCGCGCCATAGAAATATTGGAACGCAACAAGCACTTCGACATCTCAATTTTCCCGCTGGAAGCAGGTATGGATCCGGATGAGTACATCCAGCAGAAGGGTCCGGAGGCATTCGTCAAGGCCCTGAAAAACAACCGAGAAACGGTCATTCAGTTCTATTCCCGCTATCTCAAGATGAATCTGAACCTGGATTCCGAAAAAAATCGCATCACTTATATCGAAACCATGCTTAAGGCATTGGCTCCCTTGGATTCTTTGGTCGAAAGAGAGCTTTACATGAAGGACATCGCGGATGAATTCAGTATTCCGGTAGATATCCTGCAGAGGCAATTGAAGGGGTATCAGCAAGAGGTATTGCAGCAGCGACCTGAACGCGAGCCGGTCAGGAGAACCGCGCCGCATGAGGCCGCCCCTCATGCAGTGTATCCAAACATGAACAAACGCAAAGTGACCCAAGCTGAGCAAAGTGAAAAGCAACTGCTTTACCGTCTGTTTCATTTCGAGGAAGTCTGGTCGTATCTGAATGAGATTGACGCAGACTTCAATTTCATCCATGATGACTATCAGACGATCTACATTTTGTATGAAGAGTTTTTCAGGCAGACTGGGTTGGTCGGGAATATCGACCAATTTTTGGACCGCATCAACAATCAAGCTCTTCAAAATGTGATTACGGAGATTGAATGGTTTCAATTGGATTCGGAAGTCACCTATCAGGAAATTCAGGATCTCGTCCATATCATCCGGGACAAGTCCTCCCTTCAGGACCAACTGACCAAGAAACAGGCAGAAATGAAGGAAGCCCGCAAGAAAAATGACAATGAGCGTCTGAAGACAATCATGTTGGAAATCGTTTCGCTCTCAAAAGAATTAAAAGCAACAAAGAAATAGCCCGCATCGAATGGAGGAATCATTTTATGGCAATCGAAAAAAATGATCAAGGTTTCATGTTAGAACAGGTAACCAAAAAGCTGATCGCAGAGCACAAATTATTGGGGTCCGTCTTCTACGACGAATTGGCCGATAAGATAGCTACCCCTTTCCAATTGGACGCGGATGCAATGGATAAGCTGATACAAAAAATGGAAGACGGCGGTGTCAGTGTGGTAGACGCAGACGGCGGTCCGACTGCCCGTCAACTTGCCAAAGAAACAGTGAAGCCTGAAAAACCAGCAGCAGCCAAAAAGGATGAAGAAGAAGACCCAATGGCTGTGCCTCCCGGAGTGAAAATCAATGACCCGGTCCGCATGTACCTGAAGGAAATCGGCCGTGTGCCTTTGTTGAACGCAGAGGAAGAAGTCAATTTGGCTCTCCGCATCAAAGAAGGCGATCAGGAAGCGAAACAACAATTGGCTGAAGCCAACTTGCGTCTGGTCGTTTCCATCGCAAAACGTTATGTGGGACGTGGGATGCAATTCTTGGATCTGATCCAGGAAGGGAACATGGGTCTGATGAAAGCTGTCGAAAAATTCGACCACACCAAAGGGTTCAAATTTTCCACCTACGCAACTTGGTGGATCCGTCAAGCCATCACCCGTGCCATCGCCGACCAAGCCAGAACAATCCGTATCCCTGTGCATATGGTTGAAACAATCAATAAATTGGTCCGTATCCAACGGCAATTGCTGCAGGATCTAGGGCGCGAACCGACACCGGAAGAAATCGGTGCCGAAATGGACCTTCCGACTGAAAAAGTCAGAGAAATCCTGAAAATCGCCCAAGAGCCCGTTTCCTTGGAAACCCCTATAGGAGAAGAAGATGATTCCCATTTAGGCGATTTCATCGAAGATCAGGAAGTCCTGAGTCCGGCTGACCATACTGCCCAAACGCTTCTGAAGGAACAACTTGAGGAAGTGTTGGACACTTTGACAGACCGTGAGGAAAACGTCTTGCGTCTGCGTTTCGGCCTTGATGACGGCAATGTGCGGACTTTGGAGCAAGTGGGGAAAGTATTCGGCGTCACCCGCGAGCGGATCCGTCAAATCGAAGCGAAAGCGTTGCGCAAACTGCGTCACCCGAGCCGCTCGAAACAATTGAAAGATTTTCTTGAGTAATAAGCGCACTAACCCGAGGTATTGCACTCGGGTTTTTCTTATGCCATTTTCTGAATGATATACGGATTAATGGGATATATGAATTGGAATTATGCTAAAATAGTACTATCAGCAAAAATGGAAATGGAGGGATGATGTTGAATAATCAACAATTATCCGTAAGACTCGAGACGGTTGCAGGTTTTGTGCCGGAAAATGCCAGACTGGCCGATATCGGCTCGGATCACGCTTACCTGCCTTGTGTTTTGGCAGCGCGTGAAGTTGTCAGTTTCGCATTGGCAGGGGAAGTTGTGAAAGGCCCCTTCGAATCGGCAGCGGAACAGATCAGAACATCAGGAGTAGGCGATCGCGTCAGCGCCAGACTTGGTGATGGCATGGATGTGATAGAGTCGACGGATCATATAGACGTCGTCACCATCTGCGGGATGGGTGGGGACTTGATTTCCAAAATTCTGGGAAAAGGCAGATTGAAAGATAAATTGGTCGGTGTGGAACGGTTGATCCTTCAGCCCAATAATGGAGAAAAGAAACTGCGTGAATGGCTGATTGCCCACCAGTACAAAATCATCGACGAAACGATATTGGAAGAAAACGGAAAGATTTATGAAATCATCGTTGCCGAAAATGCAGAGACGCCAGAAAACTATTCTGATCTGGAATACACCTTCGGCCGTTTCTTGCTTCAGAATAAAAATGAAACGTTCCGCAAAAAATGGTTGTCCGAAATCGACAAATGCCAATACATATTGGACAGCATGCAAAAAGCAAGCAATGACCTGAACGATAAAGAACAGCAAGTGATCAATAAAGTCAATGAAATTAAAGAGGTGCTGAAATCATGAAAAGCATAACTGGTTATGAATTCATCGAGTTATTCGAATCGCATGTTCCGACTTGGCTGGCAGAGGAGGGGGATCCGGTGGGGCTCCATTTGGGGGACTTGAGCCGTCCGGTCCGCCGTATTATGGTGACGCTTGATGTCCGTCCCGAAGTCGTTCAGGAGGCCATCGAGAAGCAAGTCGACTTCATCTTCTCCCATCATCCGCCGATCTACAGACCGTTAAAAAATCTGGACGTTTCAGACAAGCAAACAAAGATGTACGTCGATCTGCTGAAACATGACATCAGCGTCTATGCGGCCCATACGAATCTGGACAATGCAAACAACGGGATGAACGATTGGCTTTCTGAGGCATTGGGGCTGTTGGATGTCGAAATCATGGACGTAACGAAGCGCGTGCCCGTGAAAAAAATATCCGTCTGCGTGCCGAATGCGGAATGCAATCGTGTCCGTGTGGCTATGACCGATGCTGGCGCGGGGAACATTTCCGATGAATATAGCCACTGTTCCTACGAAGCGCAAGGAGTAGGACGCTTCACGCCGCTCGAAGGCGCGAAACCCGCTATCGGCCACATCAATGAACCCGAAGCGGTGCAAGAAAAGAAAATTGAGATGATCGTAGAAGACAAATATTTGGCGGAAGTATTGGAGGCGCTGTATGAATCGCACCCATACGAAGAACCCATCTACGAAATCTACACGATCAATAATTTCCAGCGCGAATATGGTCTGGGAAGGGTCGGCAATTTAGCGTTGCCGATGTCGTTGCGTTCCTTTATCCAGTATGCGAAGGATGTTTTCCAGGTCGAAGGCATGCGCTTCATCGCAGCCGATTTGGATCAGACGATCACCCGCGTTGCCATCTGCGGCGGGGATGCCGGTAAGTATTATCGGAAAGCCATCAAAAAAGGTGCTGATGTCTACATCACTGGCGATGTTTACTATCACACCGCACACGATATGCAGGCTGATGGACTGACCGTCATCGATCCGGGCCATCACATCGAACAGATCTGCAAACCGAAATTGTTGGAATTATTCAATGAATGGAAAAAAGAAAATGCTTGGGATCTGGAAGTCATCGCTTCCGAAATCAACACGGACCCCTTCATTTTCGACAGTCAATTGTGAGAGGATGTCAATACATGCAAGATAAATTAGTGGACCGCTTTTTGAAATATATTAAATTCGAGACAAGATCGGATGAAAAAAGTCTGACTGTGCCATCTACCCAAAACCAGGTGGATTTTGCCAAAACTGTTTTGATGCCGGAACTGGAAGCCATCGGACTTTCGGATATCCAATACAATGCAGCTAATGGCTTCGTGACGGCACTTTTGCCGCGCAACTCCCAGAAGGAGTTCCCTGCAATCGGGTTCATCGCCCACATGGATACAGCAGATTTTGAGGCGGCACATGTAAATCCGCTTATTTGGGACGACTATGCGGGCAACGATCTGATTTTGGATGCGGAAGCACAGCTGATCCTATCACCGAAGGATTTCCCTTCTCTGAAGAACTACATCGGTCAGACGTTGATCACTACCGACGGAAAAACGTTGTTGGGTGCGGACGACAAAGCCGGCATCGCCGAAATCATCACAGCATTGGAAACGATAAAAGCAGCTGACGACATCGAACACGGGGACATCAAAGTCGCTTTCGGACCGGATGAAGAAATCGGACGTGGTGCGGATCTTTTTGATGTGGCCGGTTTCGGCTGCGACTTTGCCTATACGATGGATGGCGGCCCCTTGGGAGAACTTGAATTTGAAAGCTTCAATGCCGCGCAAGCGATCGTAACGATCCACGGAAAAAATGTGCATCCAGGCACTGCCAAAGACACGATGGTGAATGCGATCAAATTGGCCATCGCTTACGACAGCGCTTTGCCGCAAAATGAAGTCCCTGAACAAACCGAAAAACGCGAAGGCTTTTATCATCTTTTGGGAATCGAAGGAAATGTAGAAGAAAGCAAGATGACCTACATCATCAGGGACCATGACAAGGCCCTTTTTGAGAACAGGAAAATGACCATGCTTGCCCTTGCGGAGCGCATGAACAAGGAATTGTCTGAAGAGCGCATCGCTATCGAAATGCACGATCAATACTACAACATGGGGGAAGTGCTGAAGGAGGATATGCGTCCAGTCGATCTGGCTGAAGCAGCGATGAAGTCTTTGGGGATCACCCCGATCATCGAACCGATCCGCGGCGGGACGGACGGCTCCAAGTTGTCCTTCATGGGTCTTCCCACTCCGAATATCTTTGCCGGGGGAGAAAATTTCCACGGGCGCTATGAATTTGTGTCCGTCCAATCAATGGAAAAGGCCGTTGCTGTCATCGTGGAAATCATCAGACAAAGCCAAGGATCCGGAAAGCAATGAGAAATCCAGTGCTCGTATATTTCATCCTGGCGAACCTCGTGCTTTTCATTTTGATGGGCATCGATAAAAAGAAAGCGCGGCAAAAAGCTTGGCGCATACCGGAACGCAATCTGCTCCTGCTCGGCTTTTTCGGTGGCGGCCTGGGTGGACTGCTTGGGATGCATCACTTCCGCCATAAAACGAAACACCTGAGTTTCAAGGTAGTTTTCACTTTAGGAACTGTTTTAACAGGAATAACATCCTACTTCTTATATCTATGAAAATAAAAAATGCCGCTATTCCGATTCGGGAGATAGCGGCATTTTTTGCGTAGCTGAACGAACCCGTTCCGCTTTTAATTACTTTTCATCAGGAATTGGAAGGATACGGCTTCGGGGCCGGCGTGGGTCATGACGCTGGCGCTGGCGTAGGATGTGTGCATCCGGGCGTTGGGGAAGGCAGCCTTCAGCATGCCGATGATTTGGTTCGAATACTCCGACAAACCGTCATGCGTGATGCCGATCGCTTCAACATCCAAGTATTTCTGCTTCAGCTCTTCGATAATTTCTTCGTAGCGCTTGACGATCGCTTTCGTGCCGCGGCCTTTGATATCGGTAGTCAATGCGCCGTCGATCATTTTCAGGTTCGCTTTGATGTTCAGCAGCGTTGTGATGCGGCCCATCGTTTTTCCGATGCGTCCGCCCTTGACCATGTTTTCCAGGTTGACGATGGAGATGTAAAGCAGGGTGCGGTCTTTAACTGCGGTGACCCGAGGCAATGCTTCCGCCACTGTCAATCCTTCAGCGGCACATTTCGCTGCTTCCAACACTTGGAAGGCGGTAGCTCTTGCGCAAAATTTCGAATCGATGACGGTGACTTTACCATGGGCTAGTTTAGCCGCCTGGTGAGCAGAATTCACGGTTCCGCTCAGCGTTTCGGTTACATGGATGGACAAAACCTCGCTGCCATCTGCTGTCAATTCGTTGTATTTATCCAAAAATGTGCCCATGGCTGGTTGGGATGATTTTGGCAACTCCTTGCTGTTCATCATTTTTTCAAGAAACTCGGGTTTGGTTATGGTGACGCCGTCGTAATACAGCACGTTATCGATCATGGATGAAAGCGGGATTACGGTGATTCCATATCTGTCAATTTCTTCTGCGGACAATTCCGTTGTGGAATCGGTCACAATTTTGAAGTTTGGCATGATGATTCTCCTTAAGTACAGTCGTATTTCCTTAAGCATAGCAGATTTCACAAAAAAAGTAACGCAATTATCGTTATCATCGTAAGCATATTCTTCCATTGTGGATGTTTTTATGTGTACAATAGATTATGCTATAATAGGTTAGTTGTAGAAGAAAGTAGGTTACAGACATATGGACGGAATATTACCTTTATGGAAAGAGCGCGGCATGACAAGTCACGACTGCGTATTCAAACTGAGAAAAATACTGAAAACTAAAAAAGTCGGGCATACCGGAACTTTGGATCCGGAAGTTGATGGCGTTTTGCCGATCTGCATCGGGAAAGCCACAAAAGTCGTCGAGTTTTTGACGGACACGGATAAAGCTTATGAAGGGGAAATCACTATCGGCGTCGCCACGACGACTGAGGACAGCCAAGGCGAAACGATCGCAAAGACACCGGTCGATCAAGCTCTGTCTTTGGCTGAAATCGATGCAGCGATGGAAGCCATGGTTGGCGAAAGCATCCAAGTTCCGCCGATGTATTCCGCGGTCAAGGTGAACGGAAAAAGGCTGTACGAATACGCCCGCAAAGGGTTGACCGTCGAAAGGCCGCAAAGAAACATCCAGGTCATGAGTTTTGATCGGATTTCAGAACCTGTCTATCATGCCGAAGACCAAACGATGTCTTGGCGCTTCCGGGTCACTTGCGGAAAAGGGACCTATGTGCGGACTTTGGCCGTCGATCTGGGCGCATCCTTGGGCTACCCGGCATACATGTCAAGCCTGACCCGCACGATGAGCGGGTCCTTCACGAAGGATGATTGCCTGACGCTGCAGCAAGTTGCTGAAGCAATGGTGAACGACGAAATTGACGCGCATCTGAAACCGATCGACTCGGTATTCGAAACGTATCGGCAGATTGCGCTTGATGATGAGCTGTGGGATAAGGTGAAAAATGGTGCGGTTTTTCCGAAAGAGGGACCTTTCGCAACAATTGACGCACCTGTCTTATTCACCTATCAGGGCAAAATCGTGGCGATGTACGAACCGCATCCGACCAAAGCCGGTTTCATCAAACCCAGAAAAATGTTCCTATCTTAAATAGCAAGGAGTTGCTTACGCAATGGAAATAATGCATATACATCATCCCTATGACCAAAAAATGATACCGGACGAGCAAGTCGTGTTGGCGTTGGGATACTTTGATGGCGTCCATCGAGGACATCAAGAAGTGATCAAAAGGGCAAAGGAAGTTGCCGAAAAGAAGAACCTCAAAATTGCCGTCATGAGCTTCAATCATCACCCTAGCATCGTGTTCCAGAAGATGAACCCGGAAACGATGCAGTATTTGTCGACCGTCAACCGCAAAGCTGAAATATTGGAGAGCCTGGGCGTTGATTATTTTTTCGTCATCTCTTTTACATCTGCCTTTGCTTCATTAAGACCGCAGGAATTTGTCGACCAATACATTTGCGGCTTGCATGCTGCCGCAGTCGTCGCCGGTTTCGATTACACCTATGGGCCAAGAGAAATTGCTGATATGAAGCAATTGGTGAACTATGCAAAAGACCGCTTCGAAGTCATCGAAGTTGCCGAATTGAAGAACGAAGCCGAAAAAATCAGCTCCACGCATATCCGGGAAGCGTTAGCCGAAGGGGATATGGAGAAAGCGAATGCGTATTTAGGTTATGTCTATCAGATCGACGGCACCGTCATCCATGGCGATGCGCGCGGCAGGTTATTGGGTTTCCCGACTGCCAATATCCAGACCGAAAAACACACACGCTTGCCAAGGAATGGCGTTTATATCGTGAGCATCAGAGTGAGCGGAACTTGGTACCGCGGCACGGCTTCGATAGGGCACAATATCACGTTTGAAGCTGACCGCGACAAAACCGTGGAAGTGTACATATTGGACTTCGATAAAATGATCTACGGCGAGGATGTAACCGTCAGATGGCACCATTTTATCCGCAGCGAAATCAAATTTTCGGGCGTCGACCAACTGATCGCGCAGCTTAAAAGTGATGAAGCGGATACGATCGCCTATTTTAAGGATCACCCCTTGGATGAGGTGACCCTCTAAATGGCAGCGGCTTATTTGCATATCCCTTTCTGCGAACACATCTGTTTCTATTGCGACTTCAATAAAGTGTTCCTGGAAGGCCAGCCGGTCGATGAATACGTTGATGCTTTGGTAAAGGAAATGCAGTTGTCGAAGCAGTTGCACCCTCAAGAAGAGATCAGCACTTTCTATATCGGCGGCGGCACACCGACGACGCTGAATGAGCGCCAGTTGGAGAAGTTGTTGAACGGCATCCGTAGCACCTACTCCTTGCCGAAGGGAGCCGAGTTCACGATGGAAGCCAATCCGGAAAGTATTTCGTTCGAGAAGCTGAAGATCATGCGTGATTATGGGGTCAACCGTTTGAGCATGGGGGTGCAATCCTTTAATAACGACATCCTGAAAAAAATCGGCCGCATCCACACAGCCGAGCAGGTATACACTTCCGTGGCTGATGCCCGCAGAGCCGGATTCGAAAACATGACCATCGATCTGATCTTCCGCCTTCCGAACCAAACGATGGCTGATTTTGAAGACAGTCTGAAAAAAGCTCTGGAATTGGATTTGCCGCATTACTCGATCTATGCCTTGATCCTTGAGAACAAGACGGTGTTTTATAACTTGATGCGTCAAGGGAAATTGCCGTTGCCTTCAGAGGACACGGAAGCCGATATGTATGCACTGGCTATCGAGACGATGTCAAAAAACGGCAGGAATCAATACGAAATCTCCAACTTTGCGTTGCCGGGCTACGAATCCCAGCACAATCTCACCTATTGGAAAAATGAGTCCTATTTTGGTTTCGGAGCCGGAGCGCACGGCTATATCGATGGGATCCGCTACCACAATCATGGACCGATCCAGCAGTATCTGGCGCCATTGCGCGAGAACAGTCTGCCGATCATCCGTGAGCAGAGGTTATCAAAAAATGAACAGATGGAAGAAGAAATGATTCTGGGTCTGCGCACGATGGTGGGCGTCAGCCAAAAACATTTTGCCGAGAAATTCCAGACCCCGCTGTTGGACCAGTATGCTGCCGTCATCGCGGATTTGGTCGCGGACGGCCTGCTGCTGGTCGATGGCGACAGGATCCGTTTGACCCAAAGAGGCGTTTTCCTAGGCAACGAAGTATTCCGTTCTTTCTTGATGTGAATCCGTTAATTGCCTTTGGCGTGCCCATAATCTTATGGAAAATGATTGTATTCCGTTGACAAAGCCTGTTACCCATGATAAATTTATTTATGGTTAGCACTCATTAAGGTCAAGTGCTAAAGTGAGGTGAAAATCTTGTTAACAGAAAGACAGTTGCTAGTTTTGGATTTAATTGTCAGGCATTACATCGAATTCGAGGAGCCTATCGGATCGAAGACGCTTCTGAAGGAATCTGCTTTGTCTCTAAGTTCCGCCACGATCCGCAACGAAATGATGCGGATCGAAGAACTGGGGTTCCTGGAAAAGATGCATTCTTCATCCGGCAGGATACCTTCCATCCAAGGCTACCGTTACTATGTCGACCAACTAATGGGCAAAGAAAGCGAAGAAGTCGCTGACGATGTCAAACAGACGATCAAGCATGGTTTTCAGAATCCTTACCGGGAAGTCCAGCAGGTCGTCGAAAAATCAGCTGAAATGTTGTCGTTTTTGACGAATTATACCGCTTTGGCGATCGGTCCTGAAACAAAGGACAGCCGATTGACGGGTTTCCGATTGGTCGCGCTCAATGAAGGACATGTGATGGCCATCTTGGTGACTGATAAAGGACATGTGGAAAATCAGATTTTTTCTGTTTCGCCAGGCTTCTCGGCCACTGAGATAGAAAAAATCGTCAACATCTTCAATCAGGAACTTGTAGGCCGCACGCTGCAGGAAGTATTCATCAAACTGCAAACGGACATTCCGGTGATTATCCGGAAGTACGTCGATGCAAAAATCGATTTCACGGCGATCTTCAATGACATCGTGGCGAAGTTGGAGCATGACCGCTTCCATGTGGGCGGCAGCATGAACCTTCTGAACCATTTGGATGCGACGATGGACAAGAACAAAGTCAAGGCCATTTTAAGCATGCTGAATGGGTCTCCGGACATCCATGCGCTTTTTTCAAACCCAAACGACGGCGTCGGCGTCAAGATCGGAACGGAATTGGACAATGAGCTGTTGCATAATTTTAGCCTGATCACGGCTACCTATGACACGGCCGGCAACGGTAAGGGCCTGATCGCATTACTGGGGCCAACCAATATGCCTTATCAAAAAATGATCAGTATCATGAAATTTATGCGTTACGAACTTTCTGATAGCTTGAATGATCTGAACAAATAAGCACGACAAAGGAGATTTTGAAGTGGACAATAACGAAGAATTAGTGGATCAGGAACAAGCGACCGTTGATACAACGGTTGTCGAGAGTCAAGAGACGGTTGCGGAAGCAAGTGAGGTTGAAACCTTGAAAGCAACCTTGTCCGAAACGGAAGACCGTTTGTTGCGCCTGCAGGCTGAACTTGCCAATATCCAGAAGCGCAACGCGAAAGAAAGACAGGATGCGGCGAAATACCGTTCCCAGTCATTGGCGCAGGAATTGTTGCCGGTGATGGACAGTTTGGAAAGAGCTTTGGAAATTGAAGTGGAAGATGAAAAATCATTGAACCTGAAAAAAGGTTTGGAAATGGTCATGAATCTATTCACTGATGCTTTCGCCAAAGAAGGCATCACTTCGATCGATCCGATCGGTCAGCCTTTCGATCCGAATTTCCATCAATCGATCCAAGTACTGCCGGCTGCCGAAGGGCAAGCGCCTGATACAGTCGTAGCGGTATTTCAAAAAGGCTACGCTTTGAAGGAACGTGTGTTAAGACCAGCAATGGTCGTTGTGTCACAATAATTGTATTGATAAACATAAAAATTTCATATAGAGGGGAATAACATCATGAGCAAAATTATCGGTATTGACTTAGGTACAACAAACTCAGCTGTTGCAGTATTAGAAGGCGGAGAAGCTAAAATCATCCCAAATCCAGAGGGAAATCGCACGACACCATCTGTCGTTTCCTTCAAGAATGGTGAAATCCAAGTGGGCGAAGTTGCAAAACGCCAAGCAGTAACAAACCCTAACACAATCAGTTCGATCAAACGTCACATGGGCGTTGCGGGCTACAAAGTGGAAGTGGAGGGCAAGAGCTACACACCACAAGAAGTTTCAGCGATGATCCTTCAATACCTGAAAGGCTACGCAGAAGACTACTTAGGCGAAAAAGTCGATAAAGCCGTTATCACAGTCCCAGCTTACTTCAATGACGCACAGCGTCAAGCGACTAAAGATGCTGGTAAAATTGCCGGACTGGAAGTTGAGCGTATCGTCAACGAGCCGACTGCTGCAGCTTTGGCATACGGTTTGGACAAAACGGACAAAGAAGAAAAAATCCTTGTATTCGACTTGGGCGGCGGTACATTCGACGTTTCCATCCTTGAATTGGGCGATGGCGTATTCGATGTATTGAGTACAGCCGGCGACAACAAATTAGGCGGAGATGACTTCGACAACAAAATCATCGACTACTTGGTTGCGGAATTCAAGAAAGAAAACGGAATCGACCTTTCAAACGACAAAATGGCGAAACAACGTCTTAAAGACGCTGCTGAAAAAGCCAAAAAAGATCTTTCTGGCGTGACTTCAACACAAATCAGCTTGCCGTTCATCACTGCCGGCGATGCAGGTCCGTTGCACCTGGAATTGACGCTTACCCGCGCTAAATTTGACGAAATCACTTATGACTTGGTTGAACGTACAAAAGGTCCTGTACGCCAAGCATTGAAGGATGCAGGTCTATCAACTTCCGAAATCGATGAAATCATCCTTGTCGGCGGTTCAACACGTATCCCTGCAGTCATCGAAGCAGTCCGCAAAGAAGCAGGCAAAGAGCCAAACAAATCCGTTAATCCGGATGAAGTTGTCGCAATGGGCGCTGCTATCCAAGGCGGAGTCATCTCCGGTGACGTTAAAGACATCGTATTGTTGGACGTAACACCTTTATCATTGGGTATCGAAACAATGGGTGGCGTGTTCACTAAATTGATCGACCGCAATACAACAATCCCTACAAGCAAGTCACAAGTCTTCTCGACTGCAGCCGACAACCAGCCAGCTGTTGATGTGCATGTCCTGCAAGGTGAGCGTCCGATGGCAGCAGACAACAAAACATTGGGTCGTTTCCAATTGACGGATATTCCATCAGCTCCTCGTGGTGTTCCTCAGATCGAAGTATCATTCGATATCGACAAAAACGGTATCGTCAATGTTCGCGCGAAAGACTTGGGAACTCAAAAGGAACAAACAATCACCATCAAATCCTCTTCCGGTCTGACCGACGAAGAGATCGAAAAAATGGTGAAAGATGCAGAAGCTAACGCTGAAGCAGACAAATTGCGCAAAGAAGAAGTTGAATTGCGCAACGAAGTGGATCAATTGATCTTCCAAACCGACAAAACATTGAAAGAGCTTGACGGAAAAGTCGACGCTGATGAAGTGAAGAAAGCTGAAGAAGCGAGAGACGAACTGAAAGCAGCAGTCGAAGCAAATGATTTGGAACAAATGAAAACGAAGCGTGATGCTTTGAATGAGCTTGTCCAAAACCTGACTGTCAAACTTTATGAGCAAGCTGCTCAAGCGCAACAACAAGAAGGTGCGCATGACACAGCAACTGACGACGGTGTCGTTGATGCCGATTTTGAAGAAGTAGACGACAAATAGTCAACTCTAACGAGAGGAAGCCAACGCTTAACTGCATTGGCTTCTCTCACTGTATAGAGATAAAATGTTCAGATGAAGCCAATCAATGGAGGCGAAACAATGGCGAAGAGAGATTATTACGATGTCTTGGGTGTGTCGAAGGATGCCACAGACGATGAGATAAAAAAAGCTTACCGGAAACTTTCCAAGAAGTTCCACCCGGATGTCAACAAAGAAGCGGGCGCAGAAGACAAATTCAAGGAGCTTGCTGAAGCTTACGAAGTATTGAGCGACGGCAATAAACGCGCAGCCTATGACCAATACGGCCATGCCAGCACCGATCCAAACTTTGGCGCAGGCGGAGGCTATGGTGGCGGCGGCTTCGGCGGTTTCTCGGGCGGTTTTGAAGATATCTTTGATTCCTTTTTCGGAGGCGGCGGCGGTCGCGGCAGAAATCCGAATGCTCCCCGTCAAGGGTCTGATTTACAATACCGTATCCATCTTACATTTGAAGAAGCGATATTCGGGAAGAAAGAAACCATCCGTTACAAACGTGATGAAGAATGTAAAACATGTAGTGGTTCAGGCGCAAAACCGGGCACGCAGCCGAAAACATGTTCGAAATGTCATGGTTCCGGAGCGGTCGGTGTCGAAAGAAATACGCCTTTCGGCCGTGTGATGACGCAAGCAGTCTGTGATGTCTGTTCCGGAACGGGTAAGGAAATCACGGATAAATGTACAACGTGCCACGGACGCGGGCATGTCGAAGCCGATCACTCTGTGGCTGTCACCATCCCTCCAGGCGTCGACGATGGACAACAGATGCGCTTGAATGGACAGGGCGAAGTCGGCAGCAATGGCGGCCCGTATGGTGATCTTTATGTCGTTTTCCAAGTGGAACCAAGCGATATTTTCGATCGCGAAGGGACAGAGATCCATTACACGCTTCCGATCAGCTTCGCTCAAGCAGCTTTGGGTGATGAGATTGAAGTGCCGACCGTGCATGGCAAGGTCAAGCTGAAGATTCCTGCCGGGACACAAACGGGCACGAATTTCCGCCTGAAAGGCAAAGGGGCGCCACGCTTGCGTGGAACCGGAAATGGTGATCAGCACGTCAAAGTGACTGTCGTCACACCGAAGAACCTTAGCGAGAAGCAAAGAGAGGCAATCCGCGCATTCGCAGCAGCAGGCGGCGATACGTTGGTGGAAGATGACGCCAATTTTTTTGATAAAGTTAAGGACGCCTTCAAAAATAAAAAATAAATAAGCCAAAAGAATCGGTGCGTTGGAAACAGCAAAGCACCGGTTCTTTTTTTGTCCCTAGACTATTCTGTTAGAGTTTTTGTAACTAACATGAGGACCAATAACACTTTTTTTATAGAAAAAGAATAAATATTCTCTAATTTCTTGATGTAAGGGGTTACATTTTGCTGAAATAGGATTATAATGGAACTATCAAATAAAAGAGGTGACTTAAATGGCTACTATAGAATCGTTCAATAGATCCGAATTAAAGAAGTCCAACCCTTTACTTACGAAATTCCGGACAACGGTCGAAACAGCTTTTTATGGCAAAAACATGCAGGAAGTCACGGACATGACGGAAGCCTATCAACTCGCACTGAACGCTGCAGGTGTGGTCGTGACCGACCTGCCTGTGCTGCATGCAAAAGAATTGGGCTTGCCTGAGGATGCCAAGGTCCTTGTCGAAAACGGCGGCAGAATCATTGGCCGGACTGCCCGCGCCAAACGGATCATCGGCGAGAACAAGGAAGAGGACGAAATACTTCAAGCCATCATCATGGATGTCATTTATCAAAACAGACTGCGCCATTATTATAAAGCGACAGGCTATGTAGGCTTGGATAAAGATTTCATCATCAAGGCGCACATCGCCTTTCCCGAAGGAAACGAAAACAATCTCTACTCCTGGTTATTGAACTTCCAGTGGGAAAGCCCGGAATATCAGGAAATGTATGCCCATTCGAAAGCTTACAACGAAGGCGATATCTACATCTACACGGATCCAGACTGGCGCCATCCGGATTATCCGCTCGGTGTGGCTATCTTCGAGCCAGATAAAAACGTGGCCTGTATCCTCGGAATGCAGTATTTCGGTGAGTTCAAAAAAGGCACATTGACGCTGGCTTGGGGAACCGGTCATCGCAATGGATACGTTGCTTGCCATGGTGGCCAAAAACACTTCCGTCTGCCTAATGGCGGTTCGTATGTCGCTTCCTTCTTCGGGCTTTCGGGTTCTGGCAAATCGACATTGACCCATTCGAAGCACGACAACAAATATGAAGTGAAAGTGCTGCATGACGATGCCTTCCTGATCGATTTGACGGATGGATCCTCCATCGCGTTGGAACCTTCCTATTTCGATAAAACCCAGGATTATCCCGCCGATCATCCTGAACAGAACTATTTCGTTACTGTCCAGAATGTGGGAGTGACAAAGGATCATGACGGCAAAATTGTGCTGGTCACCGAAGATATCCGCAACGGCAACGGACGTACAGTCAAATCACGCTATTCCACTCCGAACCGCGTGGATAAGTTCGAAGAACCGATCAATGCTGTCTACTGGATCATGAAGGACGATGCTTTGCCGCCGTTGGTGAAGGTGGACGATGCTGTCTTGGCGGCAACTTTCGGCACGACGCTGGCTACGAAACGTACGACTGCTGAAACGTTGAAGAAAGGCGAGTCGACCGATACACTGGTCATCGAACCATTCGCAAATCCGTTCCGGGTCTATCCATTGGTTGAGGATTATGACGGCTTCAAAGAATTGTTGTCTCACGAACAGGTTGACTGCTACATCATCAATACCGGATTTTTCATGGGTAAAAAAATACCGAAGGAAGTGTCTCTAGGCGTTATCGAAAGTGTCGTTGAAGGGACAGCATCATTCGTGCCATTCGGTGCTGCACCGCATCTCAGCTATCTGCCGGTAGAAGGCTTCAATCCCGATTTTGAAGACAAAGACTATACGAAGTTGGTGAGAAGACGCATGCAATTGCGGGAGGATTTCTTGGAAGAATTCAATGCTGCCCATCCGAGTATGCCGCTGCCTGATGAATCCATCCAAGCATTGCAAAATATCATTGATGCTTTCTAAGTTTAAGTGGGAAAAGCGGAACGGGTTCGTTCAGCCCTGAAAGAAATTTAGGAAATCGTGCCGACTGAGCATCGTAGAGCGCAATAGGCACGATTTATCTAATTTCCGAAGGGCTAACCCGTGTAGCTAGACATCAATGTTGAATGCATGGAATATATTGAAAATTCGTGGAGCACCTACAGTGATGCGCTTTTAGTTTAATAAAATTGACTTATTGCTTTATGTGTTCAGGAAAGAATCCGGTGGGGAGCCTCCGGATTCTTTTTTCACTTATTATCCAAACAAAAGTGAGAAAGACTTGCCAATCTGAGGCGGCGTCTTGTCATAAATGCTTTAGATTGGTATAATTTTCAAGTGAACGAATGGACGTCAGAGAAAGTGAGCAACGATAATGAACTTAGAAGAGATGAAGCAACGACAAAAAAAGATAAGAAATTTTTCCATCATTGCCCATATTGACCATGGGAAATCCACATTGGCGGATAGAATTCTCCAAATGACTGATACAGTCGCCGATCGTGATATGCAAGCACAATTATTGGATTCCATGGACCTCGAAAGAGAACGAGGCATCACCATAAAACTAAACGCCGTCGAACTGACCTACAGAGCCGACGACGGAGAAGATTACATCTTCCATCTGATCGACACACCGGGACACGTCGACTTTACGTATGAAGTATCCCGCAGTTTGGCAGCCTGCGAAGGGGCTATTCTGGTAGTGGATGCAGCGCAAGGGGTCGAAGCACAAACCCTCGCCAACGTTTATTTGGCTTTGGACAACAACTTGGAAATCGTACCTGTCATCAACAAAATCGATTTGCCTGCCGCAGATCCTGAACGTGTCAGGGCTGAGGTAGAGGATGTCATCGGAATCGATGCCAGCGATGCGGTTTTGGCGAGCGCGAAAATCGGCTTGGGCATCCCTGAATTGCTTGAACAGATCGTCGCAAAAGTACCGGCTCCGGAAGGTGATCTGGAAGCGCCATTGCAAGCTTTGGTATTTGACTCGGTCTATGACCCATACCGGGGAGTCGTACTGAATATCCGGATCAAAAATGGTGTGGTCCGCCCAGGCGATATGATCAGATTCATGGCTAACGGTAAAGAGTACGAAGTCATCGAAGTAGGGATTTTCTCTCCGAAACCGATCAAGCGCGACTTTTTGATGGTCGGGGACGTCGGCTATTTGACTGCCGGCATCAAAACGATCCAAGATACGCAGGTCGGTGACACAATCACTTTGGCGAACAATCCCGCCAGCGAAGCCCTGGCCGGCTACCGTAAAATGAATCCGATGGTGTACTGCGGTATTTACCCTGTTGATGCGTCGGACTTCAATGACTTGCGTGAAGCTTTGGAAAAACTGCAACTGAACGATGCTTCCTTGCAGTTCGAGGCGGAATCTTCGCAAGCACTCGGCTTCGGTTTCCGTACCGGATTTTTGGGCATGCTGCACATGGACGTCATCCAGGAACGGATCGAGCGCGAATTCGATCTGGATATCATCACGACAGCACCATCTGTTATTTATCGCGTCAACAAAACCGATGGCGAATTTTTGGAAATCGACAACCCTTCGGAAATGCCCGATGCGACAACCATCGAAAGTATCGAAGAACCGTATGTCAAAGCAAGCATGATGGTGCCGAATGATTATGTCGGTGCCGTCATGGATATCGCCCAGAAGAAACGCGGCAATTTCATTACGATGGATTATTTGGATGATTTCCGCGTCAATGTCGTCTATGAAATGCCCTTGTCAGAAATCATCTTTGATTTCTTCGACAGATTGAAATCAAGCACGAAGGGTTACGCTTCACTTGATTATGAATTGATCGGCTACCGCCCAAGCAAACTGGTCAAGATGGATATCCTCTTGAACGGGGAAGCAGTCGATGCCTTGAGTTTGATCGTGCATCGCGATTTCGCCTATGCCCGCGGGAAAATAATCACAGAAAAACTGCGCGGATTGATTCCACGCCAACAGTTCGAAGTTCCGATCCAGGCGACGATCGGCAACAAGATCCTGGCACGGACTACCATCAAAGCTTTGCGCAAAAACGTACTGGCTAAATGTTACGGTGGGGATATTTCCCGTAAACGCAAATTGCTTGATAAACAAAAAGAAGGTAAGAAGCGCATGAAGCAAGTCGGATCCGTCGAGGTCCCTCAAGAAGCCTTCATGGCCGTTCTGAAGATGGACGAGGACTAACCCGAAAGGGAGTCTGTAGATTCTTTGGAACAAATACAATTAGAGAACGTACCTGGATAAGCATACAATTCAGGTACGTTCTTTTTCAATTGAGAATGTGCATGCCTAATTGAGAATAGCATTTGTTTTTTTCAGCGGACTGCCGGGGCTTTTAAAGCAATAATTCGTCTAGCATTACATTTCCACTGACATCCCCCTGAATGGCAGGCAACTTTTCGAATCAGGAATCCCTATGTATTTAAAGGTTTTCGGATGATTAAATCCAATCTTTCCAAAAATGGAAAAATAATTATAGTTCTCAAGTGTTAAAACTTGACCGATAATGACGGATTCTATATAGTTATTGATAGGGATTATTCTAAAATAATTATTCTAATTGGAGGAATTGAAATGTCATTAATCGGAAAAGAAATAGTGGAATTTAAAGCGAATGCTTATCACAAAGGTGAATTTATTGAAGTTTCATCGGAAGACCTAAAAGGAAAATGGAGCATCGTCTGTTTTTACCCTGCGGACTTCACTTTCGTTTGCCCGACTGAACTGGAAGATCTTCAAGACCAATATGCAACCTTGCAAGGGTTGGGTGTAGAGGTCTATTCCGTATCAACCGACACACACTTCACGCATAAAGCATGGCACGACCATTCACCAGCCATCGGAAAAATCGAATACACCATGATCGGAGATCCATCGCATGCGATTTCAATCGGATTTGATGTCTTGGACGAAGAAGGCTTGGCACAACGCGGGACATTCATCATCGATCCGGACGGCATCGTGCAGGCAGTGGAAATCAATGCTGACGGCATCGGCCGTGACGCAAGCGGTTTGATCGACAAAATCCGTGCAGGCCAATATGTCCGCACCCATCCAGGCGAAGTTTGCCCTGCGAAATGGAAAGAAGGCGCGGAAACATTGAAACCTAGCTTGGACTTGGTAGGTAAAATTTAAGGAGGCTTCCCATGGCATTAGATACAGAAATAAAAGGGCAACTCGGCCAATATCTGGAACTGTTGGAATCGGATGTGGTTTTCAAAGCCAGTCTTGGCGAGGATGAAAATTCCGGCAAAGTCAGTGAGTTTTTGCAGGAAATCGCCGCTATGTCGGAGAAGATCACCTTCGAAAAAGCAAACTTGACCCGTACACCCAGTTTTACGATCACACGTCCGGAAACGGAAAGCGGCATCACATTCGCCGGTCTTCCGTTGGGTCATGAGTTCACTTCATTTATCCTGGCTTTGCTGCAGGTAGGCGGAAGAGCTCCTAAAGTGGATGACAGCATCATCAAGCGCATCAAAGCGATCGACAAAGAACTCCATTTCGAAACCTATGTCAGCTTGACATGCCATAACTGCCCGGATGTTGTCCAAGCATTGAACATCATGTCCGTGCTGAACCCGAAAATCTCGCACGTTATGATCGAGGGCGGTATGTTCAAGGATGAAATAGAAGCGAAGAAAATAATGGCTGTACCGACTGTTTTCCTTAACGGGGAAGAGTTTGCCAGCGGGCGCATGACGATCGAGCAATTGATCGATAAAGCTGCCGGTCCGACAAGTGCGGATGAGTTCGCCGATAAGGACATCTTCGACGTTCTGGTCATAGGCGGAGGACCGGCAGGCAACAGTGCTGCCATCTACGCTGCCCGTAAAGGCATCAATACCGGCATGGTCGTTGAGACCTACGGTGGACAAGTGATGGACACTGTCGGCATCGAAAACATGATCGGGACGCCTTACACGGAAGGCCCGAAACTGATGGCGCAAGTGGAAGCACATGTGAATCAGTACAAGGTCGACATCATGAAAGGCCAACGCGCTCAAAGTATCCGTAAAAATGACCTGATCGAAGTCGAACTTGAAAACGGTGCAGTGCTGAAAGCCAAGACGGCTATTCTTACAGTCGGCGCGCATTGGCGCAATGTCAACGTGCCCGGTGAGGAAGAGTTCCGCACAAAAGGCGTCACAAACTGTCCGCATTGTGATGGTCCGTTGTTTGCAGGCAAAGACGTTGCTGTCATCGGCGGCGGCAATTCCGGTATAGAAGCGGCGATCGACCTGGCCGGTTTGGCAAAACATGTTACCGTGCTTGAGTTCTTGCCGGAATTGAAAGCTGATCAAGTGCTGCAGGATCGTGTCCATGCTTTGAAGAACGTCACAGTCATTACGAATGTGGCGACGAAAGCGATCACCGGTACCGATCAAGTGGAAGCCATTTCCTACGTGGACCGCGCAACGAATGAAGAGCACACCATCGCACTCGAAGGTGTATTCGTTCAGATCGGCTTGGTCCCGAACACGACTTGGTTGAAGGATTCCGGCGTTGCCTTGAACGAACGCGGCGAAGTCATCGTCGACAACCACGGTTCAACCAATCTGGAAGGCGTATTCGCTGCCGGAGATTGCACAAACAGTGCTTACAAACAAATCATCATCTCGATGGGTGCCGGAGCGACTGCCGCTTTGGGCGCATTCGATCACCTGATCCGTCAATAAGCTCAAATCCAGAAAGGGATTTCATTTTGAATTCCTTTCTGGATTTTTTTATTTGTGGTAAATGTAAGCAGTTTTATCAAGAAAATGGCCATAAAACACGTTCTTTCTACTGGTCTGTGTGCTAAAATGTATGTAAACATGAAGAATTTGGAGTGATGGATTTGAAGACGGATATCGAGATAGCTCAAGCAAATGAGATGCTTCCGATCAAAGAAGTAGCGGCAACCCTTTCCCTGACAGAAGATGATCTGAAACTGTACGGCAAATACAAGGCAAAAGTGGACATCAAGAAAATCAATTCCTTGAATGAAGAGGCAGACGGCAAGTTGATCCTTGTCACTGCCATCAATCCTACCCCGGCTGGCGAAGGCAAATCGACCGTAACAGTCGGCCTAGGCGATGCGCTGACACGCATCGGCAAGAAAGCAATGATCGCCATGCGCGAACCTTCATTAGGGCCAACCATGGGCGTTAAAGGCGGAGCGGCAGGCGGCGGTTATTCGCAAGTGCAACCTATGCAGGACATCAACCTGCATTTCACCGGCGACATGCATGCCATCACGGCGACGAACAACACGTTATCAGCCTTGATCGATAACCATATCCAACAAGGCAATGCCTTGAACATCGATCAACGCCGGATCACTTGGAAGCGCGTATTGGATATCAACGACCGTGCTTTGCGCAACATCGTCATCGGGCTGGGTGGACCGATCCAAGGCGTTCCCCGCCAAGACGGCTTCGATATTACTGTAGCGAGCGAAATCATGGCGATCCTTTGCTTATCGACTTCACTGACGGATCTGAAGAACCGGATCGGGAACATTGTCATCGGTTATACGTTTGACCGCGTACCCGTCACTGTCAGAGACTTGAAAGTGGAAGGCGCATTGACCTTGCTGATGAAGGATGCGTTGGAGCCGAATCTGGTCCAAACGTTGTATCATACACCGGCATTTGTGCATGGCGGACCGTTCGCGAATATCGCGCACGGCTGCAACAGCGTATTGGCAACCAAAACAGCCTTGAAATTGGCCGATTACGTCATTACGGAAGCCGGTTTTGGAGCCGACTTGGGCGCTGAGAAGTTCATGGACATCAAAGTACCGCAACTAGGCAAGAGCCCGGATGCAGTCGTTATCGTGGCTACCGTACGCTCGCTGAAGATGCACGGGGGGGTGTCGGTGAAAGACCTCAACAGCGGCGAAAATGTCGAGGCGGTCAAAGCCGGCTTCACAAATCTGCAGAAGCATATCGAAAACATGCAACAGTATGGTGTGCCTGTCGTCGTGGCGCTCAATGAATTCACGAACGACACTGCGGCGGAAATTGAAGCAGTCGTCAGCTTGTGTGCCTCGCAGGAAGTCGAATGCATCCAGACAGCGGTTTGGGCAAAAGGCGCTGAAGGTGGAGAAGCGTTGGCGAACGCTGTCGTCAATGCAATCGATGAAAACACAAAAGCTTTCGTTCCCCTATATGTGGCGGAAGACAGCGGCATCGAAGAAAAAATCGAAACGATCGTCACCAAAATTTATGGCGGCAAAAGTGTCATCTATTCCAAAGAAGCCAAAAACCAACTGCGTCAGTACAAGAAGAATGGCTGGGACCGTTTGCCGGTATGTATGGCAAAAACACAGTATTCCTTGTCAGATGACCAGAAAGCAATCGGCCGTCCGGAAAACTTCGACATCACCATCCGTTCCTTTGTTCCTAAAATCGGAGCCGGGTTCGTCGTTGCTTTGACGGGGGATATCCTGACCATGCCGGGTCTGCCGAAAGAACCGGCTGCTTTGCGCATGGACGTCACCGAAGACGGAGTCGTTACCGGATTGTTCTAATTTCATAAAAATCGTAAAAATAGAGAGGGAAACCTCTCTATTTTTTTGACGAAAAGTGCTTCTGAAATACGGCTTGATTTTTGGGCCTTCAATGTCCCGCTGCCCAGCCGGATATGTTACAATGTCAAGAGACTATCAAGATCCCTGAACATAAAACGACATGGATTGAAAACAAAGGATGAATGCCATATATGAAAGACTTTAACGCCATCGAGTTAGAAAAATCCTACGGGATGAAAAAACTCTTCAATAAAATATCCTTCACAATCCGTGAAGGCGAACATATCGGCCTGATCGGTCAGAACGGGACCGGAAAGAGTTCCTTGCTGGAAATCATCGCGGGAATCGAAACCCCGGATGCCGGAAACCTGGACGTGCCTAGTGATTATCGTGTCGGTTACTTGGCGCAAGAACCCCAACTGAACAAAGAATCGACTGTTTTTGAAGCGGTCTATGAAGGCGAAGCGCCCATCATCAAGACGGTCCGTGCCTACGAGGAAGCTTTGGAATTGCTGGTGAACGACAGTCTGAATCCGGATTATCAGAACCGATACAGCAAAGCAGAGGCCGACATGAATGCGCAAAACGCTTGGCAAACGGAGGTTCAGATCAAATCCATCCTGAACAGGTTGGGTTTGGATGACATCACGAAAAAAGTAGGCGAGCTATCCGGTGGACAACGGAAACGTGTCGGCTTGGCGCAGGTGTTGATCCAAGCGCCGGACTTGTTGTTGCTGGATGAACCAACCAACCATCTTGACATGGATTCGATCACTTGGTTGGAAAACTATCTTGCCCAATACAAAGGCTCCGTCCTTTTGGTGACCCATGACCGCTACTTCCTTGAGAATGCTGTGACAAAAATCATCGAACTGAAGAACGGCGGAGTGGAAGTCTACACAGGAAACTACGAAGACTATTTGCTCCAGAAGAGCGAACGCGAAGCCATCCAGCAAAAAATGGACGAGAAACAGCTGAAGTTGTACAAGAGCGAACTGCAATGGATGCGCAAGGGCGCCAAAGCGAGGACGACCAAGCAACAGGCACGGATCCACCGATTTGAGGATTTGGAAAAGGTCACCCAACAAAGCACGACCGATGCCAAACTCGAAATCCAGTTGGATGGTTCCCGTTTGGGCAAACGCGTCTTCAATCTGGAACACATCTCGCTTTTTGCCGGAGACAAACAAGTCCTCAACGATTTTTCCTATATATTCCAGTCGAACGATCGCATCGGCATCGTCGGCAAGAATGGGGCAGGCAAGACAACCTTGCTGAATATGTTGGCAGGCGAAATAGAAATTGCCAGCGGGAATCTTATCGTCGGAGAGACCGTCAAAATAGCCTATTACAAACAACTTTCCGAAGTGCTCCCTGACGATAAGCGCGTCATCAATTACCTGCAGGAAATCGCCGAAGAGGTGAAATTAAGCGACGGCATCGTCGTCAGCGTCAAGGAGATGCTGGAAACATTCCTCTTCCCGCGCGAAACACACGGCAGCCTGATCAGTTCGTTATCCGGAGGAGAAAAGCGTCGCCTTTACTTATTGAAGTTGCTGATGACAAAACCGAATGTGCTGCTGATGGATGAGCCGACGAACGACTTGGATATCGATACGCTGACGGTATTGGAGGATTACTTGAACAGCTTCGGCGGAGCCGTCATCACTGTTTCGCATGACCGCTATTTCTTGGATAAAGTGGCCGACAAGCTGTTGATCCTGAACGATGAAGGCAAACCGGGCGTATTCTTTGGGGATATGAGCGAATATTTGCTGGTATCCAGTCAAAAGGAAAGCGAAACCGCTAAACAGCAAAACAAAAAAGCGGCAACACCTGTCCCGACTCAGGATGCGGTAGCGGAAAAGACCAAATGGACCTACTTGGAGCAGAAGGAATGGGAAACAATCGAGGACGACATTGCCGCGCTTGAGGAAAAAGGGCAGACAGTGCAAAGTGCAATGGCCGAAAATACTTCGGACTTCGCACAGTTGACCCAATTACAACAGGAACTGGACAACGCAGAAGCTGCGCTTGCCGAAAAATGGGAACGCTGGGAATACCTCAGTCAGTTCGCCAAAGATTAATGTACATAGGAGAACAATGATGACAAAACAATATTTGGATTTAGCAAGAACCGTCCTGGAAACAGGCGCTACGAAACACGATCGTACCGGAACCGGCACGAAAAGCATCTTCGGGCATCAAATGCGTTTCGACCTTGCTGAGGGCTTCCCAATCCTGACGACAAAGAAAGTCGCTTTCGGCCTCATCAAGAGCGAACTGCTGTGGTTCCTTAAGGGCGACACGAACATAAAATATTTGTTGGAAAACAACAACCACATCTGGGATGAGTGGGCATTCGAGCGCTATGTGAAATCAGCAGATTACGCTGGGCCGAATATGGATGACTTTGGTCACCGCGTCCTGAAGGAAGAAGGTTTCAAGGAAATCTATGCTGCCGAAATGGCCAAATTCCGGGAAGCGATTTTGACGGATGCAGCCTTCGCAGCCAAACACGGCGAATTGGGCAACATTTATGGTTCCCAATGGCGCCGTTGGAGAACGACGCAAGGCGAATTCATCGATCAGATCAGCGATGTCATCGAAATGATCAAAACGAACCCTGATTCAAGAAGGCTGATGGTTTCGGCCTGGAATCCGGAAGACGTCCCTTCAATGGCCTTGCCGCCTTGCCACACCCTGTTCCAATTTTATGTCACGGATGGGAAACTTAGCTGCCAACTGTACCAAAGAAGCGCGGATATCTTTTTGGGTGTGCCCTTCAATATAGCCAGCTACGCCTTGTTGACGCATTTGATCGCAAACGAAACAGGGCTTGAAGTCGGGGAATTCATCCACACATTTGGGGATGCCCATCTTTACCTGAATCATATCGAACAGATTGAGCTGCAGCTTTCCAGGGAGCCTTTCGCTTTGCCGAAGCTGGTGCTGAAGCATCCGGAGAAATCCATTTTTGAAATGGAAAAAGAAGATATCGTCCTGGAGGGCTACAAGAGCCATCCAGGCATCAAAGCGCCGATCGCTGTATAAAATTATTTCATCCTATCGAGGAAAAGGAGGCTGCCGCCATCAGGATCCATATAGGCTTCTGATCGATCCGGGCGTTAGCTCGGCTGCGCGGCAAAACATAAGATGATCGCATTATTATGGGCTGAAGACGACAACGGAATCATCGGAAAAGGCGGCACGTTGCCTTGGCACCTGCCGAATGATCTGAAGTATTTCAAAGAGAAAACATTGAACCACAAAATCGTGATGGGCAGAAAAACGTTCGAGGGGATGGGATCACGCCCGCTGCCGAAAAGGGAAAGCATCATCCTGACGAGGCAAACCGACTACACTCATCCGGGTGTTACTGTCCTGCATGACGTCAAAGAAGTATTGGCGCTGGATAACGAAGAGGAGACACTGTTCATCATCGGCGGCAGCGAGATCTTTGAGCTGTTCCTGCCTTTTGCGGATACCCTCTACCAGACCGTCATCCATGCCGACTTTGACGGGGACACTTATTTTCCGACAACCGACTGGAACGAGTGGGAATTAGCCTCGTCAACCGGAGGCGTTGTCGACGACAAAAACCGCTATGAACATGAATTCAAAGTGTTCAAACGGGTGAAATAAGTAAAAAAGGGCTGACTCCAATGTTTTGGAGTCAGCCCACTTTTTGCATTTTCTGATTTTTTAGACGTACAATAAGATGCCAAAGTACATGAAAGCGGCGCCTGCCAAAACGAAGAGGTGCCAAATGACATGCATAAAGCCATATTTTTTGTTCGAGTAAAAAATAGTCCCCAAACTGTAACTCAAACCGCCCAAACCGATGAGCACAATGCCGTTCAGGCCGAGTGTCTGGTACATCGGTTGAATGATGAACAGCGCCATCCACCCCATACCCAAGTATAGGATAGTGGAAATCCCGTTGAATTTTCCGACGAAAAAGATCTTCAGGATAATCCCGATGATTGCGATTGCCCAAACGGCAATGAACAAGGCTCTGCTTTGGCCGTTGCGAACCGCAATCAAGCAAAACGGCGTATACGTCCCTGCAATCAACAAGTAGATGGCTGCGTGATCGATGTAGCGGAAAATCTTTTGAAACCGGGTCATACTGAAACTGTGGTAGAGCGTCGACGACAGAAATAGTAAAATCATCGAAGCACCATAAATGGCATAAGCAACGACTTCTGTAACATCACCTGATTGGGACCCCTTCAAAATGAGTAAGACGCATCCAGCGATGCTTAGCAAGGTTCCGATTCCATGTGTTACGGCATTCAACACTTCATTTACGATGATTTTGCGTCTGCCTTCTGTTTGCGGAAAAGTAGTCACATTCATTCCTCCTTGTTGCCTGTCAGCAATTGTTTTTTGGCCAAATAAAAAAACAGTCTCCAACAACGTCCTTCTGAATGCATTATAGCATATTAAATGGTAAGCTTTAAGCAAATAAGAGTATCTCTCCCACCTGGAAATGACAGAAAGTTTCACGGGAATATTTTGAAAGGGGCGAATAGAATGGAAACCAATCAACAAAGAAGTGTGAAAAGCAGCCCGAATCCATGGAAAATTGCTTTCATCAGCTTGGCGCTCGTGCTGGTCATCGCTGTGGTTTGGCTATTCTCAAAAATCACGATGGAACAACCCGTTCAAACTGCAACTGACGCACAAGTCACGGCGCAATCAGAGGATCAGCTTTCGGTAGGAGTGTCCCTGAGCAATACCGAATTGGCTGTCATCGCCAACGAATATATGAAATCAGAGGAGAGTCTGACCGGGTATTCGGTGGAAATCACGGATGTGGTGACTTTAAAAGGTGAAACAGTGCTGCTGGGGCTTTCAGTTCCGTTTAGTTTATCAGGGGAGCCGCATGCGACAACGGACGGCAATCTGCAGATGAAGGTGACGGGCATTTCTCTGGGCGGGTTGTCTTTGCCCGAAAAAGAAGCCTTGAGTCTGTTGGCTCAATTTTTGACGCTGCCGGCATTCGTCAGTTTGGATGCGGACTCGGAAACGGTGCTGATGAACTTGGCCGGTATGGATCTTCCTAAAGAAAGTGCCATCCGTTTGCTTTCCATCGATAAAAAGACAAAAGAATATTCATTTGAAGTAAGCATACCTACAGAAAATTTGATAGAATAGAAAGAGGCCTAATTTATGAAACAATCTTTTTACCTTTTCATTCTCACGTATAGAGACCCATACAAAAAAGACGACAAAACAGCATTCGCGAATCGGGTTTCCGAGGATATCGGTTTTCCGAAGCAAATGACCGATTATCACGAACTTGCCGATTACCTGGAGTTGAGCGGAGAGTATACAGAGTTCATGTCCGTCTTTGATGAGTTGTTTGAAGTATACGTCGAAAGGAACAGAAATTAGATAAAGAAAGAAGGAAATGAAATGAGTACACACATCGCAGCAAAACCTGGGCAAATCGCGGAAACAGTCCTGTTGCCGGGCGACCCATTAAGAGCGAAGTACATCGCGGAGACCTATCTGGAGAACGTCGAGCAGTACAATTCGGTCCGGAATATGTTCGGTTACACAGGGACATACAAAGGCAAGCGCGTCTCTGTCCAAGGCACTGGCATGGGCTTGCCTTCCATCATGATCTACGCCAATGAGCTGATCACCGAGTACAACGTGCAGAACCTGATCCGGGTCGGTTCAGCGGGTGCGATCCAAAAAGATATCCATGTCCGCGATATCGTCATTGCCCAAGGAGCGACAACAGATTCCAGCGTCGTCAGCAATACTTTCAACGGCCAAGTCAACTTTGCGCCGATCTGCAACTTTGAACTGATGCACAATGCCTACATGGTCGCGAAGGAAAGGAATCTATCCGTCCACGTCGGCAATGTCCTGTCCTCGGACCGCTTCTACAACGAAGAGTTGGACAAACAGAAATTGGCTGACTATGGCGTTCTGGCCGTGGAAATGGAAGCTGCCGGACTGTACCTGCTGGCCGCCAAATACAACCGGAAAGCTTTGGCTTTGTTGACGATCAGCGATCATATCCTGACCGGGGAAGAAACGACTGCCGAAGAGCGTGAAACAACGTTCGACGACATGATGCTTGTTGCTTTGGAATCTATCTTATAATCTAAAGAGGTGTAGTGTGAATGGGCAACAACGGGCATAAACTTAAAAACGGCAAAAAACGCGGAGTCAAACTCTCCTTCTATTTCCTTTCCTTGCTCATCGTTGCTGCTGCGGCAATCGGCGGAACGTATGCGTGGATTGGAAGAAGCGTCACGCTTCCCTCCACGGAGGAGATCATCCAAGGGACAAATAGTTCAACATTGGATGCGGCTGCGGCGGACCGCATCGGAGCCGTCTATCAAACGCTGCTCAACAACTATGTCGAAGGTGTCGATGAAGAAGCGCTGATCGAAGGCGCCTTGAGCGGCATGGTGGAAGCAGTCGGCGATCCCTACAGTCAATACTTGAACACAGAAGCGAGCGATAACTTGGATGAGACGATCTCCGCCTCATTCGAAGGCATCGGTGCTGAAATCATGTCCTTGAATCAACAGATCGTCATTGTATCGCCGATCAAAGGCTCGCCTGCCGAAAAAGCGGGGCTTTTGCCGAATGACGTCATCCTCAGTGCGGACGGCCAGGCATTGCAGGGCCTGACAGCTAGCGAAGCAGTCGCTCTGATCAGAGGCGAAAAGGGCAGTGAAGTGGTTCTGGAAATAGTCCGCGGTGATCAGACTTTCAAAGTGAACATCATCAGGGACACGATTCCGATCGAAACGGTGACATTTGAACTCGATGAAGGACATCCTGAAATCGGCATCGTCCATGTATCCAGTTTCTCCACACCGACCTATGACGATATCGTCAGTGCTGTAACGGATCTGCGCACACAGGGAGCCACATCCTTTGTGTTTGATTTCAGACAGAATCCAGGCGGCTTATTGGACCAGGCTCTGAAAATCAGCAATATGTTCCTTAACGACGGAGACGTCATCATGCAGACGCAAGAAAAAGATGCCGATCCAAATAAAATCGTAGCCAGCGCAAGCGAGTTCGGAGATTTCAAGATAACCGAACCAACCGTGCTGCTTGTCGATGAAGGCAGCGCCAGCGCTTCGGAAATCGTTGCGGGGGCCCTGCAGGAATCTTCCGAGATACCATTGGTCGGGACAACGACCTTCGGCAAAGGAACTGTGCAGACAGTTTATCCGTTGACCGAAAGCAGCGAATTGAAATTAACTGTAGCGAAGTGGTTGACGCCGAACGGCAACTGGATCCACGAAAAAGGGATCGCAGTCGACTACGAAGTCGCACTTCCGGAGTACGCTACATTGACGATCATCGATTCCACAGCGACATATGAAGAAGGAACTGTCTCGGAAGAGGTCAAGAATGTCGAAGCGATGCTGAATGCCATCGGCTACACAGTCGAGGCGGACGGTTATTACGATGAAGACACTGCCGAGCAGGTAGCGTCATTCCAAGCTGCAAACGAACTGGAAACAACCGGTATTGTAACGGGTGACACGGCATTGGCGATAGTCGAACAATTGCGGGAAGTCCTTACGGAGAACGACACACAGTACGATAAGGCTGTGGAAATATTGATGGGGAACGAATAATCCGAAAGGTTTGGCAGCTCTTACGAAGTGCCAAACCTTTTTGGTGTTGCTTGGAATATTCGCCTTTGGACCGGTTGCGATTCTTTTTATGCGTAAAATGTGCTAAACTATGAGTGTTGTTTTAGCACAAACTATAACCAAAAAGGTTGATACCGATGAAAGTAGATAAAAAGATGCAGGATGGTCTCTGGGATTGGATGAAGGCGATCACCTTTGCTTTGCTGTTGGTGATCATCATCCGTTTTTTTGTATTCATTCCGCTGAAAGTGGAAGGCGACTCCATGAGCCCTACGCTGGCACAGGGCAACTACCTCTTATATGAGACGTTTTCCGACATTGACCGCTTTGATATCATCATCTTCAGCAATGAAGAAGGGCAAACGCTCATTAAGCGGGTCATCGGATTGCCGGGCGATTCCATTGCTTACAGCGAGGATCAACTGTACCTGAATGGCGAGCCTGTTGAAGAGTCTTTTCTGGGGACGGAGAAGCAGCAGGGGATGGATGTTTTCACTTCGGATTTTGATTTGCTGACCTTGACAGGAATGGAGACGGTCCCGGAAGGCAACTATTTTGTGTTGGGGGACAACAGAGTGCGCAGCAGGGACAGCCGGATATTCGGCTTTGTCGCGCAGGCCGACATAGCCGGCAAAGCGGCGATGGTGTACTATCCACTTGAGGATTTTGGCTTTATTCAAAATTAAGTACCAGCTGGATTTAGAAGAAAGGGTGATTCGATGTCATTTGGCAATAAAAATCATGACGACCAAGACTCAGGTTTTGTTTCAAGAAACGAAAGATTCGGGGTCGACAAAAAGAAAGAAATCCAACCAGAAAACCGAGGCAGTTTTTTGCGGGAAGCGCTGAATCTGATCCTTTCGGTGGCAATCGCCTTTGTGCTGTTCATTGTCATCCGTACTTATTTGTTTTATCCGTTCCAGGTTGTCGGCGATTCGATGGTGCCGACTTTGGAGACCGGAGACCGGCTGATCCTGAATAAATTGGCTGAAATTGATCGTTTTGATATCGTGGTGTTCCCTGCTCCTGACGGGACCGATGAAGAATATGTGAAGCGCATCATTGGGCTGCCTGGGGACGAAATCACTTATTTCCAGGATGAGCTGTACATCAACGGCGAAAAAATCGAGGAGCACTATCTGGAGGCGCTGAGAGAAGCTTCAGATCAGGCTTTGACCGGGGATTTCACGCTCTTCAGCCTGACAGGGGAAGCAACCGTTCCGGAAGATATGTATTTCGTTCTTGGGGACAACCGCAGCGTTTCCAAAGACAGTCGGGTTTTCGGGTTCATCCCGGCAGCACAGATCGAGGGAACAGCTGATTTAAGACTATGGCCGCTGAACAAAATAGGCATCATCGATGACAATGGTGCAGATGAATAAAGGGACAACCGCACACAAGTGTATTTGCACTTGTGTTTTGTCTTGAATGGAAGCAAAAGGATTTACTCAGAAAAGGAAGTGTCAATATGTTAATACAATGGTTTCCAGGCCACATGGCAAAAGCGAAACGTGAAGCGTTGGAAAAATTAAAAATGGTCGATTTGGTGATTGAGTTGCTGGATGCGCGCCTCCCGGTATCAAGCCGGAACCCTTTGATCGATGACATCATTGGAAACAAACCAAGACTGATTGTCCTTAACAAGGCAGATCTTGCAGATAAGACAGCCACCAAAGACTGGGTTGAATACTTCAAACAGGATAAGAAAGCGCAACGGGCTGTTTCGATGTCGACGCTGAACAATAAAGATGTAGAGAACATCAAAAGAGAACTGAAAGAGATGATGGCCCACAAAACGCAGGCGATGATCAATAAAGGCGTCAAACCCCGCGCCATCCGTTTGATGATACTTGGTATCCCGAACGTCGGGAAATCAACTTTGATCAACAAGCTGATGCAGAAAAACCGCGCGCAGACCGGCAATCGCCCCGGCGTGACCAAAGGGCAACAATGGTTGAAAATCGGCGGCGATTTCGAGTTGCTGGACACGCCAGGGATACTTTGGCCTAAGTTCGAAGACCAACTGATCGGGCAAAAGCTTGCCCTGACCGGAGCGATTAAGGATACCGTTTTCCATAAGGATGACGTCGCATTATTCGCATTGCGTCATTTTATGCAGCATTATCCGGGCAGATTGCAGGCATTCTATAAGGTGGACGAAAAAGAATTCGAAGGAGAGGTTCCGGAATTGTTGATGGAATTGACCACGAAATTGCGCTTTGGCGAAGACTATAGCCGAGCCAGTGAAAGAATTATTTTTGACATCCGCGGCGGCAAATTGGGTCCATATACATTGGACCAGGTTCCCGTAAAGGCAGCGGAGGCTGGAGAGGGCTTAGCGGAATGAACAAACCATTGAGCATCGCTACCATCAAGGAGCAGCTGCAGGGAATCGAATCATTGGAAGATCAACGTTGGGAAACAATCCGAGCCGACTCCCGCAAAGGTGTCCAAGCTGCAGTCAAATCCTGGGAGCGGAATTATCAACTCAATCTTTCCTTAAAAGAGCGGCAAATCCAGATGATGGTCTTTGAAGAAGAGTTGAAGGCGAAAGGTCGTCTTGCCATCGCAGGGATCGATGAAGTCGGCAGAGGCCCCTTAGCCGGTCCTGTGGTAGCTGCTGCAGTCATTCTGCCGGTGGACATCCCTTTCCTACCGGTCAACGATTCGAAACAACTCTCAGCCAAAAAAAGGGAGCAACTTTATGATCAAATCATGGCCATTGCCGATGTCGGCATCGGATTGATTTCGCCAGAAACGATCGACGCCGTGAATATTTATCAAGCCACAAAACTGGCGATGATGCAGGCAATCGCCAATCTGAAGCAAGAGCCTGACAGCCTGCTCATCGATGCCATGAAGCTGCCGTTGCCTGTTGAACAGCAATCCATCATCAAGGGCGATGCCAAATCCGTTTCGATCGCTGCCGCCAGCATTGTCGCGAAAGTATACCGTGATCGCCTGATGTCCGAGTATGCTTTGCAATATCCACATTACGGATTTGAGAAGAATGCCGGCTATGGCACCCAACTGCATTTATCCGGACTGGATAATCATGGCATCACGCCTATCCACCGGAAGACATTTGATCCTATCAAAAGCATGCTGAGAGAGCAATAAAGATTCCCTGGTGGCATGCGCTCTTCCGTTAAAATTAAACAACATGAAAAGCAGAATCCGACTCCTTGCGTATTATCTTAACAGATGGTACGCAAAGGAGTTTTTTTATGGAAATGAACCGCGAGGATCTGACGGTCCGGGATAAATTGATTTATCATGCAATGACCGGCGTGTGCACGCCGAATTTTATGAAGCATCTGTACCTCTCCTGGACGAGGGATGCTTTCTATTCAATAGAAGAAATCGTAAGTAGTTATGTGCCGATGAGCAAGGAAACCAAACAACAGCAGTTGAAGATGGCGCTCGAGACGGCATACAGCAAAATGTCTTTTGAAGAGTTGAATGAGTTGTACCGGATCAAGGATATCCAAATTTTGACGATCCTGGACAACAGCTATCCGGAAGGTTGGCTGAACAGCTATCTTCCGCCTGTCGTGGTATTCTGTGCGGGGAATATCCGTTTATTGGAGCAGCCTTGTTTGAGCGTCGTCGGCAGCCGCAGTCCGACCGCCTACGGAAAGGCGGTCTTGGACGAAATGATACCGCCGTTGGTTGCGGAAGGCGTCACGCTCGTAAGTGGGCTCGCCAAAGGCATCGATCAAATGGTTCATTCCTGTGCCATCGCAAACGGCGGAACCACAATCGGCATCATCGGGGCAGGCCTGGATGTTACTTACCCAAGAGAAAATGCCGCCCTTCAGCGGCAAATGATGGCAGAGCAGCTCGTCATCAGTGAATATCCTTTAGGCTCGAAACCGGAACGTTTCCATTTTCCGATGCGCAATCGCCTGATCGCCAACCTTTCGCTGGCCACGTTGGTGATCGAGGCGACGGAAAAGAGCGGCAGCCTCATAACCGCGAATCTGGCGCTGCAGGAAAACAGGGATGTTTATGCGGTTCCCGGAAATATTACCAGCCGGCTCAGTGTCGGCACCAATCAATTGATAAAGGCCGGCGCAGCTTGCGTTTTGAACGCAACTGACGTGCTGGAAGAAATGAAAACGCAGTGGAACTGATGCACCCGCGAAATAACTTCCATTTGACAAACACCTAGTTTATGGCATAAGATGGGAAACGATTTAAATGACAGAAATATACATACAAAATATTTCGTTGAGAGGAGTCGTTTCTTTGGCTTATAAATATTTAGTCATCGTGGAATCACCTACCAAAGCCAAGACGATAGAAAAGTATCTTGGCAGAAACTATAAAGTGGTAGCAAGTAAAGGCCACTTGCGCGATTTACCAAAGAGTCGCATGGCAATCAATATCGAAAATGACTATCAGCCGGATTATATTTCCATTCGTGGTAAAGGCGACCTGATTAAAGAATTGAAAAAATATGGCCATAAGGCAGAAAAAATTTACCTGGCTTCCGACCCGGATAGAGAAGGGGAAGCCATCTCGTGGCACCTCGCTCACTTGTTGGGCTTGGACCCAGCAGACAATATCCGCGTCGTTTATAATGAAGTAACCAAAGATGCAGTCAGAGAAGCACTGAAAAATCCAAGACCAATCAACATGGATCTTGTTTCGGCCCAGCAAGCCCGAAGGATACTGGATCGCCTGGTCGGATACTCGATTTCACCCATACTATGGAAGAAAGTCAAAAAAGGTTTGAGTGCCGGACGGGTCCAATCCGTTGCCCTGAAACTGATCGTCAACCGCGAAGAGGAGATTGCCGGGTTCGAGCCTGTGGAGTCCTGGACGATTGATGGTACTTTCCTGAAGGACAAACATGTTTTTCAGGCAGCCTTTTATGGCTTGGGCGGGAAAAAACTGAAGCTGAAGACCAAAGCGGAAGCGGATGCCGTATTCGAGAAGATCACTTCCAATGTTTTTGAGATTTCCGATGTAACGAAGAAACAGCAAAAACGCAACCCGGCTCAGCCGTTCACGACTTCCAGTCTTCAACAGGAAGCCGCCAACAAATTGAATTTCCGTACACGGAAAACGATGATGATTGCGCAGGAACTCTATGAAGGGATTCCACTCGGCAAAGAAGGCTCAGTAGGTTTGATCACCTATATGCGAACGGATTCGACACGTGTGTCGGCCGGTTCGATAGAGGAAGCGCACGAATACATCACGGGCACATACGGTCCGGAATATGCTATCGAAAAACAGCGTGAGAACAAAAAGGCCCCATCGGCACAGGATGCGCATGAAGCCATCCGTCCTTCCAGCGTTTTAAGAGTGCCAAGCGAAATCGAAGCCTTTCTGACGAAGGACCAGTTCAAACTGTACCAATTGATCTGGGCGCGCTTTTTGGCGAGTCAGATGACACCGGCGATTTTTGATACGATGAAGGTCGATCTCAAGCACGAGGACGTCATGTTCCGGGCGACGGGTTCCAAAGAAAACTTTGCCGGTTACCGTAAAGTCTACGTAGAAGGCACCGCCAAAGAAAAAGACAATCTTCTGCCGGAAATGGCTGTCGGCGATACTGTGTTCTCGAAGGACATCGAACCGAATCAGCATTTCTCGCAACCGCCGGCCCGTTATTCGGAAGCGACGCTCATCAAGGCTCTGGAGGAGAATGGAGTCGGAAGACCATCGACCTACGCTCCTACTATCGAAACGATCCAGAAACGCTATTACGTAAAAGTGACGGCAAAACGCTTCGAACCAACCGAACTGGGTACGATCGTCAATGGCTTGATCTCGACTTATTTCCCGGATATCGTGAACATTTCCTTCACTGCCGGGATGGAGCAGGACTTGGACAGTGTCGAAGAGGGCAATATGGAATGGGTCAAAGTAGTCGATCGTTTTTACAAACCATTCGCCGAAGAGTTGGCGAAAGCGGAAGTCGAGATTGAAAAAATCGAGATCAAAGATGAACCTGCCGGATTCGATTGCGAATTATGCGGACATCCGATGGTCATCAAAATCGGCAGATTCGGCAAGTTCTATGCGTGCAGCAATTTCCCGGAATGCCGGAACACGAAACCGATCGTTAAGAAAATCAACGTGACGTGCCCTGTATGCCACAAAGGCGAGGTCATCGAACGGAAATCTAAGAAAAACCGGATATTCTATGGCTGCGATCAGTATCCAGAGTGCGAATTCATCTCATGGGACAAACCGATCGGCCGTGATTGCCCGAAATGTCAACATTATCTTGTTGAGAAGAAGGTCAAAGGCGGCATCCAAGTGAAATGCAGTCATTGTGAATACGAGGAAGATGTACAGAAATAACGTTATGGAGGCATACTATGACAAATAAAACAGTTACCGTAATCGGAGCCGGCTTGGCCGGAAGCGAGGCAGCTTTTCAAATAGCGGAGCAGGGCATCCACGTCGATCTCTATGAGATCAGACCCAAAAAGATGACGCCTGCCCACCATACCTCAGGTTTTGCGGAATTGGTCTGCACCAATTCGCTAAGGGGTAACCAAGTCACGAATGCTGCGGGATTGATAAAGGAAGAAATGCGTCATCTGAATTCCCTGATCATCAAGGCGGCAGATGCGACCGCTCTGCCTGCGGGTGGCGCACTGGCTGTCGATCGCGAAAATTTTTCAGCCTATGTGACGAAAACATTAGGAGACCATCCCAATATCACGATCCATCTGGATGAACTGACGGAATTGCCGGAGGGGATTACGGTTGTAGCGACAGGCCCTTTGACTTCGGAACCATTAAGTCAATCGATCCAAAACTTTATCGAGATGGAAGGACTGTACTTCTATGATGCAGCCGCACCGGTGCTGGAAAAAGACAGCATCAATATGGAAAAGGTATACTTAAAGTCGCGTTACGACAACGGCGAAGCTGCCTACCTGAACTGTCCGATGACTAAAACGGAATTCGAATCGTTCTATCGCGAACTGATCGCTGCTGAAGTGGCCCCTCTGAAGGAGTTCGAGGAGGAAAAATACTTCGATGGCTGCATGCCTTTCGAAGTGATGGCCTCAAAAGGCGAAAAAACGTTGCTGTTCGGTCCGATGAAGCCTGTCGGTCTTGAGGATCCGAAGACCGGAAAGATCCCTTACGCAGTTGTGCAGCTACGTCAGGATAATGCTGCCGGCTCCTTATACAACATCGTCGGTTTCCAGACTCACCTGAAGTGGGGAGAGCAGAAGCGGATCCTGCAGATGATCCCGGGATTGGAAAATGCTGAAATCGTGCGTTACGGTGTTATGCACCGGAATACGTTCCTTAACTCTCCAAAAATACTGCGCTCCACCTATCAGAGCCAAAAACGCGATGATCTGTTCTTCGCTGGCCAAATGACCGGAGTGGAAGGCTATGTCGAGAGTGCCGCCAGCGGCCTGTTGGCTGGCCTCAATGCCGCCAGAATGGCGAACGGACAGGAATGTGTCGTCTTCCCGAAAGAAACGATGATCGGTGCCATGTCGCACTACATAACGAACACGGACAGCAAACATTTCCAACCGATGAACGCCAACTTTGGCATCATCGAACCGTTGGGCGGCAAGAAAATTCGTGATAAACAGCTCAAAAACCAAATGATAGCCGATAAAGCGTTGGCTGCCTTGGACGAATTCGTGCAAACGATTTAAGTTCGTCAGCTTACATTGAAATCTCTCCAACATTGTGATAAATTTAGTCATAAGATGTTGGAGGGATTTTTTTGTCTAATCAAGAATTAATCGATCGATTCATAAACTATTTGGCAATTGAACGGCGCTATTCCGACGAAACGGTCAAAGCCTATCTGTTTGACCTGAAAAAATTCGAATCCTTTCTCGAAGAAAGTGGAACCAGCGACTTGATGGCGGTACAATTGTACGATGTCCGCCTGTATCTGAGTTTTTTGGATGAACAAAAATTGAGCCGAAACACCATTTCGCGCACGTTGTCGAGCTTGAGGGGGTTCTATCATTTCCTGATCCGCAACGACCTTCTTGATGAAAACCCTTTATCCTATATCTCTTTCAAGAAAAAGCAGCTGCGCCTGCCGCAGTACCTGTACGAAGAAGAATTGGAAAAACTCTTGCGCGCAGCCGAGGGGACCGAAATACTGGACTATCGGAACCGGGCGTTGGTGGAATTGTTGTATGCGACCGGAATCCGCGTCAGCGAATGCAAGAACATCAAGCTGCAGGATATATCCTTCGACCTGGGCGTCATTCTGATTTTCGGCAAAGGGAATAAAGAGCGCTATGTGCCGTTTGGGCATTATGCTGCCGCAGCCATCCAGGAGTATCTGGAAATGACCCGGTCGGAATTGATGACAAAGCATCAACGCAGCCATGACCATCTCTTTGTGAATCGCTTGGGCGATCCGCTTACGGCAGGCGGCATTGAATACATACTGAAACAGATCATGAAAAAAACGGGTTTGACCGGGACATTGCATCCGCATATGCTGCGGCATACCTTTGCGACCGATATGCTGAATAACGGAGCGGATATGCGGACAGTTCAGGAGCTTTTGGGACATGCCAGCCTGTCATCCACTCAAATCTATACACACGTAACGAAAGACGCCCTGCAACGGAATTACAACCAATTCCATCCGCGGGCGAAACGGGACAGCAAGAAACAGGGGGAATAACATATGACAACAATCTGTGCAGTGCAGCACAACGGACGTTCAGCCATGGCGGGGGACGGCCAGGTGACGATGGGCGAATCTGTCATCATGAAAGGGACCGCCAAAAAAATCAGACGCATCTATCATGATGAAGTCATCGTCGGCTTCGCTGGCGGCGTAGCTGACGCTTTCACCCTTGAGGACAAATTCGAAGAGAAACTCAATCAATACAAAGGCAACCTGATGCGCGCCTCAATCGAGGTGGCCAAGGAATGGCGCGGTGACCGTGCCCTTCAAAAGTTGGAGGCGTTGCTGATCGTCATGAACAAGGAACAGATGCTGCTTGTTTCCGGGAGCGGGGAAGTCATCGAACCGGATGACGGGATCCTTACGATCGGTTCAGGCGGGAATTATGCCTTGGCTGCGGCAAGGGCCCTAAAAAGAAGAGGCTCCGATCTTTCCGCTAAGGAAATCGCTTACGAAAGCCTCAAGATTGCCTCAGAAATCTGCGTATTTACTAACGACAACATTATTGTTGAAGAATTTTAGATAGGTGGCTAATATAATGAAGGAACAGCACAACAGAACACCCAGAGAAATCGTCAAGGAGCTCGACCGCTATATCATCGGCCAGGACGCAGCCAAAAAAGCGATCGCTGTCGCTTTGCGGAATCGCTACCGGAGACAACAACTGGACGCTGACATGCAAAAAGAAGTGACGCCGAAAAACATCCTGATGATCGGCCCGACCGGAGTAGGCAAGACGGAGCTGGCGAGACGCTTGGCGCTGTTGGTCGAAGCACCCTTCGTTAAGGTCGAGGCGACCAAATTCACGGAAGTCGGCTATGTCGGCCGCGACGTCGAATCGATGGTCCGCGACCTAGTGGAGAACGCCATCCAGATCGTCGAAAAACAAAAACGCGGCGATGTGTATGCCAAAGCCTATGAAGCGGCATTGCAACGCCTTGCTAAAGTCATGAAGCCGGGCATCAAAAAAGCCAAGCCCAAACAGGAAGGCATGAATGACTGGCAAAATATGTTCAAAAACCTGGGGATGCCTCTGCCGGAAAATCAGGAAGAGGAAACCGAAGAAGTGACTGCCGAAATCGCCCAGAGCAGATCGGAAATCATCGAGCAATTGCGCAAAGGTCTTTTGAACAAACGTGAGGTCTCCATAAAAGTGGAGGAAAAACAAGCCAATCCATTAGGTGGCGGCGGAAACAACGAACAAATGATGATGCTGCAGTCTGCATTCGAATCCATGACGCCGAAAAAGAAGATCCAACGGACCCTTTTGGTCGAAGATGCCATCGAGGTGCTCGTGCAGGAAGAAACCGACAAATTGGTCAACAAGGATGATATTTCGCAGGAAGCTTTGAAGCTGGCCGAAATCAACGGCATCATCTTCATCGATGAAATCGACAAAATCACTTCCAAATCACAAAACACAGGCGAAGTTTCGCGCGAAGGTGTGCAACGGGATATTCTTCCGATCGTCGAAGGCAGCCAAGTTTCCACCAAGTATGGAGCCATCCAAACGGACCATATCCTTTTCATAGCGTCAGGTGCGTTCCACGTTTCCAAGCCAAGCGATCTGATCCCGGAACTGCAAGGACGTTTCCCGATCCGGGTGGAATTGAACGACCTCACGGAAGATGATTTCGTCCGCATCCTTACCGAGCCTAATAATGCGATGTTGAAGCAATACATCGCGCTGTTGGCAACGGAGGATGTCAACATCACCTTCACCCAGGAAGCCATCCGGAAAATGGCCGTCATCGCGACGGAAGTCAACCAGGAAACCGATAATATCGGTGCCAGAAGGTTGCACACGATCATGGAGAAATTGCTGGAGGATCTGTTGTTTGAAGCCTCCGAAATTCCTGGGACGGATATCACGATAACGGAACATTATGTTGATGAAAAACTTGAGAAAATTGTAGAAAACAAAGATTTAAGAAGATATATCCTTTAAGCAAAAAAATCCCCTTCAGGTTGGATGAACCTTGCGGATATTTTCTGATGGATGATCGTAGGGGGGAAACATGGACGAATTATTAGAAAAGTTGAGAAGAATCAACTACATGCTGCAAAAAGAAGGGGGCTTCGTTGCAGTCAGCGATGAAGCAACGGTCTTGCCCTTTACGGAAATGGCGAGCGTGCTCGGCGACATACTTCGCGCCAACACGTATCTGATCGATCTATCCGGAAATCTGTTGGGTTACAGCGAGGCTACAGATATCAACAATGCCCGCATTAAACAAATGCTGGAGGATAAGAAATTTCCTGAGCAGTATGCCCACAATCTGTCTGCGTTGTTTCAGACGACCGCGAACATCGGTATCGAATCCGATTTTACGGCCTTTCCGATCGAGAGTCGGGACCTGTTCATTACGGGTGTCACAACGATCGTTCCGATTTTTGCTTCCGGCAAGCGGCTTGGCAGCTTGGTATTGGCGCGTTTGTTTCCGGTTTTTGACAGCAGCGATCTGATCCTTGCTGAACATGGTGCCACGGTTATCGGCATCGAGTTGCTGCATGCCATCAATTTGCGCATGCAAGAGGCAACGCGCGTGACCACACTGATCCAGATCGCCATAAAATCGCTGTCTTTCAGCGAAATGGAGGCGGTCAAAGCGATTTTTGAGACTTTTCCATCCTTGGAGGAACGCATCACCGCATCAAAAATTGCGGCAGAAAAAAATATAACGCGTTCCGTCATTGTGAATGCCTTAAGAAAACTTGAATCAGCCGGTATTCTCGAGACGAGATCGCTCGGTATGAAGGGAACCTTCATCAGAGTAGGCTCTGCAGAATTGCTTGATGCTTTAAAAGGGGCTTTGTATCCAAAAAATGATCAGTAAGCAAAATGGTGTAAAGCCAAAATAGGGGGAAATGTCATGGAGTTTGTAATCGAAAATCAGCACCTTGCGGTAACCGTAAAAGATAAAGGTGCAGAGATCACCAGTGTAATCGCGAAGAATACCGGCATCGAATATATTTGGCAGGCTGATGAAAAAGTTTGGAACAGGCATGCGCCGATCCTGTTTCCCTTCGTTGGACGCCTGAAGGACGATACCTTCCGCCATAACGATAAAACTTACACAATGGGACAACACGGATTTGCGCGCGATTCGAAATTTTCGGTGCATGAGCGCTTGTCAGACAGCATTACCTTTATCCTTGCTCCGAATGGTGATTTCAAGGATGTTTATCCATTTTTGTTTGAATTGCAGCTGACTTATCAATTATTCGAGAGTCAATTGTCGGTCAGCTACAAAGTGAAGAACCTGGATACAGAAAAGATGTATTTCTCGATCGGCGGCCATCCGGGGTTTAACGTGCCTTTGACGGCAGGGGAAACATTCGAGGATTACTACATCAAAATGACTCCGGAAACTTCCCGCCAGCGCTTGCTCCTGGATGGGCCTTATCTTGCACCAGACAAAACGGTTGAAGTGGAACAAAACAGATTCCCATTGCAAAGGGATCTCTTTTTGAATGATGCCATCATTTTCAAAACACCGGAACCGACAACCGTGACGCTGGCTTCCGATATAAGCGAGCATGGAGTCACGATGTCCTATGAGGATTTCGAATACTTGGGAATCTGGACGAAGCCTCAGGAAGACGCCACTTATGTTTGTTTGGAACCTTGGTGCGGACTTGCTGACCGGTCGGATTCGGACGGGGAGCTGGAACGGAAGACAGCCATCCAATCGCTTGAACCCGGGAATAAACGTTATTATGTCCATCGGATCGATTTCTTTTAATTCAGTTGTCAACTAGGCTAGGCAGAATTTGTCATTGGGCCTGATAAAAGGCGGGGCCGTAAATCAACGATGATTTACGGCCCCGCCTTATTCTGTTATTTTTCTTTAGCGCTCTTCGATTTGTAGCCGAAAGGCACTTTGCTTTCCGTTCCGTTTCTGATCCGGTAAATATTGGAACGATGGCGATAGATGATGAAGATCGTCAAAAGGATCGTAACGAGCGTCAATGGCCAATCGTTAAAGAAGAAGGAAAGAGCGACCGCTGTAAAACTGACTAGGATGCTGGATAGGCTGACCATTCTGGAGAAGTACAGGTAGATAACGAAAGCGATGATTGCTTCCCCAAAAAAAAGCGGATTGTAGGCCAACATGATACCCGCGCTGGTGGCAACTGCTTTGCCGCCTTTGAATCCAGCGAAAAGGGGGTACGTATGCCCTAAGGCTGCAACAACCCCGGCCAATAAGGGATGGATTTCAACTCCCATCCAGATCGGCAATAAGGTTGCCGCTGAGCCTTTCAGCATGTCCATGATCAGGACGATGATGCCGGCTTTTTTTCCTAATACGCGGAAGGTATTGGTAGTTCCGCTGTTTCCGCTGCCGTATTTGCGGATGTCTGTTTGATAAAAATATTTTCCGATCCAAATGCCTGACGGGATGGAACCCAAAAGATAGGCCAGGACGATGACGATTGCTGTCATTCTCACTTCACTCCTAAGTTGATGCTCAGTTAATATACAATTGCAGTTCATTTTACCATTTTATCCGCAGTTTTCCTATAGGAGGCAGAATTCCGTCTCATTTTTTATACTTTCCAAAGTGAAAGTTATACAGTATGATAGAATAGATGTTCGCTTAGAACAGATACGAAGGAGTTTTTTTATGGCACAAAATAAAGAGAATAAATACAATGATGATTCCATCCAGGTGTTGGAAGGACTTGAAGCAGTCAGAAAACGGCCCGGGATGTATATCGGTTCGACTGATGCTCGCGGATTGCATCATTTAGTATATGAGATAGTCGATAATGCGGTGGATGAGGCCTTGTCGGGTTATGCTGATAAGATCGACATCACGATTCATGAAGACCAGAGCATCAGCGTCAAAGACAACGGACGTGGCATGCCGACCGGTTTGCACGCTTCAGGAGTGCCCACCATCCAAGTCATTTTTACCGTGCTCCACGCTGGAGGGAAATTCGGCCAAGGCGGCTACAAAACTTCTGGAGGTCTTCACGGAGTAGGCGCGAGTGTCGTCAATGCCCTTTCCAAATGGCTGGAAGTCTCGGTCATCCGAGAGAGCACACTCTATACAATGAAATTTAAGGACGGCGGAAAACCCGCCAGCAAATTGACCAAAGCAAAAAGCACCACAAAAGGATCCGGCTCGTTGATTCATTTTTTACCTGACAAAGAAGTTTTCGGAACAGCGCAGCTTTCCTATGATGTTTTGGCGGAACGGTTCCGGGAATCAGCCTTTTTGTTGAAAGGCTTAACCATCACGCTGAATGATGAGCGGACTGAACAAAGCGATACTTTTTTCTTCGAAGAAGGGATCAAGGAATTCGTTGCTTACTTAAATGAAGAAAAGGATACGTTGCATGATATCGTGTATTTCAGCGGGGAGGCCGATGGGATCGAAATCGAATTCTCCTTCCAGTACAACGACGGCTATTCGGAGACGATCCTGTCCTTCGTCAACAACGTTCGGACGAAAGACGGCGGGACACATGAAACCGGTGCGAAGACCGCCATCACTAAAGCCTTCAATGAATACGCGAGAAAAATGAACCTGATCAAAGAAAAGGAAAAGAATCTCGAAGGCAGCGATGTCCGCGAGGGCCTTTCGGCAGTATTGTCCCTGCGTGTACCGGAGAACCTACTCCAATTTGAAGGCCAGACGAAAGAAAAATTGGGCACACCGCAAGCGCGGGCAGCCGTTGATAGTCTTATCAGCGAAAAGTTGAGCATTTACTTGACAGAAAATGGCGAAACAGCCCAAATGCTCGCCAGAAAATCCTTGAAAGCCAGAGAGGCCAGGAATGCAGCGCGTAAAGCCCGTGAAGAGACGCGTAATGGCAAAAAACGCCAAAAAAACGAATCGCTTTTGTCCGGCAAACTGACGCCTGCGCAAAGCAAAAACCCGAAAAAGAATGAACTGTATCTGGTCGAGGGTGATTCCGCCGGTGGATCCGCCAAACAAGGGCGCGACCGCAAGTTCCAGGCGATACTGCCGTTGCGTGGGAAAGTCATCAATACAGAACGGGCGAGTATGCAGGATATTTTGAAGAACGAGGAAATCAACACGATCATCTACACAGTCGGGGCAGGGGTCGGGGCGGATTTCGACATTAAGGATTGCAATTATGACAAAATCATCATCATGACCGATGCGGACACGGATGGTGCGCATATTCAGATCTTGTTGCTGACTTTCTTTTACCGTTACATGAAGCCATTGTTGGAAGCCGGAAAAATCTATCTGGCGCAGCCTCCCCTTTACAAAGTATCCAAGGGTTTCGGCAAGAACGAAAAAATCCAGTACGCATGGACCGAAAAGGAACTGCAGGAAAAAATCGACATCATCGGCAAGGGCTATATCCTGCAACGTTATAAAGGACTCGGGGAAATGAACGCGGATCAGCTGTGGGATACCACGATGGATCCTGAAACCAGGACGTTGATCCGGGTGCTGATCGATGACAAGGCCCAAGCGGAGCGCCGGGTCACGACACTGATGGGGAACAAAGTCGAACCGCGAAGAAAATGGATCGAGAAGCATGTCGAGTTTTCGATGTCCGACAATAAGAGCATTCTTGAGGAAGACATTGCACCGGCGTCCGATAGTGGGGAGGCGCATCTGCAGGAGAAAGTGAAGAAGGAATTTTCGGATCAGCAGACCGCTCGTGACATGGAGCAAATTTCGTTAGATTTTGAAAGTGGTGAACTATAGTGGATAATCTGGAAATTAAAGAGCTGATGCTTGAAAACGTAATGGGGGACCGCTTCGGGCGATACTCGAAGTACATCATCCAGGAGCGTGCTTTGCCTGATATCCGCGACGGACTGAAGCCTGTCCAAAGGCGGATCCTGTACGCGATGGATGTTGCCGGGAACACTTCGGACAAAGGCTTCCGCAAATCGGCAAAAACCGTCGGGAATGTAATCGGTAATTACCATCCGCATGGCGATTCCAGTGTCTATGAAGCGATGGTCCGGTTGAGCCAGGATTGGAAGATGCGGGAAGTATTGGTCGAAATGCACGGCAATAACGGGAGCATGGATGGGGACTCAGCCGCAGCGATGCGGTACACCGAGGCCCGATTGTCAAAAATTTCCGCTGAACTGTTGCGCGACATCGACAAGGAAACAGTTGACTTTGTGCTGAACTTCGATGACACAGACCAGGAACCGACCGTGTTGCCGGCTCGCTACCCGAATCTTCTGGTGAACGGCGCCACCGGCATTTCCGCCGGTTACGCGACCGATATCCCGCCGCATAATCTGGGTGAAGTCATCGATGCGACCTTGCATCTGATCGATCACCCTGAGGCGGAGCTCAAAGCACTCATGAAATATGTGAAAGGCCCCGATTTCCCAACCGGCGCGATCATACAGGGCTTGGATGGCCTGAAAGACGCTTACCGGACCGGCAAAGGTAAAGTTGTCGTTCGCTCGCGCACTTCCATAGAGAGCATCCGCGGAGGCAAACAGCAGATCGTCATTTCGGAAATACCTTATGACGTCAACAAAGCGACGCTTGTGAAGCGGATGGACGAAATCCGCATCAATCGCAAAATCGAAGGGATCGCCGAAGTGCGGGATGAATCGGACCGTACAGGGCTGCAGATCGTCGTCGAATTGAAAAAAGAAGCGAATGCAGAGGGGATCCTCAACTATCTGCTTAAAAATACGGATCTGCAAGTGAACTATAACTTCAATATGGTCGCGATCGACGAGCGCCGTCCGATGCAGGTCGGCTTGCACCAAATATTGAAAGCATATATCCGACACCAGAAAATCGTCATCACCCGCCGGACGAATTACAGCCTGAAGAAGGCCGAGACGCGGCTGCATATCGTGGATGCATTGATCCGAGTCATTTCGATTCTCGATGAAGTCATCCAGTTGATCCGTGAAAGTAAAGACAAAAAGGACTCAAAACAGAATCTGATGAAGCAGTATGCTTTTTCGGAACCGCAGGCGGAAGCCATTGTTTCTCTGCAGCTTTACCGGCTATCCAATACGGACATCACAGCCCTGCAGAATGAAAAGTTGGAGCTGAATGAGCAGATTGCAACCTACCACGAAATTCTGAAGCAGGAAAAAACATTGTACGCTGTGATGAAGACAGAACTTGCCTCAGTCAAAAAACAATACGCGAATCTTCGCCGGACTACGATCCAGCATGAAATCGAAGAAATCAAAATCGATACAGAAGTTCTCGTGCCTGTAGAGGAAGTCGTTGTCGTGATCACGAAAGAGGGCTACTACAAGCGCACCAGCCTGCGTTCTTTTGGAGCCTCGACAATCGCAGAAATCGGCTTGCGCGATGGGGATAAGCCACTTTTTGTCGGCAAAGCATCGACTCTGGATGCGATTGTGATGTTCACCAGCAAGGGTGACTACCTGCATTTCCCGGTACATGAGTTGCCGGAATTGAAATGGAAAGATACGGGGCATCATATTTCGCAGAACATTCCTTTCGCTCCGGAGGAAAAGATCATCAGCGTAGAGATTCTCCCGAACAACAGTGAACCGACCGGGACAATCCTTTTCGTGTCAAAAGAAGGCTACATCAAACAGACGTTGATGAGCGACTTCCGGACTTTCCGGGGCTACAGAAACAAGAAAGCAGTCGCCATGAAGCTGAAGAGCGAAACGGATTTGATTGTTTCCATCCAACGCTTGGAGGATCAACAAAACTATGATGTGCTCCTTGTGACGCATTTCGGATTCAGCCTGCGTTACGCCGTGAATGAGGTAGGCATCATCGGAACCCGTGCCAGCGGAGTCAAGTCCATTAACCTGAAGGACGGAGACGTTGTGGTCGGGGGTGCTGCCTTTAAAGAAGGGGATGAGGAATTCCCGGTCCTGGTGGTCACGCAAAGAGGGAACATCAAAAAATTCAAATCCGGAGAAGTCCCGATTTTGGGCCGCGCGAAACGGGGATTGATGCTTCTGAAGGAATTGAAGGCCAAGCCGCACCGCATCATCTTCATGGATTGCGATCTATCGTTGCCTAATCGTTATGCAATCCGCACCACAGCTGGTACCAGTATTGTGGCGGAAAGCAAAGAAATACCATTCAGTCCAAGGTATTCCAACGGCAGCTTCGCAATCAACGAGAAGACGGATGGTGAAGTATCGGACATCGAGAAAGAGTTTGATTTTTCACAAATTAGAATTTTCTAATTAACTGTTATAAACAAAAAGCCAAAACGGAAACTGTGTAATAATACAGTTTCCGTTTTTATTTGAAACAGTTTTTTTGACAAAATAAAGGTTTCACTAACTAAACGGAAGCGATATTCGATAATTTGATTTTATAAACGTTGTCGTATCAACGTTTATAAAATGTTTTCGAAAAGTTTACAAAAAGTTCAAAAAAAAGATTGATAGTTGTTGCACTTTCTTCTGTACGTGTTATAATATTCATGTAGAAACCTGTTACACATATCACAATGTGAAAGCACCTTATAGGAGGAATATATAATGGAACAATGGCAAGGGTTTAAAGGAAAGACTTGGAAAGAAGAAGTCGACGTAAGAGACTTCATCATCAACAACTTCTCTGAATACACAGGCGACGAAAGCTTCTTGGCTGGTCCTACTGAAACTACTACTCAATTATGGGATCAAGTTATGGATCTTACTAAGCAAGAAAGAGAAGCTGGCGGCGTATTGGACATGGATACAAAAGTTGTATCTTCCATCACATCCCATGCAGCAGGCTACCTGAACAAAGAAAAAGAGCAAATCGTTGGTTTCCAAACTGAAAAACCACTTAAACGCAGCTTGATGCCTTTCGGCGGTATCCGCATGAGCGAACAGGCTTGTGAAGAAGCAGGCTACAAAGTTGATCCAGAAGTTTCAATGATTTTCCGCGATTACAGAAAAACACATAACCAAGGCGTATTTGACGCTTACACTCCAGAAATGCGTGCAGCAAGAACAACCGGCGTCATCACTGGCTTACCTGATGCATACGGCCGCGGCCGCATCATCGGCGACTACCGTCGTGTAGCTTTATACGGTGTGGACTTCTTGATGCAAGACAAATTAAATGAATTCGCTAAAATCGGCGACGGCACGATGACTGAAGAAATCATCCGTTTGAGAGAAGAATTCAGCGAACAATACCGTGCTTTGAAAGAATTGAAAGAATTAGGAAACATCTACGGTTTCGATATTTCAAAACCAGCTACAAACGCTCAAGAAGCTTTCCAATGGTTATACTTCGGTTACTTGGCTGCTGTTAAACAACAAAATGGTGCAGCAATGTCATTAGGCCGTACTTCAACTTTCTTGGATATCTATATCCAACGCGATCTTGAAAACGGAACATTGACTGAAGAAACAGCACAAGAAATCGTTGACCACTTCGTAATGAAATTGCGTATGATCAAATTTGCACGTACGCCAGAATACCAAGAATTGTACTCAGGAGATCCACAATGGGTTACTGAATCAATCGCTGGTATGGCACATGATGGCCGCTCAATGGTCACAAAATCAAGCTTCCGTTTCTTGAACACATTGACAAACTTAGGAGCAGCTCCAGAACCTAACTTGACAGTTCTTTGGTCAACTAGATTGCCTGAAGGATTCAAGAAATACTGTGCTAAAATGTCCATCGAAACAAGCGCTATCCAATACGAAAATGATGACATGATGAGCCTTGAGTGGGGCGATGACTACGGAATCGCTTGCTGCGTATCCGCGATGAGAATCGGGAAACAAATGCAATTCTTCGGAGCTCGTGCTAACTTGGCTAAAACATTGCTTTATGCAATCAACGGCGGGATTGACGAAACGAAGAAAAAACAAGTAGGACCTAAATTGCAACCAATCACTTCAGAATACCTTGATTACGCTGAAGTTTCTGAAAAATTCGATGTAATGATGGACTGGATCGTAGCTTTGTATGTGAATACATTGAACGTTATCCACTACATGCATGACAAATATTCATACGAATCATTGGAAATGGCTTTGCATGATACAAACGTTGTCCGCACATTGGCAACTGGTGTGGCTGGATTCTCAGTTACAATCGATTCACTTTCAGCTATCAAATACGCTAAAGTTAAACCGATCCGCGACGAAAACGGCATTGCTGTTGACTTCGAAATCGAAGGCGACTTCCCTAAATATGGTAACAATGATGATCGTGCTGACCAAATCGGTATCGACTTGTTGAAACAATACATGGGCAAAGTTAAGAAACACCAAACATACCGCAACTCTATCCCTACAACTTCTGTCCTTACAATCACTTCAAACGTGGTTTACGGCAAGAAAACTGGTAGCACGCCAGACGGACGTAAAGCCGGCGAACCATTCGCACCTGGTGCTAACCCAATGCACGGAAGAGATACTCACGGCGCTTTGGCAAGTTTGTCTTCAGTAGCTAAGATCCCTTACAAATATTCATTGGATGGTATCTCAAATACATTCTCAATCATCCCTAAAGCTTTGGGACGTGAAGAAGAAGTTCAAAAAGATAATCTTTCATCAATGTTGGACGGATACATCGCTAAAGGCGGCCACCACTTGAACGTCAACGTATTCAACCGTGAAACATTGCTTGACGCTATGGATCACCCAGAAAACTACCCACAATTGACAATCCGTGTTTCCGGATACGCTGTTAACTTCATCAAGTTGACTCGCGAACAACAAATGGACGTTATCAACCGTACAATGCACGAAATGATGTAATTTGCTTCAACCTGCATACTAATCGTATAAATTTAAACGGATGGATCATTTGATTCATCCGTTTTCTATCAAAGGGAGCGAAAGTTCGCTCTTTTTGATAGGAAATATTCCTTACGCGATATACAATGAAGTTAAGAAATAAACGACAGAGGAGTTTTTGAAATGACTGAACCTTTAAAAGGATTTGTGCATTCAACAGAGAGTTTTGGTTCCGTTGATGGACCAGGAATCCGTTTTATTATATTTATGCAAGGCTGCCGCATGCGTTGCCAATTCTGCCATAACCCGGACACTTGGAACATCGGTGGCGGCAATGAGATGACAAGCGATGAATTGCTGAACATGGCCTTGCAATACAAGCCATTCTGGGGGCAAAAAGGCGGCATCACCGTCAGTGGCGGCGAACCGTTGCTGCAGATCGATTTTTTGATCGAATTGTTCACGAAAGCCAAAGCCCAGGGCGTGCATACGACTTTGGACACCTGCGGCCTGCCGTTCACTTATGACGAGCCTTTCTTCAGCCAATTCAACAAACTGTTGGCTGTGACAGATTTGATCCTGCTGGACATCAAGCACATCGACAGCCAGAAGCACAAAGAATTGACGATGTGGCCGAACGAAAGTATCATCGAATTGGCGAAATATTTGTCGGAAATCAATAAACCGATTTGGGTCCGTCATGTGCTGATCCCTGAGCGGACAGACTATGATGATTTCTTGATCCGTCTGGATGCTTTCCTGAAAACATTGAAAAACATTGTCAAAGTGGAAATTCTGCCTTACCATAAAATGGGCGTCTATAAGTGGCAAACATTAGGAATCCCTTATCAATTGGAGGGGATTGATCCTCCTACAGCCGAGCGCGTCGAAAATGCCAGAAAGCTGCTGCATACGGAAGACTACAAAGGTTATTTGGATCTATAAAATAATACTATTTTTCAAGGAAGAAAAGAGAATTGCCATTGCTCTTTTCTTCCTTTTTTATTATGATAAAATTAGAAAATGGAAGAGAGAGTGAATTGTATGAACAAACTGTTAGTTTTTGGGCACCAAAATCCGGATACGGATGCGATCACATCTGCAATCGCATACGCCTACTATTTGAATCAAAACGGAATCGAAGCGGAAGCTGTGGCGCTTGGCCTGCCGAGTGAAGAAACAGCCTATGCTCTGAATCAATTCAAAACAGAGGCTCCGCGCGTCATCGAGACTGCGGCAAACGAAACAGATACGGTTGCATTGGTCGACCATAATGAAGCCCAACAAAGCGTCAGCGACATCAAAGATGTTGAGGTATATGCCGTCGTGGATCACCACCGCATCGCGAACTTCGAAACGGCCAACCCGTTGTATTATCGTGCAGAGCCTGTTGGTTGCACAAACACGATCCTTTATAAAATGTACAAAGAAAAGAACATCGCGATTCCAGCCGATATCGCTGGCTTGATGCTTTCTGCAATCATTTCCGATACGTTATTGTTCAAATCTCCGACTTGCACGCCGGAAGATGAAGCAGCAGCAACAGCCTTGACTGAAATCGCCGGTGTTTCTTTGCAGGAGTATGGCCTGGCGATGCTGAAAGCCGGAACGAATTTGGACGACAAGTCGATCGCGGAATTGTTGACTTTAGATGCAAAATCATTCCCGATGGGCGATAAAAACGTGCGCATCGCACAAGTGAACACTGTAGACGTTCAGGATGTCCTGAACAGACAGGTTGAGCTTGTTGCCGCTATGGAAGCTGAAAACGACACTCAAAGGTATGATGTCTTCCTGTTGGTCATCACAAACATCATCGAAAGCGATTCAGCTTTGTTGGCTGTAGGTTCGCATTTGGACACTGTAGAGGCCGCATTCGGCATCTCATTGACTGACAACGTTGCCCTGCTGCCTGGCGTTGTTTCACGCAAAAAACAAGTAGTTCCGCCATTGACGGAAGCATTCTCTAAATAATCACTTAAAAAGGGCGGGGCTGCAACTCAGTTAATCTGATATGCAGCTCCGCTTTTTTCAAACAGTAAGCAAAGAAAGGGGTTGAGGACGTGAAAATTGGGGTGTTGTCGGACCTGCATATCGACTCGAATGCGAAAAGGCTGGCGCCTGGACAAACGTATGACCATCTCTTGGCGGAGTTGCTCTACAACCAAGAAATCGACTTGCTATTGTTGGCGGGGGACGTCTCTTCCGATTACCACGATACCTTTGCTTTCTTGGATCGCATGCGAGACCATAATGTTTCGAAAATCCAATTCGTACCCGGAAACCATGACTTTTGGTCCATACGCAACCATGAAGAGGATACCGACCGAATCTATCAGTTGTTCAAGGAGCGGGATGAGAATCTTGTCGGAAATCCATTTCTGATCGGGGATAAATGGGCAGTGGTGGGGAATCCGGGGTGGTATGATTATGGGTTCGCCAGTGACCGCTATACTATAGAAGAGTTTTCCAAGAAAAAGCTGAAAGTCGGCGGTTGGAATGACCGCCGGTATGTGCATTGGCAGAAAGATGATCGCGCGGTTGCAGCAGCCATGCAGGAGGAACTGGAAAGCGATCTGAAGGAAGTCAGCGACCGGAAAATCATCATGATGACACATGTTGTGACGCATCCGCAATTTGTAATCCCACTCCCGCACAAGGTATACGATTACTACAATGCTTTCCTCGGCAGCAAAAGCTATATGCAATTGTATGACCGCTACAAGATTACGCACAGCATCATGGGCCATGTTCACTTCCGGAAAATACTGCAGGAGAATGATACAACTTTCTATTGTGCCTGCCTCGGCAGTGCACGGCATTGGTATACGGAGGACCCGTACATCGAAATGGCCTATACTATGGAAGAAATCATGGTTGACGTGTAATTGGCAGCTTTCTCCTGCCTTTCTGGAGAGGGTTATTGCTTTCCTTTTGGCAAAAATAAGTTATGCTTATCTTGAAGGCAAGTACATTCAGATAAAGCAGCTTGGAGGTGGATTTCAATGAGAGCATTCGACTTGTCGGATAAAGGGGTATACACGCAGACGAAGGATTGGAAAGCGGCGGATTGGATTCATGTGGAGAATCCGAGCAACGAAGACGTTGAGGATATGGTAGCTCTTTTCGGCATCCCGAAGGACTATATTTTGGATTCGCTGGACGAATATGAGATTCCTCGGCAAGAGAAAGTTCAGAATGGTGCAGGGGAGGATATTAATCTTCTGATCGTCCTCTTCCCCAAAATGCGATCGGTACAGGAAAAATACACGGAGTACCATACGTATCCCTTGTCGATCATAAGAGTCAATGATACATTGATAACAGTCTGCAAAGAGACGCCTTCTTTTTTGACGCATATCATGAATAATGAGTCTTTCAAAAACGAGCCAGCAACAACCCAGCATCACATCATCTTATACATATTATGGGAATTGACAAGGAGTTTCATTCGTCATCTGAGAGAAATCGATGGCATCATCGAAGACCTGCAGATTCAGATAATCAGTGCAACCCATAACGAATACTTTTATAAGCTGATTGCCTTACACAAGAGCTTGGTTTATTTTGAGACATCCATCAACAAAAATCATCCTTTGATAACAGAGTCCATCCATGAAGCTGTATTAGGGGATGATGTGCAGAGTCAAGAGTTGCTGCGTGATATCACGGATATCTCAAATCAAGCCGAAGTGATGGTCACTGAATCAAGCAAGATGATCGATCAGTTGAGCGAAGTATTTTCTAGCGTGATTACAAATAACTTGAACAATATCATGAAAGTTTTGACTTCTATCACCATCGTCCTGACTATCCCGACCATCATGGCAGGGTTCTGGGGCATGAATGTCGATCTGCCCTTCGAAAATCATCCGTGGGCGTTCGGCATCACCAGTCTGATCACTATCGTCATCTGCTTTTTGACGGTTTACTGGTTGAAAAAGAAAGATTACTTCTGACAGGGTGTTTGAATAGATGTAGGCGACATCACAATGAAGCGTAATCGGCAATTATTTCAGCCGATTACGCTTTTTGGCATCCCTTTTGAGTATGGGAACCCATCCATGGTTGGTATACTATAGGAGGGAGGTGAAACAAGATGATGGAGGATTTCCAGAGTTGGTTGGAGAGCTATGATTTGGAAAAACTCTTCAGCGATAAAAGGGACAAGGAAACAATCGACAAGGAAATGTTTCTGTTCGTCCGGTCGAATGATTTTGACAACTACTTTTCTTTTGATGGCGAACTGGGAGCGCTATACGAAAATGAAGGCACGCTATTGAGGGTTTGGACACCGACAGCAAAATCCGTGGAAGTTTGGACGTACACAGATGAGTTCATCAAAAAGCCTTCCCAAAAAGTAGCCATGGTACAGAAACCCAAGGGTATTTTTGAAGCTTACCTACCCGGGGATCATCATGGAACCATCTATGTCTATAAAATTCTTTTCCTGAATAACCGTGAAACGATCACAGTTGATCCCTATGCCCGAGCAACGACGGTAAATGGCACAAAATCGGTTATTACGGATTTGACCAGAACGAATCCTGATGGTTGGGGGGGACGGCTGCCTGCCTTCGGACTCCCGGAAGAAGCAATCATCTATGAACTGCACATCCGGGATTTCTCAATATCCGAAACGAGCGGGATAATATACAAAGGGAAATACCTTGGTTTGACAGAAAAAAATACGAAAAACGCCAGTGGGATAAGTACGGGTCTGGATTACTTGATCGATTTGGGCATCACCCATGTCCAGATTTTGCCGATGTTCGATTATGCAACAGTCGATGAGGCGAATCTGACGGAACCGCAATACAATTGGGGCTACGATCCGCTGAACTATAATGTGCCTGAAGGTTCCTATTCCAGCAATCCCTTTGACCCATTCAATAGGATCAAGGAATTGAAGGAAATGATTCGAACCCTGCATGCGAACGGGTTGAGGGTGATAATGGATGTGGTCTATAACCATGTCTACGACCCGAAAGATCAAGCGCTGGAAAGGACAGTACCGGGCTATTTTTACCGCTACAATGCGGACGGATCGCTTGCGAACGGCACAGGTGTGGGCAACGACACGGCTTCAGAAAGACATATGATGCGCAAATACATCATCGATAGCATCAAATATTGGGCAAAAGAATACCAGCTCGATGGTTTCCGCTTCGATCTGATGGGCATACATGACTCAGTCACGATGAACAAGATCCGTGAAGCGCTGGATAAGGTCGATCCATCCATTATCATCATCGGAGAAGGATGGGAAATGACCACGCCGCTCCCCGAGGAATTGAAAGCTTCACAGAGAAATGCGCAAGCAATGCCAAGGATTGCCCATTTTAATGATTCGATGAGGATAGTGCTGAAGGGAAGCGATTTCGGCGATGAAACAGACAGGGGATTCATCAGCGGTAAAAATTATCAGGAAAATCTGCTGCTTCGGAATATAAAAGGCGGCATGAATCTCTCAAGCCACAGCAGTTATGTCGATCCGGAACAAGTCGTCCAGTATGTGGAAGCACACGATAATTTGACGCTCTACGATAAACTGTTGCGTTCCAATCCGAATGACAGCGAGGAGGTGCGCGTCAAAAGGCATACACTTGCAACGAGCATTGTGTTGTTGTCGCAAGGCGTGCCATTCATCCATGGCGGCCAGGAATTTTTGCGCACGAAGGAAGGGGTGGCCAACAGCTACCAGTCCCCCGACGAAATCAATCAGTTTGAATGGGAACGGCTCACGACATTCCAACAATCGGTAGCCTACGTCAGAGGTTTGATTGCGCTGCGCAAGAGCGAGTATCTGTTCCGGTTGCATACCCATGAAGAAATTGACGCCCATTTTACAACGCTCAGCGAAAATTTTAACATCGTAGCCTTTGCTTTGGAGAACGAAGAAAAAAAGTACATCATCGTTTTTAATGCGAACCGAAGCGATACGATCTTCCGAATCGAGAAAGGGAAGTATGCCATCCTTGTTGAAGACAACCAAGTCTTCCTTGAAAGGAAAGCCGAAGCAATTTTAATGGACAAAATTCTGGTCAAAGCCCATACAACGACTGTTTTATACATTGGAAAACAACAATAAAATGAATTTTTTAAGAATTGCGTATATATTTTCCGTGAAAATGATTGAATATCTCTTTATCATGCAAATATATCAATATTAATATATTAATTCAATGTTTATTAATAAACAAATGTTTATAACCTGGTTTTGCCGTTTTGACAACATTTGGATTCGCTTTCATCCTTGTTCCAATGTTCTGACATGTTGTGTGAGATTCTCAATATATATCTAATGTCGATATATAAACTCAAAAAAAGTGAAAATATGAGTATGTTAATCTAATTTTAATCAATTTATTAAATTCCCAAACTTGATTTTAATATCAGTCAGAACTATAATTAACCTTACTATAGAAATTATAGAAACAGAGGGAATGGGGGAAAAGAAATATGGGCAACAAGAAACTATCATCTTTAGTGTTATTATCTTTAAGCTCCGCACTTGTATTGGCTGCATGCGGCGGAGAGGGAAGCACGGCTGATTCATCCGGGTCTGCAGGTGCAACAGACAGCGATCAGGTGTTAAATCTGGTTGAAAGCGCTGAAATCCCTACAATGGATTCTGTACAAGCTACAGATACAGTTGCGTTTACTGCTTTAAGCAACGTAAATGAAGGTCTGTATCGTCAAGGCTTGGATGGAACGGTTGAATTAGGTATCGCAGCAGAAGATCCTACAGTCAGCGAAGATGGTTTGGTCTACACTTTCACTATCCGTGATGAAGCGAACTGGTCAAACGGCGAGCCTGTAACGGCAGAAGATTTTGTTTATTCATGGCGTAAATTGGTGGACCCTGCAGAGGCTGCTTCATATTCTTACATGATGGCAGGTGTCATCGCCAACGCAACTGAAATTATTGATGGTGCCGTTGCGCCTGAAGAATTGGGCGTCAAAGCGATCGACGAAAAAACGCTGGAAATCACATTGACATCTCCAGTGCCATACTTCAAAGATCTTTTGACATTGGCTATGTTCTTCCCTCAAAATCAAGCATTTGTTGAAGAACAAGGCGACCAATACGCATTAAGCAGCGATGCTTTATTGTATAACGGACCATTCGTGTTAGCTAACTGGGATGCAGCGAGCTTATCATGGACGTACGAACCAAATGCAGAGTACTGGGATAAAGATGCTGTAAAATTACAAGCAATCAACGTAGAAGTCATCAAAGAGACTTCCACTGCCTTGAATCTGTATGATACAGACGCAATCGACCGCATGATCTTGACTGGTGAGTACGTAGCACAAAGAGCCGGCGATGCTGAAGTCCACACAATGCCGACTTCTTCTGTATTCTACTTGAAGTTCAACCAACAAAGAGAAGGCACACCATTACAAAATGCCAACATCCGTAAAGCTTTAGCTATGGCTTTCGACAAACAAGCGTACGCTGATGTGGTATTGCAGAACGGTTCCATCCCTGCAAACGGATTGGTTCCTGAAAAACTTGCTTTGGATCCTTCAACTGGCGAAGACTACCGTAAACAAAATGGCGATCTTCTGACATTCAATGCTGAAGAAGCTAAAACATACTTCGAAAAAGGCTTGGCTGAGTTGGGTGTTGAATCCATCACTTTGGAATTGTTGAGCGATGACACAGAAAATGCGAAACGTTCTTCTGAGTTCCTGCAAAGCCAACTACAGACAAACCTTCCTGGGTTGACTGTTACCTTGCGTAATGTACCTTTCAAAGTCCGTCTTGAAGCTGATACATCCGGCGAATACGATATCGAATTAGCTGGATGGGGAGCTGACTATGCTGACCCGATCAACTTCCTGGAATTGTTCCAGACAGAAAACGGCAACAACAAATCCGGTTACTCCAACGCTGAATACGATGCTTTGATCGATGAAGCACGCACAAACGTGACTGACCTTGATGCAAGATGGGCTAGCCTGCTTGCAGCTGAAAAGATCTTGATGGAAGATGCGGGTATCGCTCCTCTGTATCAACGTTCTTATGCAGTTCTACAAAAACCGTATGTCACAGATTTGGGTGAGCACTTAGTCGGTGCTGACTACTCATACAAATGGGCTTCAAATTCTGGCACTCAGAACGTGGATTAATTAAGGCAATAAAAAATCCATCTGGCAGACATTTATGCCAGATGGATGTTTTATTTATAAAATATAATCCCAGAGACAGATGATGCTGATCGCCAACAACAACAGACCGATAGTCAGGATATTTTGATAACTTTTCCCGACGGAAGATGAAAGAGCATGCGGATTCAATGGTTCCTTGAAGCCATCCTCCTTTGGTTCTCTTCTGAGCGTTTTTCTGACGCTGTAGTGGAAGAAATCGAAACTTCCGGAAGCCAACACGAGTCCGGACAAACCGATGATCAATAAAATACCTGCTATCATGAACAGAATATTGGATGTTTCGGTCCAACTTAAGGATCCATATTTAATCAGTTGATATATCAGTGCACATATAAAAATGAATAATGAAACAAGTACGTTTTTTTTTGTGAGGTTCACTTATTTTGGCTCCTTTTTGTTTTCTCAATTTTAAATGTACAAAAAAAAGAAAGAAAACTCAATTAAAATATGATTTGATTTTGTGTTCATTTTCTTTTTTGTATATTTAAATATGATATACTATCAGGTGCTATTTACAAAATAATTAAATAATGGAGGATGACAAACGATGAAAAGTTATGCAAAGTACATCGGCAAGCGTATTTTATATATGGCAATTACGTTGTTTTTGATTGCATCGATAACTTTTTTTCTGATGAAAGCTTTGCCGGGTACACCATACAGTAACCAAGACAAGTTATCTGAAGAACAAATTTTTATCATGAATGAGAAGTATGGACTGAACAAACCGATTCTGGTCCAATACGCAGTCTACATTTTTGGACTAGTACGTGGAGACCTGGGTGTTTCGTTCCAGTTCAACAATACTCCGGTTACGGATTTGTTGAGCAGCAGAATAGGACCTTCCATGCAATTAGGGCTTCAAGCAGTTATCATAGGAACGATCCTCGGCATTGTGCTGGGTGTGATCGCAGCGATGAGACAGGGGACTTGGGTGGATACAGTTGCCACTTTGACAGCCATCGTCGGCCGTTCGATCCCTAACTTTGTTTTTGCAGTTATTCTTCAATTGGTATTCGGCGTATGGCTGAAAGTGTTGCCGATCGCCTTGTGGAATGATGGTTTCCGTTCTTCGATTCTGCCTACGATTGCGTTGAGCATTTCCCCGCTGGCCGATTCGGCCCGGTTTATGCGAACCGAAATGGTCGACGTATTAGGCAGCGACTATGTCGAACTCGCTAGAGCGAAAGGTCTGAGCCGTTGGGAAGTCGCGTTCAAACACGGTATCCGTAATGCGCTGATTCCTTTGGTCACCATCATCGGCCCGATGACAGTCGGTTTGATGACAGGTTCGATGGTTGTGGAAAATATTTTTGCCATCCCTGGCATCGGGGAACAATTCGTAAAATCCATCCTGACGAATGATTATCCGACAATCATGGGCGTTACGATGATGTATTCGACCATGTTGGTCATCGTCATTTTGTTGGTTGACATCCTTTATGGTATCATCGACCCTCGTATCAGAGTCGCTACAGAAGGAGGGGAATAAGCATGAGTGAAAATGAATTACGCAATACAACAGCGATGCCGACAATCACGAAAGATCTTTTCGAAACGGCATCCGAGTCAAGCATGCAGGATAAAGAAAAAATCTCAGCGCCTTCCCTAAGCTTCATGGCAGATTCTTGGCGCCGCCTGAAGAAAAATAAAGTTGCCATGGTCAGTTTGGTCATCTTGATCATCATCACTATGTCCAGTCTGTTTGCTCCAGTCATTGCACCGCATGACCCGAATGCGCAAACAGTCCAGTACGCAAATATGCCACCAAAGATTCCCGGCATCGACATCAACGGTCTGAACGGAACAGTGAAGCAGAATGGCGTAGTTATCGATAAGTATGAGGCGTCCAACGTTCCAGAGGATGTTTACTACTATCTCGGTACGGACAGCCTGGGACGCGATTTGTTGTCGCGTATCCTTTACGGTACCCGCGTATCCTTATTCATCGCGTTCATGGCAGCCTTGTTCAACCTGACACTCGGCGTTGTCTATGGTCTGACGTCCGGCTGGTTGGGCGGAAAAGTCGACAATATCATGCAACGTATCCTGGAAATCCTTTCCGGTGTGCCTAACTTGGTAGTCGTTATTCTGATGTTGCTTGTTCTGAAACCCGGCATCAGCTCCATCATCATTGCTTTGGCTTTGACTGAATGGCTTTCGATGGCGCGTGTCGTCCGTGCACAAACCCTGAAATTGAAAAATCAGGAATACATCCTGGCTGCCCGCACGTTGGGTCAATCACCGATGAAAATTGCCTTCGGACACATTCTGCCTAACTTGGCCGGTGTCATCATCATTCAAGTTATGTTTTCCATTCCATCGGCAATCTTCTTCGAAGCATTCCTGAGCTTTATCGGTATCGGTATTCCTGCTCCGAATGCATCGCTTGGTACATTGATCAACGATGGTTACAAGACATTCCGTTTCTTGCCGCATCTGATGTGGTATCCAGCCGGAATCATGAGCGTCATCATGATTTGCTTCAACTTATTGGCTGATGGACTTCGTGACGCGTTCGATCCAAAAATGAGAGATTAGGAGGTAACCAGATGGAAAATATATTGGAAGTAAAAGACCTACAAATTACTTTTGATACCTATGCAGGTAAAGTAAAAGCTATCCGTGGCGTCAGTTTTGACCTGAAGCCAGGTGAAACATTAGCCATCGTTGGTGAATCCGGCTCTGGTAAATCAGTGACTAGCCGCAGCATCATGCGTCTATTGGCGAACAACGCCAACATTGAACACGGTGAAATCCTGTTCAAGGGCGAAGATTTAGTGCACAAAACCGAAAAACAAATGCAGAAGATCCGTGGTTCGGAAATCGCAATGATTTTCCAGGATCCGATGACTTCTTTGAATCCGACTCAAAAAATCGGCAAGCAGATCGCTGAACCGATCATCAAACACCAAAACATCAGTAAAGAGGAGGCCTACAAAAAAGCTGAAGAATTATTGCAGCTAGTAGGTATCCCGAGCCCTGCCAAAAGAATGAAACAGTACCCGCACCAATTCTCAGGCGGTCAGCGCCAACGGATCGTCATCGCGATCGCATTGGGCTGCAACCCGGATATTCTGATTGCGGATGAACCGACAACAGCTCTTGACGTTACGATCCAAGCGCAAATCCTGGAGTTGATGAAGGATCTGCAGCAGAAAATCAAGACATCGATCATTTTTATCACCCATGATTTGGGTGTAGTGGCGAACGTTGCAGACCGTGTAGCCGTCATGTATGCAGGCAAAATCGTCGAAGTCGGGACTGTCGATGAAATTTTCTACAACCCGCAACACCCATATACATGGGGACTGTTGAGCTCGATGCCTACATTGGACACTGCAGGATCGCTTTATGCGATCCCAGGGACACCTCCGGATTTATTGGATCCTCCGACTGGTGATGCTTTTGCGCCCCGGAGCGAATATGCAATGAAGATTGACACCTTGTACGATCCGCCGTTCTTTAAGGTATCCGATACCCATTCGGCAGCTACTTGGTTGCTGCATCCTGACGCACCTTCCGTGAATCCTCCAGAGGGCATCGTGAACCGACAGGCGACTTTCTCCGAAATGAAACTCGCTCCTTCCGATGAATTGAAAGTGATGGACACCGCAGATAAGGAACCGGCTGTATTGCCTCACGGAAAAGGCCCGCAAATCGATCCGAAAATCACTGAGAAAGGAGGACTGCTGTAATGTACGACACAACAGGACAGAAAAAGATTCTGGAAGTAAAAAACCTGAAGCAGTATTTCAACGTCGGCACAAAAAATGAAGTCCGCGCCGTTGACGATGTTTCCTTTGATATCTATGAAGGCGAAACACTCGGCTTGGTAGGCGAATCCGGTTGCGGAAAAACGACAACCGGCCGCGCAATCATCCGCTTGTACAACCCGACTTCCGGTGAAATCTTTTTTGATGGCACCGAAATCCATACGCTGCATGACAGAAAAGAGCAACTGGCTTTCCGTAAAGACATGCAGATGATTTTCCAGGATCCGTATGCATCCTTGAATCCCCGTATGAAAGTACGCGATATCGTTGCTGAAGGTTTGAAGATTCATGGCCTTGCGACAACCGAGAAAGAAGTCGATGACCGGGTTGCGGAATTATTGGATCTGGTCGGTTTGAATAAAGACCATTCTTCCCGTTATCCGCACGAGTTCTCCGGCGGCCAAAGACAGCGTATCGGAATTGCCAGAGCCTTAGCGGTAAATCCAAAACTCATCATTGCCGATGAGCCGATTTCTGCTTTGGACGTATCCATTCAGGCGCAAGTGGTCAACTTGCTGATGGAATTGCAGAAAAAACAAAAACTGACTTTCTTGTTCATCGCGCATGATCTGTCGATGGTCAAGTACATCAGCAATCGAATCGGTGTTATGTACTTCGGCAAATTGGTCGAATTAGCGCCCGCAGACGACGTTTACAACAAACCTTTACATCCTTATACGGAAAGCCTGTTATCGGCCATACCGCTGCCGGATCCGGTTTATGAGCGCAACCGCACCCGCTTCACTTATGTTCCACGTGAAGAGAATGGTGAGCCGGAAGCAATGCGAGAAATCGTTCCAGGGCACTTTGTTTATTGCCGTGAGTCCGACGTTCCCGTATTGAAAGCAAAATACGAAAATTACTGATAAAAAAAGCCCGGAACTTGTTCTGGGCTTTTTTTGCCATAGAAAATTAATGAAATGAAAAAATGATGAATTTTTTATGATAATAATCCCCTTATTTTATGGAATATCCTGATTACTTGTAGTATAATATTAAAATACGAAAAGAAAAAGGGGAGATTTACATGAGGAGATTGAAAAATTCTTTCATTTTAGCTACAGCAGCTGTCATCTTAGCAGCTTGCGGAGGAGACGGCGCAACGGACGACAGCGCAGTAGACAAAGCAAGTGAAAGCGCAGGCGGACAAGTTGTCAACTATACAGCACCTACCGAATTAGCAACATTGGATACAACACTGATGACGGACATCAATAGTTCGAACTACATCAGCCATGCGATCGAAGGCTTATTGAAAATCAATGCAGATGGGAAGCCCGTTCCCGCAATCGCTGCGGAAGCAGGTACTGTATCGGAAGATGGCTTGACTTATACTTATAAACTCCGTGATGATGCAGTTTGGTCAAACGGAGAGCCTGTTACAGCGAACGATTTCGTATTCGCTTGGCAACGATTGGTGGATCCCGAAGCGGGCGCATCCTACGCTTACTTGGCTGAGACCATCAAGAACGCCAATGAAATCATGGCTGGAGAAATGGACCCTGAAAAATTGGGGGTAACGGCAGTAAGCGACACTGAAATCACAATCGAGTTGACGCAGCCGACACCTTACTTTGAATCATTATTGGCGTTCAGCGCATTCTTCCCGCAAAATGAAGAATTTGTCACTGAAAAAGGCGACAAGTACGGAACTAGCAGCGAAAACATTTTGGCTAACGGACCTTTCACCATCGAGAACTGGGACGGCACTGGCCTGACTTGGGATCTTGTGAAGAACGAAGATTACTATGCAGCTGACGAAGTGAAGTTGGACGAAGTCAACGTCCAAGTAATCAAAGAAACAAGCACTGTCGTGAATCTGTTCGATCAAGGATCAGTCGATAACGCACAAGTGACCGGCGAATTGGTTAAACAATTGGCGACTGATCCTAACGTAGTCGTTCAGAAAAAAGCCCGCACGGCGTACATCGAATTCAACCACGATAACGTCTACCTGCAGAATGCGAAGCTGAGAGCAGCCATCGGACTTGTCATCAATCGCGATGAATTGGTCGACAGCGTCATCGGTGACGGTTCGACAGCAATCGGCGGTTTCCTGCCGGCTGATTTTGTCAGCAACCCGACGACCGGCGAAGACTTTGCCGCTGAAGCAGGCTCTTATCTGGAATATGATGTGGAACGAGCGCAAACGCTTTGGGCTGAAGCGAAGGCTGAATTAAGCGTTGAAGAAATCACTTTCTCCTTGGTCGGGGACGATGATGAAAAGAACAAAAAAATCAGCCAATATATCCAAGGCCAAATCCAAAACAATTTGGAAGGCATCTCTGTAGAATTGCGCAATGTACCGAAGAAAAACCGTTTGGAATTGGCGAATCAAGATGAATTCGACTTGTTGCAAACCGGTTGGGGAGCGGATTTCGCTGACGCAATCAACTACATGGACTTGTTGTACAGCACATCTGCCTACAACGAAGGACAATATGCGAATGTGGAATTTGATGCTTTGATCGATGCTTCAAAAACAACAAACGCAAACAATCCTGAAGCGCGCTGGGCTGACCTGATGGCTGCCCACAAGCTGGTCATGGAAGATGCGGCTATCATACCTCTTTATCAAGAAGCAGAAACACAACTCAGAAACCCTAACCTTAAGGGCATCATCTTCAATTCAGTGGGCAATGAATTTGACCTGAGCAGAGCGTATATCGAAGAATAAGAATGTTTAGAACCCAAAGAAGGGCCGGCTCGGTTGAGTCGGCCCTTCTTTGGGTTTCTGGAGAGCGTGGGGGGACATGAATACTTAGCAGATATCCATGTTCCCCGGTGATTTCAGGGCCGAAACAATGAATACTTCGCAGTTATTCATTGTTTTCGGCCGCACAAGGATGCACCCGTCCGCAACCCGTAACAACCCAACCAAAAACCTGACGCGAGCCTCTCAAGTGGCTCACGTCAGGTTTTAAGTTACTTTATAGAATTGGTCCGGATCAGATCAGGAAGGAATACAGTTTGGAATTCTCGTTCACCGAAATGTAATGCGGATCGAATTTTTCGATCCTGCTGAGCAAGCCTTCGATATCGTCCTTATTTTTCAACAAGATTCCGATCAGTACAGGTCCTTCGCTGCGATGGACCTTTTTCGTATATTCGAACTTGGTGATGTCATCGTTGCCGCCCAATATGTCATTCACGAACTCTTTCAGCGCGCCGGCCCTCTGCGGGAAGTTCACGATGAAGTAGTGCTTCAGACCTTGATAGAGTAGGGAGCGTTCATCAATTTCAGCCATCCGATTGATATCGTTGTTACCGCCGCTGACGATGCAGACGACCGTTTTGTCTCTGATTTCATCTTTGTATTGTTCCAACGCAGAAACCGAGAGTGCGCCGGATGGTTCCGCTACGATAGCTTGTTTAGTGTATAAATCGATGATGGTTCCGCAAACTTGTCCTTCAGGCACGACCAGGATGTCATCGACATTTTGTTGGCAGTGTCTGAAAGTCAAATCACCGACAGTCGCTACGGCTGTCCCATCACAGAATTTATCAATATCAGTCAAAGTCGTCACTTTATTCGCATCAAGCGAAACTTTCATGCCAGGGGCGCCCAAGGACTCCACGCCGATGATCTTCGTTTCGGGCATGGCTTCCTTCATGTAGCTGCTGACGCCTGAAATCAAGCCGCCGCCGCCGATTGCCGCGAATACCATGTCGGCCGTTTCTCCTTCAGCAACGAGATCCTGGTGGATTTCCACTGCCAAAGTGCCTTGCCCAGCGATCACATTGCGATCATTGAAAGGTTCAATGAAAGTCAGGTTGTGTTCATCCGCATAGGCATGGGCGGCTTCGTTCGATTCGTCGAAGGTATCGCCGATCAGTTTGATCTCAACATACTCTTTCCCGAAATAACGGACTTGGTCTATTTTTTGGGAAGGCGTTGTCGAAGGCATGAAGATGGTAGCTTTGATGGCCAAATGGTTACAGGTATAAGCTACCCCTTGCGCATGATTGCCGGCTGAGGCGCAGATTACTCCAGTCTCAGTTTCGGCTTCACTCAGCTGCGAAATGGCATAATAAGCGCCCCTCAATTTGAAGGAGCGGACGATTTGAAGGTCCTCCCGCTTCAAAAAGATGTTGGCATGATACTTCTGCGATAAATACGCATCATGCTGCAATGGTGTCTGCTTGACCACGTTGCGCAGTACTTTATATGCTTTAAGCACGTCTTCTTTGTTCACTAACTCATCCGTCATTCTATCTGCTCCTAATCTATTGAATACAATGATGAAGAGAGAAGGCTTAAAAATAAGGATGCTCTCAACCTACATCTGATTCATTATTGTTGTTCATTCACGAAAGGCATCATTTTACGCAATTCAGCACCGACTGCTTCGATCTGGTGGCCTTGTTGCTCAGCGCGCATTGCGTGGAAGTCAGGGAAGCCAGCTTTGTAATCATCAGTGAAGCGTTTAGCGAATGCACCTGTTTGGATGTCAGTCAAGACGTCCTTCATGCGGTCTTTCACGTCTGAAGTGATGACGCGAGGTCCGGAAACGTAGTCGCCGTATTCAGCTGTGTTAGAGATAGAGTGGCGCATTTTTTCCATGCCGCCTTCGTACATCAAGTCAACGATCAATTTCAATTCGTGCAATACTTCGAAGTAGGCGATTTCTGGTTGGTAGCCAGCTTCAACCAATGTTTCGAAACCAGCTTGAACCAAGTGCGTTGTTCCGCCGCACAATACAGCTTGCTCGCCGAATAGGTCAGTTTCAGTTTCTTCCTTGAATGTTGTTTCCAAAACGCCTACGCGTGTAGCGCCGACTCCTTGTGCCCAAGCAAGAGCGATATCTTTTGCGTTGCCTGTTGCATCTTGGAAGACTGCGAACAAAGCAGGCACTGCAGAACCTTTAGCGAATTGACGGCGAACCATGTGGCCTGGGCCTTTTGGAGCGACCATGAATACATCGATATCAGCAGCAGGTGTGATCGTACCGAAATGGATGTTGAATCCGTGACCGAATGCGATGGCATTTCCAGCTTCCAAGTTAGGAGCGATTTCAGCTGCATAAACTTCAGCTTGTTGCTCATCAGGGATAAGGATCATTACTACGTCAGCTTGTTTTGTTGCTTCAGCAACAGGGAACACTTCAAATCCGTCTTCTTTTGCTTTGTCTGCAGATTTACCTGCACGGATTCCGATGATGACATCATTACCGTTGTCACGTAGGTTTTGTGAATGTGCATGTCCTTGAGAACCATATCCGATAACGGCGATTTTTTTGCCCTCTAGTGCTTTTACTGTTACGTCTTGATCGTAGTATACTTTAGTCATATTGAAATGACCTCCTTATTTTTTTTATATTCTCAATGCTTTTTAAGCAATTTGATTCGGTCAGTAGGGTAGTGCGGTTGGTTGGATTTAAGCTCTTAGGCCTAAACGCTTTTCGGTGATGTCGGTTGCGCTGATGACGTCGACTTGTTTTTCCAACTGTTTCGTCAATAATTCAGCTGCATCCAAGGTATCGAAGTTGATGCCGACTGTGATCAAAGATACGTCATAATCTTCCGTCCCTGTCAGCGTTAAGGTATCGATATTGTATTGCGGCTTCAGGATAACTTGCGTGATACGGTTCAATACGCCGGGTTTATTCACGACTTTGGCTTGGATTAATCTTAGCATCATCCTACACACCTTCCATTTCATTATTTGGCCTGCCTGAAGCAACCATAGGGTATACCAATTCATCTTTGGAAATCAGGATATCCAAGACATAAGGACCAGGATAATTAAAGGCTGTCTGGATCGCTTCATCCACTTTATCGGGATCGGATACCCTCGCAGCTGTGATACCATAAGCATCAGCAAGTTTAACAAAATCAGGTGAATCCGGAATCTCGGAATGAGAGTAGCGGCCTTTGTAAAATTTGTTCTGCCATTGATGAACCATGCCCAGTACTTCATTATTCAGAATAAAGTACTTCACATTCAACCTGTTGGCATTCAGGATCGCCAATTCTTGGTTGGTCATCTGGAAGCCGCCGTCTCCGACAAAGCAGACAACCGTTTTGTCAGGATAGGCCATTTGAGCGCCGATCGCTGCCGGAATGCCGAAGCCCATCGTTCCCAAGCCGCCGCTTGTCAGCAATTGCTTGCCGTACTTGAACGGGTAATATTGAGCCGCCCACATCTGATGTTGGCCAACGTCGGTAACAACAATGGCTTCACCTTGAGTCAATTCACCGACTTGCTCGATTACATGTTGTGGCTTGATGAAGGTATCGGATTTTTCATAACCGAAAGGGTGCTGCTTTTTGTTGTCCATCACATGGCTGAACCAAACGGAGTGGTCAGGCACTTCAGCCAATTTCGTGTCGTTCAGCATGATCAGAGCCAATCTGGCATCAGACAATACCGGGATATCGGTGTGCATGATTTTGCCGATTTCGGCATTATCGATGTCAACATGGACAATGACGGCTTCTGGAGCAAAATTGGTAGGGTCGCTTGCTACACGGTCATCGAAGCGTGCCCCGAAGTTTAGAAGTAAGTCACATTCCATCAAAGCCATATTCGAAGCATAAGAGCCGTGCATGCCGCCCATGCCCAATGCCAGGTCATGTTTGATGGGGAAGCTGCCCAGACCCAACAGCGTGTTTACAACGGGAATTTGGTAGTATTCCGCGAAAGCCAGCAGTTCTTTTTCAGCCTGGGCATGGATGACGCCTTGACCGGCCAAAATGATCGTTTTTTTGCTTGCAGCGATCGCTTCGTTCACTTTAGCGATCTGTTCAGGGACAGGCAGACATTCCGGTTTGTAGCCCGGCAGATTTTTGTCGGGTTGGTTGTACTCTTCATAAGAGACTTCCTGGATACCGATGTTTTTTGGGATGTCGATGACGACCGGTCCTTTTCTGCCTGTATTCGCAAGGTAGAAAGCTTCGTGGATGATGCGCGGGATATCCTTGGCATTGCGCACTTGGTAATTGTATTTCGTAACAGGTGTCGTCATGCCGATCATGTCCGTTTCCTGGAAAGCATCCTTGCCGATGCCTGCTTCATGCACTTGTCCAGTGATCACGACCAATGGAATGGAATCCATTTGAGCGGTTGCGATACCGGTCAAAGCATTTGTTGCTCCCGGACCGCTTGTAACGATACAGACGCCCGGCTTGCCGGTTGCGCGGGCATACCCGTCTGCCGCGTGGACAGCGCCTTGTTCGTGTCTTGTCAAAACATGGTTCGATTCGGATTTGTAGAATTCATCGTAGATGTGCAGGACCGCTCCGCCTGGATAGCCGAACAGAACTTCAACACCTTCATTTTTCAACGCTTCAACAAGAAGGGTTACGCCAGTTTTTGTTTTAGTTTTCATTTCAGATTCCATTTTAATCTCCCCGTTTCTCGTTTTTCCTTAGTCCGTTTGCAATATGGATAAAAAAAAGCATCCTCATCAATCAATGATGGGATGCTTCATCCCATTTGATTACCACAAATAGGACTTAAACAATCTGCAAAAAATTTCTACAGTGTTTAACTCCTAGATTATTAAGACGATAATAATGTTTAGTGGATTCATCGTTTTCATATGGGATACCTGATTTCTATATGGATTTGTTATTGCTTAAGTGATTGATATAATCATATAAGATTTACATGAGAGTGTCAACGGTAATTTTCATATTATTTTCACTTATTTCTAATAATTGTCCAAAATGAACATGCCGGAAGATTCTTTTGTGCGGATCATCGTCTTGACAAAAAGTCCTGCAACTCAGGGAGCTGCCTTTCTGAGGCCCGTTCGGCATACTGATAATAGGCATCCAGGCGCTGCACATTCCGCTCCATCCTGCCAATGGAAAGCTGATCTGGGGCAATGACGAAGGCTTTGTTTTCCCGTTCCAGGTGCTCGATCAATTCCATCGACCGATTATAGGTAACGTGGCGCTGTTCGATGGCTGCTATGACTTCGGGATATGCCCGCAGATGCCGCCGGATAATGGCGTTGAAGCGTTGCTTTTCTTTGATGTAACCACGCGGACGCGTCAAAATGATCACGTGCTTTTTGTTGCCGTCTGCGATCGCTTTTTCGATCGGCAGCGAGTCGACGATGCCGCCGTCAAGATAGAATTTGCCGTTGATTTGGGTAGGGGGCATCAGCAACGGCACAGTGGAAGACGCCCTGATTTTGAGACCCAATTCTGCACTGGTTGCGATGTCATCCTTATCGAAATAAACAGGTTTTGCGGTTTCCATGTCGGTCGCAACAATCTTCATGGAAGCTGGATTTTGCTTGAATGTCTCGAAATGAAAGGGGATGTCGGTCGTGATTGCATCCTCATAAATATATTTTGTGTTGAAATATCCTTGCCCGTTGAGCAGATATTTCATTCCTGAAAAAGCCGGATTGGCGGCGATATCAACAAATGAAGCTTTTGTTCGGGTCAGGTCCCGGCTGACATAATTGATGCCATTGGCCGATCCGGAAGAGACACCGATGACATAATCCAAGTAGATTTCTTGACGCAGCAGGGTGCTGATGACTCCTGCGCAAAAAACGCCCCGCATGGCTCCCCCTTCTATGATCAAGGATACTTTTTCTTTGTTTTGTTCCATACATTTTTCACCTCATTCTATAGTATAGATGACATTGCGGTGTGATGCGATGCTTTTCTCATTTTTTGGTGTGTAAGGTCTGTGGTGGAGACAGCCTTTTCCGGATGGGGCAAATGTGGTATATTCGCAGTAAAGATACCCAAGAACCACAAAAATCTAGATGGGGTGATGGAATGATCAGATTCGACCACGTGAACGTCATTCGCGAAAAACGCAAAATTTTGAACGACATCAATTGGCACGCCAAAAAAGGCGAGCATTGGGCCATACTCGGCTTGAACGGCTCCGGCAAGACAACCTTGCTGCAACTGTTGAATGGCTATCTGTGGCCCAGCAGCGGCAAGCTGGTCGTTTTGGGCGAGACTTTCGGGCAGACCGCCATCCCCGAGTTGCGCAAACGGATAGGCTGGGTCAGCTCGGCGCTGCAGCAACAGCTGAATCCCAACGACATAGCCGAACACATCGTCTTGAGCGGCAAATTCGCTTCGATAGGCGTCTGGACAGTCCCGACGGAAGCCGAAAAACAACAGGCACTGGATCTTTTGATCAAATGCGGCGGAAAAGAAATGATCGGGTTTCGCTATGGCATCCTGTCCCAAGGGCAACAACAGATCATTTTGATCGCGCGGGCTTTGATGGCCGAACCGGAAATACTGATATTGGACGAGCCCTGCAATGGCCTTGATCTGTTCGCAAAAGAAAAGCTTTTGGAGGATATCCAGCAGATTGCCGATGAACCTGAAGGGCCGACGATGATTTATGTCAGCCACCATACTGAGGAAATACTGCCGTGTTTCAAAAAATTGATGCTGCTGAAGGACGGTTCCATCCATAAGACAGGCAAAACTGTTGACCTGCTGAAAGAGGAAGTCCTGAATGATTTCTACGAAAAACCGGTGCAGATGATTCACATGTCCAAGAACAGACTGGCGGTCTTTCCGAAATGAAGCCTCATAATCAAAAAAACAGCAGCGAAACCAATATACAGATACTTGGTTTCGCTGCTGTTTTTATTTGCAAATCTATCATGGCGCGAAACATTGCGCAAAATATATAAATGTTTCTGGTGAATCGGATTTTGATAAACAAGAATATTATCAGAAAGCCTTATTTATATAATTACACCTGTACAAAACATGATAAAAAAAATACAATGTAAAAGTAAGTAGAAGAAATGGGGGAGTAAAAAATGAAGAAGAGAATTGGCTTATTTTCTGCTTTAAGTATGTTTATATTGTTATCCGGATGTGGGGCGAACACGGACAACGCAGCTGACTCAAGCGCTGCTGTTGAAAGTGAGGAGTCTGTTGCTGCAAGTTCTGAATCAGTGGAGGCTGTGACTGGCGCATCAGAGGTTACCTATTCTGACCCGGAAGAACTGAAAGAAAGCTATGACGTCATCATCATAGGTTCCGGTGGTTCCGGCATGTCGGCTGCAATTTCAGCGAAAGATGCTGGCTTGAATCCGGTCATCTTCGAAAAAATGCCGGTCCACGGCGGAAACACAATCAAATCATCCGCTGGGATGAATGCATCCGCAACGAAGTTCCAAGCGGAACAAGGCATCGCAGATTCAAATGAACTGTTCTATAACGAAACATTAGCCGGCGGGAAAAATACAAACGATCCAGAATTGTTGCATTATCTTGTTGAAAATTCTGGTCCTGCAATCGACTGGTTGGACACAATGGGCATCACTTTAGACAACATCACCGTTACGGGCGGCATGAGCGTGAACCGTACCCACCGTCCATCCGATGGTTCTGCAGTCGGTCAATATTTGGTAGAAGGCTTATACGCGAACATCATGGAACGCGAAATTCCTGTGTTCGTGAATTCAGATGTGACTGAAATCGTCATGACGGATGATAAAGCGAGCGGCGTCAAAGTCGATTTCAACAACGAAGGTGAAATCACGGTTTCATCTGATGCAGTCATCATCGCAACCGGCGGATTCGGTGCTGATTTTGATATGGTCACAGAACTTGCACCGCAACTTGAAGGCTATGTCACAACTAACCAACCGGGATCGACAGGCGACGGCATCAAAATGGCGGAAGCTATCGGAGCCGCTGTCGTTGACATGGATCAAATCCAGATCCACCCGACCGTACATCAGGAATCCTCTTACCTGATCACTGAAGCGATCCGTGGTGAAGGGGCCATCCTTGTGAATCAGCAAGGCGAACGTTTCGTCAATGAAATGGAAACCCGCGACACTGTTTCGGCAGCGATCAATGCTCTAGAAGAAGGCTACGCATACCTGATTTTTGATGCAGGCGTGAAGGACCGCGTGAAAGCAGTCAACACGTACATCGAAAAAGGCTTTGTCCAGTCGGATGAAACAATCGAAGCTTTGGGTGGCCAATTGGAAATCGACAGCGCAACATTGGCGCAAACGTTGACTTCATGGAATGAAACGGTCGCTTCCCAAGTGGATGGCGCATTCAACCGTACAACTGGTATGGTTAACCCATTAGCAGCCGCACCATACTACGCAATCCAAATCGCACCTGGAATCCACCATACAATGGGCGGATTGAAGATCAATTCCAATGCACAAGTCATCAGCACGGAAGGCACTGTCATCGAAGGCCTTTACGCTGCCGGCGAAGTTACCGGAGGCGTACACGGCAGCAACCGTATCGGCGGCAACGCTGTAGCGGACATCATCGTATTCGGACGCCAAGCAGGGGTACAATCCGCCAGCTACGTTCAATCAATGGAATAAATGAATCACCAAAAACAAACAAGAACGGCAACCCAATCGCTGGGTTGCCGTTCTTGTTTGTTTTTGGTCGTGTGATTGTCTGCTTTTGGGTTCGAGTTCGTGATTATTAGCGTAATTCCCCGCCAAGGTCGTTTTGGCGGGTTTTATGACTGGGATTTTGACTGATTTTCCCCGCCAAAGAGGTTTTGACGGGTTATTTCTTGGTATAAATTCAATTCCCAAGTAGAAGGATTTGTACCACTACTGGTCGATCCCCAAGAACTGGGCTTCATAGAGGCGACGGTAGGTTCCGTCCTGAGCCAACAATTCCTTGTGCGAGCCTTGTTCGGAAATCCCTTGTTCATCGACGACGATGATCCGATCGGCATGTTTGATAGTCGTCAAACGGTGCGCGATGATCAGAGTCGTCCGACCTTTCGACAAGTTATCCAATGATTCCTGGATGACTTGTTCGGTTTCGGTATCCAGCGCGGAAGTCGCCTCATCCAAGATTAGGATCGGCGGATTTTTCAGGAACATGCGCGCAATCGAAAGCCGCTGCTTTTGCCCGCCGGACAATTTCACACCGCGTTCCCCGATCAGCGTATCGAATCCAAGAGGCATCTCGGCGATGACCTTGTCGAGATTGGCCATCTGGGCTGCTTGGGCGATTTCGCCATCTGTAGCATCCAATTTCCCGTAGGCGATGTTTTCCCTTACGGTTCCCGGAAAGAGGAAGACATCCTGCTGCACGACGCCGATTTGGTTGCGCAAGGAACGGAGCGTCAGATCTTGGATGTTGATGCCGTCGACAGTGATTGTCCCTTCCGTTGCTTCATAAAAACGGGGAAGGAGGTTGCACAAGGTTGTTTTCCCCGCGCCGCTTGGACCGACGAAAGCAACAGTCTCTCCGGCCCGGATCTTCAGATCAATCCCGTCCAATACTTTTTTCGAACCGTCATAGCCGAACGATACTTGGCTGTAGACGATGTCGCCGTTCAGATGGCTCACTTCGATGGCACTAGGCTTATCCAGAATATCCGGTGTGCGATCCAACTCTTCGGTGAAGCGTCTGAATCCGGCGATCCCTTTCGGATAACTTTCGATCATCGTGTTCACTTTTTCAATCGGCCGGACAAAAATGTTGGACAAGAGGATGAAACCGACGAACTCGCCGTAGGAAAGCTGACCCTGGATCGTGTAGTAGGCGCCGAAGAACAGCGCAAACAAGTTGATCAGCCGGATCAGCAAATAGTTATAGGAAGAACTGATGCCCATCATTTTGTAGAAAGCCATTTTGGAACGGCGATAAGCTTGGTTCAATCCTTCAAACCGTTTCGCTTCATAGGCTTCGTTTGCGAATGCCTGCACGACGCGGATACCGCTGACCGAAGCTTCAATCCCCGCGCTGAATTCCCCCAGATCTTCAAAAATGCGGGTGTTGATTTTGGTCATTTTCTTGTTGAAAAAGACGAGCGCAATCGTAATGAAGGGAATCATGACGAAAGTGGCGATCGCCAACGGCACATGGATCTGCAGCATCAACAGAAACGATCCCAATAAAGTGATGATGGTGATGAAGATATCTTCGGGTCCGTGATGCGCCACTTCCGAAATCTCGAACAGATCTGTCGTCAGCCGCGCCATCAATTTGCCGGTCTGCTGATCATCATAGTAACTGAAAGGCTGCTTCTGCATATGACCGTAAAGTTCCCGGCGCATATCGGTCTCGATGTTGACCCCGAGTACGTGCCCGAAATAGACGACGACATACTGCATCGCAGTGTTGACGATGTACAAAACCAACAACCCCAGCGAAACCAAGAGAATCAAATTCCACTGCCCGGAAGGCAAAATGGAATCAATGACGCTGTTGACAACGACCGGGAAAGAAAGTTCCAGGACAGCCGCCAAAATAGCGCAACAAAAATCAAGCAAAAACAGATGCTTGTAGGGTTTATAATAGCTGAAAAAACGTTTAAGCATAGGTACCTCCTCTAAAATCATTCAAATATAGTTATAACACAGATCGATGGAATGAGGTATCGATACGCTTCTTAACTTAGACGCCGATTTCTGATTTGAAACCTATTTGAATAATGTTGATTCAAAACTATATAGTGGTAAAATTATACAAAAGAAATATCATGCAATTAGTACACTATGATGATGAGAAATCCTCATAGGGATTTTATGTAAAAAATCGCATAAATCGTTGCATAATTTAGCTATTTCAAAAATTTATAAGCAAAAAAGTGTTTTTAGTAAATGATTAGAAAAATTATCCATAAAAAAATTATTAATATGTACCACAGAAAACATATTGTTCGACACATGTGCTGTGTATTTAAAAATAAATTTTGCTGGAGGATAGGCTAATGATTAAAACTATTATCGACAATTATTTTCAAAATGATGATCAAAAAACCGGGTTAATGCTTTTGAGTTTGCCAACAGGCAGCGGAAAAACACATAATGTAATCAACAGTATTTATGACAGGATTCCTTCCTTAGCACAGCATCAGAAAGTTTTCTTTATAACCAACCTAAAAAAGAATTTAGATTTGGAAAAGTTGGAGGGGTGCTATAGAGCAGCCGGCAGGGGCCAGGATTACCAAAATGAAGTATTACAAATCAAATCAAATGCAGATTATATCCAAAAAATACTTGAAATACAGATTCCGGAACAATTCAAAAAAGAGTCCTACCGTAAATTAGTAAAAATAATAAATGATTTAAAGCGGACAGAGGGATACATTAAAAAAAGTCAGGATCCGCATGTGGGCCACATTTTCCGCGATAACAAAGATAAAATTTTAGGTGATATACGCTTAAAGTTAGAACCTGAATTCCGAAAATTTATTTCCTCAGAATTAAAGAAAAACTTCAATACCCCCAATCAAAAATTAGATGCCATCAAAAATAATTCCACCTACCAATGGATTGGTGAACTTTATCCGTCTGTGTACACCAAAGAGAGAAAAGTATTTTTTTTGAGCATGAAAAAATTCCTTTCACAACACGCCACATTAATCGAACCTTCCTATCATTTCCTAAATAATCCCATCACAGAGAACGCTGTTATCGTTTTGGATGAATTTGATTCCACTAAAGATACAGTATCAAATCACTATATCGAAGAAGCTCTTAATTACAGAGGCGAAATTCTTAGCACATTCAAACAGATACGCTCTGGATTGAATAATGAGCAAATATCCAAAAAAATTATCATTTCGAAAGGACCTATCAAGGAACAGTTAGAGGCACTTAGACATGAATCGAATCGAATTTATGACGAATTCTTATTGAATCTATCCTATAAAACGAATGAAGGGGACATAGATCGCAATCGTAATTTTCTTTTCCATAGTGATACGTTCATATCCATTCTCAGCAAATCAAAGGATTATATTCGAACAACGCCAAATATTGCTGAGGGAAATAATATGCTGATATCCTTCGAATCTCACGATAGATATAATAAAAATGCAAATTATCAAATTGATGTCAGTCTATACAGCCTATTACGTCAAGTGAATAATTTTATCCGCCGTTTTCGCAGAACTGTTTTTCTTTGGGCGCAAACATTAGTGAGTGACACGATGAATGCAAGCGATCAAGGAGGCGGAGAACCTCAAATAGAAAAAATCATATCCACCATATATTATGATTTCTCGCTCACAGAAGATGTTGTGCATTTTTTGATGAAAGATATTGAAGGAAGGTACACATCAAGAAAGAAAGAGAAACAACCATTACGGGATACATCTTTTTATACAAACGGGTTTAATTAATGCCTGCTGAATAAATCCCTATTTTTAGCTTACGGCTTCATTAGAGGTTCAATTCTAGGGGAGCTCATCCATTGGATGAAAGTCAAAAAAATGCGCAATGAAACCTTGGACAGGTTCATTGTAAGGATGGATAAAGCAATCACACAGAGACTGGTCTCTTCAAGGCGTGTTCGAATAAGCCTGAGCCCGAACTTTCTTTTCGCCAGGCTGAAGCCTCTCTCTACCTCTACTCGATCGCAGTTGTCGCTGTATTCTTGTTTTTTGTCAATCTTCTGATCCTTCTTGGGCCTGCCGAGCGACGGGCCGGATAATCGGATTCCGAGTTCTTTGCAGTAGCTTAAGTTTGTGCGATTTCGGTATATTTTATCCGCCAAAACTCGTTCAGGATACACTTCCATCCGTTCTTTGTAGCGTTCCACCGCAACTATGAGGCATTCGCTCTCGTTGTAGGCATCGAAAGAAATTTTCTCGATTCGGGCGTACCCATTGGTTATGCTCATGTCCAGTTTGGCTCCGAACTCCACCGGGTTCTTGGCTTTTCCGCGGACAATCGGGCGGATAAATGGCTGGCTGATACTGACGATGCGATCCTGCACTTTGTGCGTCCTACTTGTGTGCATGTAGAGCTGCTGTTCATACAATTTCCGCAAAGTTCCCAACAGGTCGACTTGCTTCGCTCTTAGCGTATAACCTTGCTCCATAAATGCGTCGATGTATCCTAAATCCCGCCGGATGTAGTTCAGTTGCTTGCCGATGGCTTTGCGAATTTGTTTGCCACTTTTCTTTTTCTTGCGTGCGATGTTGAGATAATCCCTTCGGGCTATTTTCCGATAGGTACGCGGTTTGGGAAGGTGGTTTGCTTCGCAGATTTCGTCGATGATGCCTTCCAACTTTTCCCGACATTCGTTCAACAGTTCCGTGTCTTGCGGGAACTTGATTTCTGAAGGCGCGCAAGTGGCATCTAGAATGAGCGTCCCTTCATTCTTAGATCCCGATGCATCATTGTCATCACTATTGTCATTATCGTCAGCTTGGGAATCATCTGCTCCATCCTCTATAGGTTTGAGGATCAATTCATTGATTTCAATCAGAATTTCGGAGGAGAGACGTTTGCGGAAGTGCACCATCGAAGAAGCATCGAACGGCTTTTCATCCTTATAGGAAGGTAGTCCGACAAAGTACTGCAGATAGGGATTTTCGCGAATCTGATTGACGACTTCGGTATCTGCATACTGAAATTCACTTTGAATAATCAAGGCACCTAGTGCCATCCTTACCGGTTTGGCGATGTTGCCTCTGTCACTGCTGAACAGAGCAGCGTACTTATCTTCAATGACTGACCAGGGAATCGAATCTGCTTTTTTGACCCAACGGTTTTCTGGGTTCATCGTAAGGCCCAATGGCTGATCGAAGTCATAAATGGTTAATTGCCGATTCGTCTGCTTTTTGTACATTTTCATCGCCTCTTTGTATCATTTTTGAAAAAAGTGCACGGGTTTTTGGTATTTCCCTCTGGAATCCATGCATCTATTATACCAAAAAACAGCTAAAAACGCTGTTGCGATAAGGTTTGTTAATTATTCAGTAGACATTAATTATTACGAATTTATCGATGATGAGGAACACAGTACCACTACCAATTTTGGATATACCGAATTAAATGATACACCAGAAAAATGGTTGTTGAAAATCAGTATGCGGGCGAAAGTTTTAGGCATATCAGCGACTGCGCAAATTGAATCAGTATTGTGCAATTATGATATTCCTTTTTTAAAGGATCAATTGGGCAGCAATTTTCTGCTTCTGGAGAATTCAGAACAGAAAAAACTGGAGGCTAATTTCAAAAAAGAAATGGAAGCTTATCATAATGGTAAGGTCACTGTCCGAGTAAATGTAATTGATGAAGCAGCAATTCGATTGCAGCAAAGTATTACAGATCAGTTCATGGATCTACTGGAAGATATAGATGAAGCAGAGAGTGAAAGTATTAAGTTGAGTCACCTGTTATCTAATTTAAGCAATACTGAAAATAGAGAATATATATCTCACCGTTATTTAAATCTGTTCAGGGTACTGAAATATTTTTTGAGAAATAGCGATATGGAGTCACTTCTTGTTCTGAATATGCCCTTACCAAAAATGGATCATCCAGCATTCGATGAGACTTACATCCGCAAATTTTTTGAGCAAATTATATTGCTTCATTCCGCTGATGGACAGTTAACAAATGCTGAATTGGTCATTCTAAATAGCCAAGACTTTGATTCAAAGAAAGATGAACTTTTGCAGAAACTAGGGAAAGGTTCTAAAGTTGCTGTCTTGTCTTCTTATTTGACAATAGGTGCCGGACAAAATCTGCAGTACCCCGTCCCTGAAAGTAACTCTTGTTTCTCTATACAACCCAACAAGCAAACTGATAAACGAAACCAGACAAAGGACTTTGATGGACTTTACCTAGGTGATATAACCTATAACGTTTTGAGTTCGAGTCAGTTATTCAAAAATCAAGCTACTGGGTCAGAAAAAGAGTTGCTGAAATATTTATTTCAAATTGAGTCCTTATCCGAGAATAGTGAAATTTCGCCCGCTAAAAAACGGGAATTCGTCAAAGAAGTATTCACGAAATATAGTAATGGCAGTACTGGCAAGGTTTATACGGATATGAGTCTCTATAATTTAAAAAGCACTAGGTTGGCGTTAACGAAGACCGTTATTCAGTCTGTAGGAAGAATTTGCCGGACATTCAACAAGAAATCAAATATACATATTTATACAACAAAATCGGTACTGGAAAAATTGGATGATACTTCAATAAATCATAAATTGTTGAATCCGGAAATGGATGCATTATTCTTGGAACAAGCGGCACAACACATGAAGACGCCAGTACAACAACCCGAGCAAGAATGGAAAGCAAGTAAGATTTCCTCACGTGGCAAACAAGCCATCATGGAAATATTAGCGGGAGATTGGGACACTGAAAAAATGACGCTTTGGAACAATTTAAGGAATCTGGTACTAAGCAATCCAACAGCTTGCGCCGAAATTGTAGATGTGAACCCACTTATGAAGCAATTGTATATCGCTGGAGATGTACCTTTAAACAAATATTTTTTTGCTCAAAGGAGTGATTTTAGTGAGGTCAGGATTAGCTTGAAATCTTCGAGCTTGGCACAATTCAAATATTCCTTAAGTGAGCCTGAACAAAAATACAACTATATATCCGAAGTGAGCGAAACAGAAGCTCGACTATCCCATTTGCTTGATTTTCCAGGGATGAGTCAATTTTTTGAAAAAAATGGCTGGGCGACACAATTTGAAGAACAGCCCTATATTTTATCACCTGTCCTCTTCCATAATATTTATAAAGGATCTCTTGGAGAGGTAGCCGGGAAATTTATCCTTGAGCAATCCGCAATAGCATTAAAGCCTATAACAGATCCGGATAAATTTGAATTCTTTGATTACGAGGTGGCTGATTCACCTGATGTCTACATAGACTTCAAACATTGGAAGGAGACATTTACCGCAAACCATGTACAGATGATTCAAGCTATATCCAAAAAGATGGAAAAGATTGGTGCAAAAAAAGTTTTCATTATTAATTTATTGGGTGAAGGAAATTACACAATACATGAGAATGAGGGGATTATTGAAATTCCTTATTTGTGGCATAAAGAAAACGGTCTAAACCATAAGGCAATCCAACCATTGGGAGGAAAATAGCCATGTTACAAACAAACAAGATTCACTACGAATTAGATTGCGACAAAATAAATGCGGATTTTGATGTATTCAAAATTACCAGAACGACGAATTCCTATATGGGTACTGCTAAGATAATTGATGGGGCATTAGAAGACTACCATTCAATCGCCGTCAATTATCAGCAAGGAAATTCCTTTCTGATTCTTATCAAAAAGGGGAGCATTTCAGAGTATCAATTCCGAAAGAATGTACAATATTTTTGCGATAGCCAAAATATAGAATCAGAATTCAAAATCACACAATTAAACATCAATGATTTGGCTAGCAATGGCAAGAAAGATGATGAACTGCAGGTAATGCAGTTATTGTTGAATAGCTTATCGAATGCTAAAAATGAGAAAAAGCACTATCAAAATTTGACGGGTATGCTGCTTTATCAGCATGAATCATGGGTCAGAAAAAATGATATGCATTTCTTGCGCATTCAAATAGATGGTGAATCTATGCTGCAAACGAATGTTGTAACTTTTTCAAAGCTTTCTGCATTAAAAAAATATCATGTTAATGTGGATAAAAAGGCGAGGTACATTTTGGATGAAGGCACGAATAGATTGCGTAGAAAGTTGTCTGATGATGTTTCTGAGGATGAACAGACTTACATCGAAAAGCCTATCAGCAAGAAGCATAAAAATACCGTTGATTTTATTGATTTTCAGGATCAATCTTCTTTTTATAGAACTAAAATGGGCATAACACTAAGATTTTTGGAGGACGTCGAAAAATATCTTTCTTCTTATGTAAAACTAAGAGTTGAAAAGATACCTTCTTACAAAAACGTCCAAGTATCTCATCAACTGCAGCTATCGGAAGATGACTATAAACAATGGATCCAAGGACAACAAATTCAATTGATCGATGCTGTCGGAAATAGCCAATCGGGTAATTTGGTGGACTACATTCAAGGCTTTTTCCTAACGGCTTGTGGAACATCATTAAAATTGGGTTCTGAAAATCAAGAATCAAATGGATTGACCATTAAGATCATCCATAATCGGGATTACTATGAAAACAGCGGAATACCTGATCCACATCAAACTGAAAATTCAAATCAGCAAGTCATCCAACATGTTACGATAGAAGATTTTAAATTAAAAAATGAAGAATTTGATAAGAAGAAAAGCAAGGATGCAAGACTTATAAAAATCATTCAAGAACTTTGGATAAAACAGGACATACAACAGAATCATCTAACTATAGTTAAATGGCCTTCATTTTCTTTTGAGAATGATTTATATTTTGCATACAGAGAAATTTTAAGTAGAAAGCCAGTTTATTATGAAATGCAAATTCAACAGACGGGAGCATTTAGTATTCAACAATTAAAGTCGATAGATTCTGCCACTTACCAAATTGAAACAAAGCTCAATTCTTTTGACAAACACTCCTTTGATTACAATATAGAGGGACTGGTTTACGCAAAAAATGATTCAGGGGAAATTCAAAATAGCGCGATTATTAGAAAATCTTCTCAGTACACCATTCCTGCGTTAACAGCAATCAAAACGATACTACGAAGCCCAATTGCTGGAAGTAAGCTAAACAAAACGCATTTACTGGAGCTATTGGATTCTTTTTATGCCGATGTCACAGAAACCGAATTTGATGAAGTGAAGGCAAAAAAAATATTGAGTGGGACAGAAGATGCTAAAAGTAAAATTATGAATAGTCCTGATGAGGTGATTACACTAAATGACTATCGCGTATTTTGCGGCCAGTCGTTGTTTGCGACAAGATTCCGGTGGTATATTTTTGATGAAGAAGAGATTGTTGTGAACCATCATATGCGGAATGAGTCTTTTCGGGGCAATTTGCTGCAAAGTATAACAGATATTCGTTATTATAAGGAAGGTGACGCAATTTGTTATTTTGTGGGCGTAAAAGGAAAGGGCATGCAAAGTAAAATCCCTAGAGCTGCTACGATCAGGACAATTTATCCTGATTTCTCGGGTGGCAAAGATACCGAGATAGTAAAATTGTTACCTCTTCTTTCTGCTACTTTTGTTAGAAATGGACAATATACAGTATTACCATTTCCTTTTAAGTATTTGCGTGAATTTGCCAATATAAATGGGAATAATTCCGACGGTTTTGGCGAGTCAATCGGTTAATAAAATACTGTGTGGATAATAAGTTTGACTTTTACTGACTCACGGGAGGAGCAATGTGATGACTGAATATGAAAAAATAAAAAAGATTGAAGCATATGTCGGTGGCTACTTTGGTGGTTATTACCAAGTTGAAGTAGATTTGGAGAATAATTCGGTCAGTTGGACTACTGGCGGTGAAGGCAAACTGGAAGAAATAGTTCATAAAAACATTCGCTTAGCCACTGCAAAAAAATTCCTTGAACAGCTGGAAACATTAGATTTGTTGAATTGGGAAGAGGAATACGTAGATCCGGGTACCCTCGATGGGACACAATGGCAAGTGGATTTAGTGATGGAGGACCTTACAATCACTAAACATGGATGCAACTGTTACCCTGAGCAATGGGGAAAATTCCGACAGGCCATCTCTAAAATCACAGGAAAGCCATTCAGGTAAATTTATACTACAAAGCAAACATTCAACTATTTCCAGATAAATTCTCTGGATGGCAAACTGAAAATGAACGTCACCCCAAATTTGAGGTGGCGTTCATTTTTAGTTATTGGAGTTAGTTATCTTCCGAATGGCGCTCGCCGACTTGGAACTCATCAGCGTGCTTCGGAGTCTTTTTTAGAGGTCTCAATAATAGGAAAATGTCACACTAGATAATATACGTAATCAAAATCACTAGTGCTGTAGTGAATAATCCCAATCTTATCTTGGATGAGTAGAGAGTATCCAACGCTAGAATGTACTCAGGTTATAAATAGGGAGATTTCTTAGTAGTTGCGCTTCTTGTGATCGTTATTATCTATCATACTTGACCTGTATTATATGATATTCAAAGCTTAGTTGGCATGGTAGCATTTGGTTATCAATATTTGCAAGCTACTGCAGATATCCAATACTGAGTTAAAATACTCAGAAACGAACCTCGAAGGGAAAGATAATAGATGTCAGAAAATAATTATAGCTTTGAAACATTGCAAGTGCATGCTGGGCAAGTACCGGATCCTGTGACTGGTGCCCGTGCAGTCCCAATTTACCAAACAACCGCTTTTGTTTTTGACAGTGCGGCACAAGCAGCGGGCCGTTTTGCTTTGACTGATGCAGGCAATGTCTACACCCGTTTAACGAACCCTACCACAGCAGTCGTGGATGCACGCGTTGCAGCGTTAGAAGGTGGAACATCAGGTATTACAGTAGCATCCGGATCGGCGGCGATCACATACGCAGTCCTGAACGTTGCGGGCGCTGGAGATGAAATTGTCGCTGCAAGCACATTGTACGGTGGAACATTCAACTTGTTCGGTGCAACGTTGAAGAATCTGGGAATCGAAACGACTTTCGTCGATCCGGATGATCTGGATAACTTCGAGGCTGCCATCACCGAGAAAACGAAAGCAATTTTCATAGAATCAATCGGCAACCCAAGCATCAACCTGATTGACATCGAAAAAGTGGCTGATATTGCGCATAAACACGGCATCATCTTGATCGTCGACAACACCTTCGGGACGCCTTATCTGATCCGTCCATTCGAATTCGGAGCGGACGTCGTTGTCCATTCCGCAACAAAATTTTTGGGCGGCCACGGCACGACAATGGGCGGCGTTATCGTTGAATCTGGAAAATTCGATTACAAAGCGAGCGGTAAATATCCTGGTTTCACGGAACCGGATGAACACTACAACGGCTTGGTCTATACCGATCTAGGCCCAGGAGCTTTCACTACCAAGATCCGGGTGCAACTGTTGCGCGACACCGGCGCTTGCATCGGGCCAATCGACTCTTTCTTGTTGTTGCAAGGGATCGAAACGCTGTCGCTGCGCGTTGAACGCCACGTGGAAAACACCCGTAAAGTCGTTGCCTACCTCGTGAACCATCCGAAAGTATCTTGGGTGAGTTATCCGGAATTGGAAGGCAATAAGTACAAAGCCTTGGCTGATAAATACTTTCCAAAAGGAGCCGGATCGATTTTTACATTCGGCATCGAAGGAGGTAAGCAAGCTGGGATCGAATGGATCGACAAATTGCAACTATTCTCCCTGTTGGCGAACGTTGCAGATGCGAAGTCTTTGGTCATCCATCCGGCAAGCACAACCCATGCCCAATTGAGTGAAGATGATTTGGTGGCTGCTGGCGTTTCCGGAGACATGATCCGCCTGTCCATCGGAATCGAAAATGTGGATGACATCATCGCAGACCTGGATCAAGCGTTCCAACAAATTAAATAAATAAAATAATCTTCATAAAGAGCACACCTATAAGATTGGATACGAAGGAAAGTATCCAATCTTATAGGTGTTTTTTTAATATTGATATTTCACAACAGCAAAATAATTTATAATTTGGTAATGAAAAAGATATTCAGATTTTATTTTTTTTAAATCACAAAAATAGAGGGATATTTTCTGAAAAAGCTAACTAAACAACAAGTGCGTGTTCGGAATTTACTATCATTTTTGTTCGGTAATACATATTTTTCATAAACCAAGAATCATGTTAATCTTTTTATGTTGCGTTAAATAAATAATAAACGAATGAAAAATGAGTAAAAAATATTGAAAACAGGAACAGAGTATGCAAATTTCAAGGAACATCAAAAATAATTTTTGAATAACGCTCTATTTAAAAGCAATTAAACTAATTTCAATTTGTGCGGACTGACAGTCTTTATTAAAGCAGTGTAGTAATTATTTTATTAAATTATATACCGTCAAATATTAGTTCTATTATGAAAGCATATTTATTTTACACGGAGTAAGTAAGGCAAGTTGTATTTTGTGGTCTAATTTAGTTCAGTTCATTTGTATATATTATTGTACTGCAACAGTTAATAAATCAAGGATGTTTTAAATGTTTCATTGCTAAATTTGAGCGGTTGGATAAGGCATATTAATAATCAAAAAATGGAGGAGAAATTATATGAAAAAGAAGATTGTATTTCCAGCATTAACTATATCAATGGCCGGTTTATTTTTGCTTGCAGGATGCGCTCAGAGTACTGGTGACTCAAATACGTCAGAGGAAGTAAGCGTAAACAGCATAACTCAGGAAAATTCTACGAATATACCCGAAGCGATAGCGAATGATGATGAGATAAAAATAATGGTCATAAGAAAAATCGGAGGGGATGATCATACTGCGCAATTCCTCGCAGGCGTGACACAAGAAGGCGAGTCTATGGGAATAACGGTGGACACCTATAGTGCAAATGGAGACAGCGCAAAATTTCATGATGCTATCAATCAGGCCGCAGAAAAGGATTATGATGGTTTTATCATATCCCATGGCGACGATGAAGCAACATTAGAGGATATCAAAAAAATCACTGATAAAGGTATACCTGTAGTTACATTCGATTCTAATCCCGAAGCAGCTAAGATAGACGGAGTAACACTGACTTCACAGGATGATGAATCATTGGCACTCCTTTCGTTAAAAAATCTAATTCAGGATCACGATGGTGAGGCAAATATAATTTATTTGTGGGTAGATGGATTCCCTCCAATGGTCAATAGAAACAGGGAATATGACGTGTTGTTGGAAAAATATCCTGGAATCAATGAAGTGGAAAGATTCGGTATTGCAGCATCTGATACATCGGTCCAGACTCAAAATGCTGTAGCTGCAATGCTTGCTAAATACCCGGAAGGTACGATTGATGCAATCTATGCTTCTTGGGATGCTTTTGCTATAGGTGCTCAACGTGCTGTGAAAGAAGCTGGACGTGATGAAATCGAGATATATGGTATTGATGTGTCGAATGCAGACTTGCAAGCTATGCAAGAAGAAAACAGTACATGGGTGAGTACGGCTGCAGTAGATCCGAAGCTTATCGGAGCAGTTGACACAAGAATCTTACTTAAGAAAATTGCAGGAGAAAGCACACCGAAATATTATGATTTAGAGGCTGCACTAATAACACAAGACAAACTTGAAGATAGTGGAGAAACCATAACTATGGAAACTTTGTCTGAAGTGATATCTGGCTGGGGAGAAACAACAGCATTCGAAGAACCCTGGATGACAACGTTAAAAGCAGAAAACTCAAAATAATTCATAAAATGGCCAGTGAGACTGTGAAGATTCACTGGCCATTTTATTTAGTCAGTATGAAACTACTAATCAAAATTAGATATAACAGGAGAGCGGATGCATAATGAGCACTTTTAATTCAGCGCTTTTAGAAATGAGAGATATTTCATTAGAATTTCCTGGAGTTAAAGCATTGGAAAATGTTAATTTTATCTCTTTAGCGGGGAAAGTTCATGCGGTAGTTGGTGCCAATGGTGCAGGGAAATCAACCTTGATGAAAGTTTTGTCAGGGGCAAATAATTCTTTTTCAGGGGATATCTATATCAATGGCGATAAGAAAAATATTAATACACCATCTGATGCAAAAAAAATAGGGATTCAGGTTGTTTATCAGGAAGTGGATATAGCCCTTATCTCCAATTTAACTGTGGCAGAAAATATTATGCTTGACGATATGGTTAACAATATGGAGAAGAGGGTATTCATTAATTGGAAGGAAATTCATAAAAAAGCCTCGGATGTTCTCGGAAAATTAAATTTAGATATAAACACGAAAAAGCAAGTAGATGAATTGACTCTTGCAGAAAAACAGATGGTTCTAATTGCAAGATCCATATACCAGAAATGCCAGTTGCTTATTTTGGACGAACCAACCGCGCCCTTAAGCAATTTGGAAACTGAAGAGTTATTTCGCGTAGTAAACGATTTGAAAACTGCAGGTGTGGGGGTCATTTTTATATCTCATCGACTTCCTGAATTATTTCAGATCTGCGACGATGTGACGGTTATGCGAAACGGAAAGATAATTTCAAACCGAAAAATATCTGAAACAACGCAAAATGAAATCGTCGAGGATATGCTGGGAAGGAAACTTGAAGATATTTTCCCGGAAAATAGGAGGAAAATTGGTAAGACAATATTTGAGACAGTCAGTTTGACTGATAAAAATAAATTGAAAAATATAACCATTCAATTAAATCAGGGAGAGATCATTGGCATCGCAGGTTTGGTAGGAGCAGGAAAGACAGAACTGTGTAAAGCCTTGTTCGGAGATACTGAGGTGATATCAGGTGATGTTCTGTTAGAAGGTAAGAAGCTTGATTTAAAAAGTCCCTATTATGCAGTAAGGAACGGAATTGCTTTTGTACCGGAAGAAAGACGCAAAGAAGGAATATTTTCAGAAGAGCCAATTACAACAAACATTACTTCAGCAAATATAGAAAAGTTCAGTAAATTTGCCGGATTTTTAGATTTCAAAGGTGAAATAAAGACTACGATAAAATCCATAGAAGCTCTAGGAATAAAAACTACAGATGAAAAATGTAAAGTTGGATTACTATCAGGCGGAAATCAGCAAAAGGTTGTAATTGGTAAATGGTTGGATGCCGATGCAAGGATATTTATTTTCGACGAACCAACAAAAGGAGTAGATATAGGGGCAAAGAGAGATATATTCAACCTGATAGATAAACTGGCTTCGCAAGGAAAAGGAATCGTCTATGCATCCAGCGAACTGTCAGAAATCATGGGTATAACAGATAGGGTTTATGTTTTATACGATGGAAAGATTGCAAAGGAGTTTGAAACTGCTAACACAAATGAAGAAGAGGTGTTGTTTTATTCTACAGGGGGAGGAAATTATGGAATTAAAATATAAAGAAAAGATTGATAGTGGGATTTTTGATTACTTGTATAAATTCGGAACGATTGTCACCATAGTTTTTTTGATAATGATATTCGGCATAGTCGAGAGTTCTTTTTTACAGCCAGAAAATATCATCAATATCTTAAGGTCCATATCAATCGTAACAATTATAGCCGTAGGTGTTACAGTTTCCCTTACAGTAGGCGGTTTTGACTTGTCTGTAGGCTCTGTAGCGTCTGTAGCTGACGCGGTAGTACTATCGATGTTTGTCTGGTATAACCAGGTTACATGGGTATCCATACTTGTTGCTCTGGGAGTTGGACTAATAATGGGTGCGATAAACGCATTGCTAATAGTAAAAGTTAGAATACCGGATATGCTGCTGACACTAGCTACCATGTTCATATTTCAAGGTGTGGCACAGACCTATACAAGAGGCGCTACAGTATCTAAAAATATGATTATGCCTGATGGTAATTTTGCACAAGGGAACGTAACTGAACTTTTCAAAAAATTGGGCCAGGTGCCATGGATAATAATAATAATGGTTGCCATAGTGATCACTGTTCACGTATTCCTTACAAAAACAAAACACGGTAGATATATGTATGTTATTGGGGGAAATCAAGAAGCAGCAAGACTTTCAGGAATTCCTGTGAAAAAATATAAGGTGTATGCATATCTGATATCTGCGTTTTTTGCTTCTGTTGGAGGGATCATCCTAGCGTCCAGAGTACAGACTGCTGAAATAAATGCAGGATCAGCATATCTTATGGATGCAGTAGCGGCTGCATACATTGGATTTTCTGTTGGTGGCTCCGGTAAACCTAATGTGCTGGGAACATTTGTAGGAGCCATACTGATAGGAATACTTCAGAACGGACTCGTTATGATGTCCGTTCCATATTATTCCATGGACATAGTGAAGGGGCTTGTACTTGCTTTTGCTTTAGCCCTTACCTATTGGAGAAAAAAATAAACTGGAGGTAGGGAATGTGTCAAAATTCACAGAAGGTTATTTTACGATGAATGAGGACGATGCCTTGGAATATGCAATCACCGAATTGGGATTGTTCAATCCGGAATCTATGCTCAGTTGCAAAGAAATCGGAGATGGCAACTTAAATTATGTGTTCAGAATTATTGATGCGAATTCAGGTGAGGCAGTGATTATTAAACAGGCTGGACCAATCGCGAGAATTTCCGATGATTTTAAACTTTCACCGGACCGAAATAGAATAGAGAGCGATATCCTGAAGATTCAGCACACTCTGGCAGAAGGATTTGTGCCTGTAATTTTTAAGTATGATTCTGTCATGAACTGTACGGTAATGGAGGATTTGTCAGACCACAAGATCATGCGTGCAGCTCTTCATGAGCACAAAAAATTCCCGCTATTTGCGGAGCATATAGCTACTTTTATGGCCAATACATTACTCTTGAACTCAGATGTTGTCTTGGATCATAAAGAGAAAAAGCAATTAGTGAAAAACTTTATTAATCCTGAATTATGCGAAATAACGGAAAATCTGGTGTACACAGAACCTTTCTATGACTGTGAAAGAAATGATGTGACTCATGCTATAAGAGAATTTGCACTGAAGGAACTGTGGTCAGATGACAAATTACTTTTGGAAACTGCAAAGTTGAAATTTGAATTCATGAATAACGCTCAAACTCTTGTGCATGGCGATCTTCATACAGGATCTATATTCATAAAGGAGGATTCAACAAAGATAATCGACCCTGAATTCGCTTTTTATGGGCCTGCAGGTTATGACGTCGGTAATGTGATCGCAAACCTGATTTTTGCATACGAAAATGCGGAAGCGCGTATAGAAAACCCTAATGAAAGAGAAGAATATAAATCATGGCTTGGAGAAACGATTGTGGATGTAGTGAACTTGTTCAAAGCGAAATTCAATAAACTATGGGAAAAAAGAGTCACTGAACAAACGGCAGCTTATATCGGATTTCAAGAATATTACTTGGATAGCATCATTCGGGATACTGCAGCAGTTGCAGGTTGTGAATTAATCAGAAGGATAATCGGGCTTGCTCATGTAAAAGATATTACAGAAATAGAGGATCCAAAAAAAAGGGAAAGGGCAGAGAAAATATGTCTTTCAGTAGGCAAAAAATTCATCCTTGAGAGGGATTCCTATAAGGACGGCAGAGATTTTATAAACATAGTAAATTCAATCGAGAAAATCATAATCTGACAGGAGGTGCATCATGGATGGATTTCAAAATTCAGGCGTTGCGGTCACTGAATCAGTTAGGCTTGATGACGACAATAATGCCTTGATTATTTTAGATCAGACGCTTCTGCCTAATGAAAAGAAGTATTTAGAAGTGAAGAAAATTGAAGATGTATGGGAAGCAATCCATTCGTTAAGAGTGAGGGGCGCTCCAGCAATCGGAATTGCTGCTGCATTTGGAATATACTTATGGGCAAAGTCATCTCAATCTGAAACATATGAAAATTTATTTGAAGATTTTATAAAGGGCAAGGATTTTCTTGCAACGTCTCGCCCTACTGCAGTAAACCTTTTTTGGGCACTCGATAGGATGGAAGACAGGTTAAAAGCTGAGGAACACAATAAAAAAGCAGAAATGATTGCTGCGCTAAAAGACGAAGCGGAAAAAATTCGCCTGGAGGATGAACAAGTCTGTGAGGCGATCGGCAAAAACGCCTTATCACTACTTGAGCCAGGATGGGGAATACTAACTCACTGCAATGCTGGAACAATAGCAACATCCGGATTAGGTACGGCCTTAGCACCTATTTATCTGGGACAAGCTGAAAGTTATGATTTCAAAGTGTTTGCAGATGAAACAAGACCTTTACTTCAGGGAGCCCGGCTTACAGCATGGGAACTGAAAGAGGCAGGGGTGGATGTTACGCTGATATGCGACAATATGGCTTCCATCGTTATGAAGGAAGGGAAGATACAAGCCGTTCTGGTGGGGTGCGACAGGGTTGTGGCCAATGGTGATGTAGCTAATAAAATAGGAACTTCCGGTGTGGCAATATTGGCAAATTATTACAGCATACCTTTTTATGTATGTGCACCTTTATCGACGATAGATTTAAAATGCGAAACGGGAGATAGCATTGAAATAGAGATCCGCAATGGGGAAGAGATAACTTCAAAATGGTACGAGAAGCCTATGGCTCCTGAAGGTGTCAATACGTATAATCCTTGCTTTGACGTGACTGACCACAAAATAATAACAGCAATTATTACAGAAAAAGGTATTGCTTACCCTCCATATGAAAATAGCCTTAAGAAATTTTTTGAATAGTAGAAATTTTTGAAAGAAGAAAGGAGACAAAAAATGTTTTTTTCTGGTGATAGCAAGCTGCAGCTCCCCTGTGAAAGATTTACTGTGATATACAGAATTTGGGGTGATAAACAAGAAGCTCATGAAAAAGCAAAGGATATTTGTATTGAACAGACCGTAGAATTCCCTGAGGAATTTATTCCAAAAGGAGTGATAGCAAATAATATTGTAGGAAGAATAGAATCTTTTGAATCCTATGATAAAAAAAGCTATACAGCATTTATCAGTTATCCCGTGGAAGCTGCTGCAAATGAGTTTACCCAGCTTTTAAACGTCATTTTTGGGAATATAAGTATGAAACCCGGTATAAAAGTTGAAAAACTGGACCTCCCTGAGTCAGTGCTTAAGAATTTTAAAGGACCAAGATATGGCAAAGAGGGCTTAAGACAGCTGTTGGGAGTTGAAAATCGTCCGTTGTTATCTACGGCACTTAAACCAATGGGTCTGACCAATAAGGAATTAGCAGATCTTGCGTATAAATTTGCACTTGGGGGCATAGACATAATAAAGGATGACCATGGTATATCTAATCAGGCTTTTTCTCCTTTTGAGGAAAGAGTTCATCTTTGTGTGGAGGCTGTAGAAAGGGCAAATAGAGAAACAGGAAATAGAACAATCTATGTGCCGAATATTACTGCTGAAAGCAACCAAATCGTAAACAGAGCCAGACTGGCAAAGGAAATTGGGGCAGGTGGGCTCATGATTGCGCCTGGGCTTACAGGTCTGGATGTTATGAAACAAATTGCTGAAGACGATAGCATAGCGCTTCCTATCATAAGTCATCCAGCTTTCCAGGGAAGTTATGTTTTGGGCAATAACGGAATATCTCAACAGGCGCTTTTTGGACAAATCGCCCGTCTTGCTGGAGCCGATGGGACTATTTTTCCAACCTTTGGCGGCCGTTTCTCATTTAGCCGTGAACAATGCATAAACATAGCGCACGCTTCAGAGGAAAAGATGGGTAATCTGAAGCCGATTTTCCCTTGCCCTGCAGGCGGGATGAGTCTTGAAAGCATTCCCGAATCGCTGCAAGCATACGGAAATGATGTGATTTTCCTCGTAGGAGGAGGCTTATTTAAACATGGGCCTGATATTATCCAGAACTGTAAATATTTTCGTGGGCTAGTCGAGAAGATCAGCAATGTCTGAGATTTGAAGTTGGATTGATTTTTTTATTTTTTATATTTACAAACATTGCTAGGATTTTTTTAAGAAAGGGAGATTTATTGTGGGGAAATCTTATACTTATCAGGATGTCGAAAAAGCAGCTCATAATATCCGGAAAAATGTTTTGAAATTAACGCTAGAAAGAAACGGTTGTTACTTAGCACAGGCCTGTTCTTCCGCAGAAATTTTAGCTACGCTTTACATGAAAGTATTGCATTTGAGTAAGAGCAAAGCGCCAATGCAGCCCGGCCTGTTTCCAGGAGCTCCATCAAGAGAGAACATGGAATACTTGCAAGGTGCAGCATACCATGGTGATTTAGGTGCTGGAAATGATCGTTTGTTTATATCCCCAGCTCACTACGCTGCACCTGTTTATGCAGCATTGATAGAATGCGGAAGATTGGCAGAAGATGCTTTGGATAAATTCAATACAGACGGTTATGCAATGGAAATGATTGGCGCGAATCACACACCCGGATTCGAAACAGCTGCGGGAACGTTAGCGCAAGCTATCAGTACCGCAGGTGGAACTGCGCATAGTAGAAAATTGAAAAATGAAGATGGCCGAGTATTTGTTTTCATGTCCGATGGCGAATTACAAGAAGGGCAATTATGGGAAGCCATCCAAGCGCTCTCATTTTATAAATTAGATAATTTCGTATTGTTCGTCGATGTAAATGGTCAACAAGTAGAGGGATTAACGAAGGATGTAATGAACATCGAACCAATTGACAAGCGATTTGAAGCTTTTGGTGCAAAAGTTATTACAATAAACGGCCACGATGTTAAGGAAATTAAAAAAGCGACAACGAAGGGTGAAAAAGATAAACCTTTGGTCATCCTGTGTAAAACATCTGGTACGACAGACATACCGCTTCTAGAGGAAAAGAAGCCATATTTACATTTCATTCGCCTAAAAAAAGGTGAAGAATATGACAAATTCAAAAAATTCTATGACAAATATTAATTTGTGAAAGGAGAATAGTATGATAACCGAAACAAATGTACACTCAAGAAACTTAATCAAGTTTTCGAAAGATAATGATGACGTCATTGTTATGTCGGCAGATTTAGGAACTTCGTGTGAAATAAGAGAATTTCAGGAAGCATTTCCTGAAAGATATCTTTCAATGGGAATTGCAGAACAAAATATGTTGAGTTGGGCTGCAGGCATGGCGAAAGAAGGTTTTAGACCATTAATTCATACATTTGCTGTTTTCCTTTATAGAAGACCCCTTGATCAGTTGGAAATGTCAATCGCTTATCCCAATCTTCCAGTAGCGCTTCTTGGATTTGTTCCGGGCATTACCACTCCAGGCGGAGTTACACATCAATCGATTGAAGATGTTGCGGTGCTTAGAGGTATTCCCAATATGACCATCTTTGATTGTGGGGATGCAACGGATGTAGAATCTGCGTTGGAAATTGCAAAGGAGGTAAATGGTCCCATTTATATAAGAATGCTGAGAGGTGAAATACCTCGCCTGTTCAATCCGCTAAAGCCAACTCAATTTAATAAAGGCAGAACGCTGAGTGAAGGGACAGACATTACATTATTCTCCAGCAGCGTATGTACAGAAGAAGCCATGCGTGCAACTAAATATTTAGAAAACCAAGGGCTATCTGTCCAGCATGTCCATATCACAACATTGAAGCCATTTAATGATCCGCTTGTGGTTGAAAGTATTAAAAAGGCAAAATACGGTGTTATTACAATGGAAAATCATACAGTTATAGGCGGTTTAGGAACTGCGGTAGCCGAAGTAATGGTCGAAAATCAAATCGGCAAGAAACTTATCAAAGTTGGTATTCAAGATGAATTCACCCATGGCGCATCCAAACCATATTTAATGAAAAAATACGGGTTGGATGCTACAGCGCTGATTAATGCAGTAGAAAAATTAATCGGGAAAAACCTTAATTTTAGTGAAGCAGATTTAGATTCTATTCGTTTGGAAGATTATGATGCTGTTTAACTACATCCGTTGATCGTTTCCTGACTGTACTTTAACTTCTTTTGAAACAAGAGGTATCCCACAGTTGGACATAAACGTATGAATATATTTTTTACAATCAAAAGAATAATATTTCAGAAAAAATGAACGTCACCCCAATTTTGAGGTGGCGTTCATTTTCAGTTATTGGATTTATTTGTCTTCCGAATGGCGTTCGCCGACTTGGAACTCATCAGAGTGCTCAAACATGTATTTCACTGTGATGGCTTCTTCGCCTGTCAGCAGTTTGAAATCATCCGTGAAGTTGTCCATCTTGCCCAGGCGGATCGCTTCTCCGAAAGTGACCATGCCTTCAGAAGAGAAGGGTGCTTCGGAGTCTTTTTTGAATGCGCCTTCCGTTGTTCTCGGAACGCCCATCGCGTCAAAGATGGCATAGTTCTCTTCGTCGGAGATGGCTTGATAAGTGACGTTGTTGCCGGTCGCTGCGTTGCCGTAATTCACGAAGTCGGTGATGGTCATCAGTTCAGGTCCGTTGATGTTCAACACCGCATTGTGGTATTTATCGGTGGCCAATGCATGTGCAACAGCTTTGGCGCAATCTTTACGGGAAATGTAGGCCATTTTGCCGTTAGCTTGATTGTTCTGCATGACACCACCCATTTTTACGAAGGTGAAGTAGTTGGTGACCATGGCTTCGGCATATTGTGAGTTGCGCAGGAAAATATGATCCATGCCGACTTCATTGATATAGTCCTCTGTGAAGATGTGGTCGATTTTTTCGACGCTCGGGTTGGATTCGTCAGCCGCATTGACCAATGAAGTGTAGATGATCTGCTGAACGCCGACTTCTTTGGCGGCATCGACAACGTTTTTATGTGCGTTTTGACGTTTTGCGCCGACGAAAGGCATCGAAATCAGCGCGACTTTATCGGCATTGGCGAAGGCCTCAGCCAAGCCGCCCTTATGATTGAAATTTGTGACATGTGTTTCAATCCCTAGGTCTGCATATTTCTTTAGAGCAGCCTCGCTGTATGCGCAGAAAATCAGTTGGTCTTTTTCGACTAAATCCAAAAGGTATTCCGCTGCTTGATTTCCAAGGTTACCGTCCACGCCTGTCAATAATAATTTACCCATATTTGTATCGTCTCCTGTCTGTTTTAACTATCTTCATGATATGTGAAACAAAGAGCAAACTCCAATACAAAAAGCGAATGGGTTATCCGGAAATCGAATAATGCGCTTTGATGGAACGGATCAGCGCTTGGATGCCTGGCTTTGAATTGACGGATAAGTATCCCAAGGCAATCACGAATGTATGGAAGGAGCCTTCGATTGGAATCATGCGGATTTCCTCTGACGAGTAGTTCAGATTGTAGTTGTCCGGAAAGAAGCCGATCAGGTTTTCGGTCCGGATTGCGAACAATTCGGTTTCGACATCGTCCACTGTTTTGGCAATCTGTGGCTGATAACCGTCTTTTTGGGCATGCTGCACCATCAAATCGTAGGATGCGCCGATGACGGAAGGGTCCAGCATGACGAGCGGGTGCTGATACAGTTCAACAAGGGTAACCGACGTTTTGTCGAACAAGGGATGGCCTGCACTGACGACGGCCTGGTATTTACCGGCGTACAAAGGCACCGTCGTGATGTCTTTTTTGCCTTCGAATTCGGAGTCGAAAGCGATGGCTACATCATAGATACCTTTCACGAGATAGTCGGAAATGTTCTTCAACAGCACCTTATTCAGATTCAATTCGACCAGCGGGTTTTCTTTCCGGAAAACCGGGATGACGGAAAGCAGCGTCTGGATATCCGTCATGGCCGAATATTCGATCGACAAGGTTTCCCGCTGATTGGCTTGGAAATTGCGCATTTTCTGCTGCATGCTTTGGTATTGCTTCCACAGCACCAGCGCTTCCTCGTAGAAAAGCTGTCCCGCTTCCGTCGGCTCGATCGGTGTCTTTTTGCGGTTGATCAACCGGATCTGGAACGTCTCCTCCAGCGAAGCGATGGTCTGGCTGATGGTGGTCTGCGACACATAGTTCCGCTTGGCCGTCTCCGTGAAGCTGCGGCATTCAACCAAATCTATGTAATATTTGATTTTTTCAATATTGATGCGGTTCGCCTCCAATCAAAAATACTTCTGTCTGTAAAGTACCATATCCTGCTATTAAGAGGCAATCAGAGATTTTGACAGGATTGTTTCACGAATTCGAGGCTGAATGGAAGTGTATAGACAAATTTATTTCAACCTAATCGTTTCGTCTGTCTTTTTTGGATGAATGGCATATACTAACGTTAGTTATCGAGGAGGTTTTCAGATGAAAATAGAACATATCGGTCTTTGGACTGCGGATTTGGAAAAAATGAAAGAATTTTACTGTGATTTCTTCAAAGCAACGGCAGGTGAAAAGTACCATAATCAGAAATCAGGATTCCAATCCTATTTCTTATCCTTCGCGGATGGTGCCAGATTGGAGATCATGCATCGCGAAGATGTAATCAAAGGCTCCCATACAAATGAAATATTAGGCTTCGCGCATCTGGCAATCGCAGTAGGCAGCAAAGACATAGTTGATGCTTTGACGCAAAAACTGGTGGATGCCGGCTATCCTTTGTTGAGCCCGTGCAGAGTGACCGGCGACGGCTATTATGAATCGGTAATCGGCGATCCGGAAGGAAACAGAATCGAAATCACGATTTGACCATAAAAGATGAGGTGAATTGAATGGATCTGAAAGCGATTGTTTTGGACATCGATGGCACGCTGTTGAATGACCAGAAAGAAATCAGCTCGAGAACAAGGGAAGCATTACTGAAAGCGCAAGAATCAGGCGTGAAAGTCGTGTTGGCGTCCGGGAGGCCGATCTCCGCGATGGAACGGTTCTCGAAGGAACTAAAACTGGATCAGTACCACGGCCTGTTGTTGTCCTACAACGGGGCGTGCGTGACGGATTGCGCAACAAATGAGACTTTGTTCAGCCAAAGCATGTCCGACGAAGTGGGCAAGGAAATCCTGGCGCACCTGGCGAACTTTGAAGTGAAGCCGATGGTCGCGCACAAGGATTACATGTACGTGAACAACGTCTATGACTGCATGATCACCGCACCGCCGCATGGATTGAAGAACATCATCGAGTATGAATCGCGCAGCGGCAATTTCAAATTGTGCGAAGTGGACAACCTCGCCGAGTTCGTCGATTTCCCGTTGCACAAGATCTTGGTCGCAGGGGAATCGGAATATCTGGAAGCAAATTGGAAAGCAATCATGCAGCCGTTCGAAGGCCGCGTGAGCGGGTATTTCTCCGCGCCGTTCTACTTCGAATTCACCGACAAGGGCATCGATAAAGCCTTTGCGCTGGATAAATCCCTGCAGCCGCTGGGAATCAACAGCGAAAATGTCATTTCATTCGGTGACGGAGAAAACGACACATCGATCATCGCCTACGCAGGGGTCGGCGTGGCGATGGGCAATGCGATCGACGCCTTGAAAGCGAGCGCGAACGAAATCACGTTGTCCAACAATGAGGACGGCATTGCGCACATGCTTGAAAGATATCTGTAGGAACACTCAATAAAATTAGTTGGAAAAGCCAGAACCGCTTTTGAGCGCTTCTGGCTTTTTGCCGAACACATATTTTAAGAATTGATTAAAAGGATAAATATTTATTGTGAAACGATAAATAAAAGGCTAAACTAACAGTAACAAATCCAAATGAGGTGTTGTACACATGAAACGAGAAACATTCTTTTTGAAGGCGGTCGTCGTTCTGATGGGGCTTCCGGTAGTAGCGCTATGCATTTTTATTATCCCTGAAATCGCGGCTTTCTTGGTCGAACTGGTCCCAAGCCTTACTTATTTGCAATATCCATTTATGATCGGACTGTACGCATCTGCTGGCATCTATTTCGTCGCCCTGCACCAAGTCTTTAAATTGTTGGGCTACATCGATAAGGACTTGGCTTTTTCCGATTTTACGGTGCAAGTCCTGAAAAACATCAAACTTTGTGCAGCGGCGATCGGCGGGCTGTTCATCCTGTTCATGCCGCTCATCTTTATGATGGGTGATATGGATGACGCTCCCGGCATCGTCCTGATAGGCTTGATCATCATTTTCGCCTGCATGGTGATTGCCGTATTTGCCGCTGTCCTTCAAAAACTCCTGCAAAATGCGATCGCAATCAAGCAAGAAAACGACTATACGATATGAGGTGTGCAAAATGGCAATAATCATCAATATAGACGTCATGTTGGCAAAACGAAAAATGAGCGTCACCGAACTGTCACAGCATGTCGGCATCACGATGGCCAATCTCTCCATCCTGAAAACCGGGAAAGCGAAGGCGATCCGCTTCTCGACCTTGGAAGCCATCTGCAAAGCCTTGGACTGCCAACCCGGGGATATTTTGGAATACCGAGAGGATGAAGAAGAGGAATAGCGATGCTGCGCCCACATAACCTGGAAATACAGGGGAAACCCTTAGTCCGACATAGTGCGAACATTCACAATCCGTGGTAAAATAGTAAGAAAAATGGAGGTTTTACCATGGCAAGATATGAAGAACAACGCAATTTTCTGAAGTCGGATTTCAAAACATTCAGCGCGATCGAAACGGATAAACAAAAGGGGATTCCGCAACCACCCAACGTCAAAGCCTACGATGCGGATGCGGAAATCGTGGACTTGCCTGCCGTCGACGGCGGGGTTGTGAAGAAGGAGAACATCTACGAAATCATCAAAGAAAGAAGAAGCGTCCGCCACTATGCGAAAAATGCGCTCACGATAGATGAACTTTCCTACCTATTGTGGAGCACGCAGGCCATCACCGGTACCAACAGATCAGGCATCACTTTCCGCACGGTTCCCTGCAGCGGAGGGACGCATTCGTTTGAGACCTATCTGTTCATCCTCAATGTGGATGGGTTGAAGAAGGGCGTATACCGTTATTTGGCGGATTGCCATAAACTATTGTACCTGAGCGAAGTCAACGACATCGATGAACAGGTCGACAAAATGACGCTCGATCAGCCATTCGTGCCGAATTTCGCCAAACGCGCGTCGGTCATCTTCTCATGGAGCTGCATCCCGTACCGTTCGGAATGGAAGTACGACATCACCGCGCACAAAAAAATCCTGATCGACATCGGCGCAGTCATGGAAAACCTGTACCTGACAAGCGAATCAATCGATGCCGGTACTTGCGCATTGGGTATCTACGACCAGGACATGGTCGATGAACTGCTGCATTTGGACGGCGATGATGAATTCACGATCTTCCTGGCGGCTGTCGGGAAGAAAGTGGAGAAGAAAGAACGCAGCTAAATCATCATAGTATCGGGAAGAAACTCTATTAATTGGGGTTTCTTTTTTTGCGGCTTGAAGGAGGGCAGATTACCCGGTGAGGAGCCATTCAGCGAGAACTAACTGCAAAATCAAGCCGGAATTCCCGACGAAGACCGCTTCATCGGGAATTCGCATCGAAATTGGACAGATATCCCCGGCGAGGTTCCGCCCATAGGGAAATCAGCCTTGGATAGCATGGCATCCAGGCCATAAGTGACTTGGAAGGTTGCGATCGCGTTGCTGGAACCGCCCATGAGACGCAAATCTAATCAAAAAGCGGAATCACTGTCTAATGAAACAGTGATTCCGCTTTTTGATTCTATTCTATTACATCTGCGTAAAGTGAGCTGTTTCGTTCGAGCATGCCTTTGGCGAAAGGGCAGCGAGGGATAATTTTTTTATTTTCCTCCCGTGCCATTTTCACCACGCGATCAACCAGTTGTGCGGCAATTCCCTGGCCACGGTAATCGTCATTCACAAAGGTACGGTCGATGCTGATCATGTTGTTGTCTGCAATGGAATAGCTAATTTCACAGATTAGGTTTTCGTTTTCGTCGTTTTTGTAGAAACATGAGTCGCCGCTATCAAAGTTCATTGTCTGATCTCCTTTTTATTTTTGATGTATTTACAGCATTAGATATCCATTTTCCATTTCATATTATTCTTGCGGTTGAGTCCAGTCAAGAGATTAGTCTTGAAAAGATAGTCATGACGAAAAGAAACTTCTTCTTGTAAATTATCAATGTAAAGGTATACAATAAAAAAATATTGTATAGGGAATTAAATGTTATAATCGTTGAGACATGAGTTGGGTACAGCTCCGTTCAAAATTTCTTAATCTGTGGTGTGACCGACCTTCCATGGTCGATTTTTGATAGCAAGAAAGGGGAAATGATATGTTTTCGAAAAGATTTTATGCAGTCCTATTAACATTTTTGTTCATTTTTAACTATACATCAATAACTACTGAGGCAATGGCATCCCAATCACCAGCCCAGACAGCCGCAACCCCGAATAACTCGGCCGATTTTCAGGATGTCATTGTACGGTTTAAAGACAAACCTGGTCAGGCGGAATTGCATGCATTTAAGGGGCTAGGTGGCGATGTCAACAGTGTTTTCACCATTATTCCTGCGATTTCCGGAAGACTTCCGGCGAAAGCCATCGAAGCCCTGAAAAACAATCCGCAAGTGGAAGTAGTCGAATTGGATTACACTGTGCAAGCACTTGAATATTCGTCAGAAAACGAGCTTGGGAATAGTTGGGGCGCCGATCATATCAACGCCGATGCAGCTCTTGCAGCTGGTTATTCTGGCGAAGGTGTCAAGGTCGCCGTTTTGGACTCCGGAGTGAACTTCAATCACTTTGACCTTCGGGATAACTTTGACTCTTCCGCAAATGAATTAGGCTACGATTTTGTTTCGGATGATTTCTTCCCCGAGGATGTTTATGGGCATGGTACCCATGTAGCAGGAATACTTGCTGCAGCGAGCAACGGATTTGGGGTTGTCGGCGTTGCACCAAACGCACAGATAGTGGCACTCAGAGTTCTGGATGACAATGGGGAAGGTACCGCAAGCAGGATCATCGAAGCGCTGCAGTGGATTCAGAATTATAATGCCGCGCATCCCGATTCTCCGATACGCATCACAAATAATAGTTATGGCACCGGATCCAATTCGTCACAGCTTGAGGCAGCTTTTGATGTGTTGGGCAGCTCCGGGGTTCTGCATATAGGCTCTGCAGGCAACGACGGGAGTGCCGCGGGCAACGGTAATAATGTCAGTTATCCTGCTAAATATGAATCGGTAGTAGCAGTTGCGGCTCTCGACAAAAACAATCTGCGGGCCAGTTTTTCTAGCACGGGCGCAGACGTTGAAATAGCTGCTCCTGGTGTATCAATTCTTTCGACATGGAAAGACGGCACCAACTTTGCGGGCCCGCAGCCGTTTTCGTTCGCAGGTTACGCAGGCGAGTACTTCATAGAAGCAAATGGAACATCAATGGCTGCACCTCATGTCGCAGGCGTTGCAGCTTTGCTGATGGCATCTGATGCGAACTATACTGCGGAGGCAGTCCGCAATAAAATGAATGGCACAGCTTTGGATTTGGGGGGAATCGGTAAGGATAAATTATACGGTTACGGAATGGTGGACGCTTCCTCAGCGCTAGGTATTGGGGTTGTCGCTAATAATCCCCCCGTCGCTTATGGCCAAACTGTTGATACCACGCAAAACACCTCTGTAGCAATCACGCTCATCGCTGCAGATCCAGACGGTGATCCACTGACCTATACGATTGCGTCAGCTCCGGCAAATGGAATTGTGAGTGGTACAGGACCAGATATCACCTATACACCGAACGCCGACTTCACAGGCGCGGATACCTTCGCGTATGAAGTAACAGACGGCGCAGGCTCTACTGCCACTGCAACAGTAACCGTAAATGTTGAACCTACAGTTACGCCTACAAGGACAGTTGATTTGGTTGTCGAGATGAGCGCTGTAACCAGAAAAATTAACAAAATAAATTATGTATGGGCTACAGCCAAAGTGAAGGTCCTGGAAGCCGGTGCCCAAGTAGCTGATGCAACTGTCACCGGCCATTGGGAAGAAACAACTACAGGTCCTGATTCCGGGAGCACTGGAAAAAACGGGACGGTATCCTTCACTTCCGAAAAATTAATCCAGTCGACTGAACAACAAACATTCACTTTTGTTGTCGATAATGTCGTTATAGGAGATGTCAACTGTACTCTTAGCGGTCAGACGACAAATTCGATAATGAAATGATACAACATCCAGCCATCCTTGATGGGGAATAGCTGGACATTCATGGCAACAAAGCTAATCAAAAGACTTGAACCTTTACTTGCAGAGGATTCAAGTCTTTTTTGCTTCGTTCAGCCAACTCACTTTACCCAAAAAGATGACCAGAGTAGCATTTGGCTGTTCGGTAAAACCTATCACCTGTGTTCGTTTCTGCGTAATATTCATTTATTGGCAGTCATGATACCATATGTGAATAGAAACTCAATGTAAAAAATACGACAGAAAATTGCTGGTTTAATCATCTTTTTACAGAAATAATGTCTTGGTATATTGAAACAAACAAACAGTAAAAGCTGACAAAGGCGCTAAAGTAATCGTTGCTTCTTAAAATATCGGGAAGTTTTTTATTTATGAGGTGATAATCAGAAACTGTTAAAAAAGCAAGAAAGGATTGGAGGTAAATAATGGACTTGGATTTTATAAGAAAGGCTATCCCCATGTACCAGGAAGCAGCCTTCCTTGTGTTGCGCTTGGGTGGGATTGGGATCATCTTTGCCTTTATCATCGGCCTAATTGTCAGCATCGTGCGCTATTATAAACTGCCTGTGTTGTCGCAGGTTTTTGAAGGATACATCGAATTATCACGCAACACCCCATTGATGATCCAGTTGTTTGTTCTGTATTTTGGCTTGCCGCAAGTGGGTATCCATTTAAGCGCTGAAGTCTGCGGCATATTGGGGTTGACCTTTTTGGGAGGCAGCTATTTCGCGGAAGCGATAAGAGGTGGTTTGGAATCCGTCCCGAATATACAGATGGAATCAGCGTCCAGTCTGGGATTGTCAAACACGCAAACTTTCCTGTACGTTATTTTCCCACAGGCAATCGCAAATTCCTTTCCCAGTATTGGCGCGAACATCATATTTTTGCTGAAAGAAACCTCCGTGTTCAGCGCAATCGCATTAGCTGACCTAGTTTTTGTCGCGAAAGATATCATGGGATTGTATTACAAGACCAATGAAGCGCTGTTCTTGATGGTCACAACTTACCTGGTGTTTTTATTGCCGATATCCCTTTTGATCCACTTCATCGAAAGGAGGTTGCGTTTTGCAGGATTCGGGAATTAACATTTTATTCGAAGGTCAAAATCTGCAACGTATCTTGGAAGGACTTGGGCAAACAATTTTTGTGGCAATCATGGCAGTCATGCTGTCATTCGCATTGGGACTCTTGGTTGGAATGCTCATGACAAGCAGAAATATCGTTGTTCGGTTCGTCACAAGATTCTATCTTGAAGTCGTTCGGATTGTACCCGTATTGGTGATGCTGTACATCCTGTACTTCGGCCTTACGCGTTGGACAGGGATTCATATCGATAACAGGGTGATTGCCATTTTCGTGTTTACGTTTTGGGGAACAGCTGAAATGGCCGACATCGTCAGAGCATCTGTCACTTCCATCCCTAAAATCCAATGGGAAAGCGGCCAAGCATTGGGATTGGCTAGCGGTCAACTCTACTTGTACGTCATTATTCCCCAGACAGTACGGCGCATCGTTCCACCGGCCATCAACTTGGCTACCAGGATGGTGAAAACGACAGCGCTGTTGCCGTTGATAGGGATTATTGAAGTCATCAAGGTCGGACAGCAAGTGATTGAAGTATCCGTGAAGGACTATCCGAGTGCTTCCTTCTGGATCTATGGGTTGATCTTCTTCCTGTACTTCATCGTCTGTTACCCGTTATCGAAATTATCCAAAAAATTGGAATTGAAATGGCAAGAGTGAGAAGGGGTGAAGAAACATTGGGAAGTCCAATATTAAAGCTGAAACATGTAAATAAATATTACGGAGAAACTCAGGCCTTGGCTGATATCCAATTGGATGTAGCCAAAGGAGAAGTTGTGACCATCATCGGACAATCAGGTTGCGGCAAATCGACTGCCCTGCGCTGCATCAATGGTCTGGAGAAAATTCAGTCCGGCAGCATCTTGCTGGATGGAAAAGAGATAGCCGCAGCAGGGATGAATTGGAAAGAAGTCAGGCAGAAAATCGGAATGGTCTTTCAAAAGTATGATCTGTTTCCGCACATGACAGTTCTTGATAATGTCCTATTGGCTCCTTTAAAAGTTCAAAAACGCAAGAAAGAGGAGGCAGCCGAAGAAGCCATTGCGTTGCTGAAACGGGTTGGTCTGGAAGATAAAGCGCATAGCTTCCCGAGGCAGTTGTCCGGCGGGCAGCAGCAACGGGTTGCAATCGTGCGTGCGTTGATGACGCACCCGGAAATCATGCTCTTCGATGAAGTGACGGCGGCGCTCGATCCCGAGATGATCAGGGAAGTCCTGAACGTCCTCCTCGATCTGGCAAAAGACGGCATGACGATGCTGATCGTCACCCATGAAATGGCTTTTGCGGAGGCAGTCAGCGATAAAATCGTCTTTATGGAAAAAGGGAACATTGTTGAAATTTCTGAGGATCCGAAAGCTTTTTTCACGCAGCCACAATCGCAAAGGGCTAACGAATTCATCAACACATTCAGGTTTCAATAGAAAGACAATATATAGGAAAAAACAATGGAGGAATGAAGAATGAAAAACAAATTTATCAAATCATTGGCTATATTATCAGCGACAGTGGGGCTAGCGGCTTGCGGCGCGGGTGCAACAAATGATTCTTCAGAAGGCTCCGTTGCCAATATTGAAGATAAAACAACAGTGGACACAATCAAAGAAAATGACGTCATCCGCATCGGTGTTTTCGGCGACAAACCGCCGTTCAGTTATGTGGATGCGAACGGAGACAACCAAGGCTTCGACGTTGAGATTTCCAAAAAAATCGCAGAAGATCTGCTAGGGGACTCTTCAAAAATCGAATGGGTCATCACAGAAGCAGCAAACCGAGTGGAGTATCTGGAAACAGGCAAGGTTGACCTGATGATGGCCAACTTCACCGTCACACCGGAACGTGCAGAAGTAGTGGACTTCGCCAACCCATATATGAAAGTATCCATTGGAATCGTTTCTCCAGAAGGGGATGTCATCACAGATGTTTCTCAATTGGAAGGCAAACAATTGATCGTCAACAAAGGAACAACAGCTGAAGCATACTTCAGAGAAAATTACCCTGACATCGAGCTATTGGTCTATGAACAAAATACAGAAACTTTCCAAGCCTTATTGGATGGCCGTGCCGCCGCTTTGGCACACGACAATACCTTGATCTTCGGTTGGATCAAAGACAATCCTGGCTTTGTGGCAGGCGTTGAAGCCATCGGGAACGAAGATACCATCGCGCCAGCAGTAGCTAAAGGCAACACCGCGTTGTTGGAATGGGTGAATGCAGAGATTGATACGTTGAATGAAAGTGGCTTTATCGCAGAAGCATACGAAAAGACATTAGCCCCAGCATTCAGCTCCGATATTGATCCTGCATCCGTCCTGATAAATCAATAAGTTTAAGAATTTTCGTAGCAGTGGGATTCTTTCTTTTGGACAACGTAAAAACCTAGTTTGGATTCTACTTGGCGGCTATCGTCATCGGATTACTCATGATGTCGTCGGCCGCTATCTGGGCTGCATCGATCGGCTTAAGCGCCGCGATCACAAGCGCAATTGTCCCGTCCTTCATCCAAAATTACGGTTGGGAAAAAGGGTTCTTATTATTGGGCGGCATGTACGCTGTTGCTTTGTTCTTGGGAGCGTTTCTGTTGATCGAAAAGCCCGCTGATGTAGGCATGTTGCCTTATGGCGTGACGGAAGATTCACTTGCAGCAGAAGCTGAACAAGCAACGAATGATTCTTCGTCGGTCGTCACCAACCATAGAGATACGGATATGACCTATGCGCAAGCATTGCGTTCACCGATATTCTACTTATTGGCCTTGTCATTCGTGTGTTTCGCGATGATTTCTACATTCACCCAACAGATTCCGATCTTCTTTACGACAAAAGGTGCCACTGATGTACAGGCCGGCATGGTTTTATCGATGGCGTCCATCGTTATGATCGCGTCCAAAATCATCATGGGCATTGTCACCGACAAGCTGGGTGCAACAAAAGCTTTGTACATCTTCACGACCATCTACATCCTTGCCTTCTGCATCTTTGCCGCAACGGATAACATCACGATCCTGATCGGCGCAGCGATGATCTATGCAGTGAGTACCGGTGTACCGGCCGTAATGAACCAATTAGTGACGTTTGAGGTTTTAGGGAAAAAAGAATTCACCGCTATTTGGGGCATCTTGTCGACAGCAGGCAGCCTGGGTCTAGCTTTGGGCGGCCCTCTGCTGGGTTACTTCTATGACGCAACCGGCAGCTACAACACGACAATCATCGTCAGCATCGCCTTCATGGTTGTGTGTCTGGTTTCGTTCTTCTTCGCTGTAACGTTGAGAAAACGTGAGCTAAATAAGGCTTAATAACCTATAAATAATCAGAAATAAGGTCAGGACTTCGGTTCCGGCCTTATTTTTGATTATTTAGTTGTTGTTCAATATATCGTTCGTTGAGATTTAGCATCAGGTATGAATTGAAATCAAATAAAATTCCAAGATTGAAATCTTCTTAAATCGGATTGCTCTTTTCATCTATCTTATCAATAAAGGGAATATATATTTTTAGTATTGACATACTAAAATTGTAAGAAGTATAATAAGATAGTGAAGTGAGTATAGGAAGGAGGACTAAAGTGAATACAAATATAGAGTTAGCCTTAAACATATTATATCAAAGGCAACTTTCTACCAGGGAACAATTATTGAATGAAATGCTACGCGTTAAACTAACTTTGAAGAATATACTGGACAACTCAAATGTATTAAATGATAAAGAGAAATTATTTCAGTTCATGAAAAAAACAACTGAAGATGATTTAGGTTTCTTCCCTGCCGACAGAGACGACTTTTTAGATATTTTTGAATCTTTAAAAGATGTTGATTTAATAGATTTTACCCTTGAAATATATAAGAATGATCGCATGGGTACAATTATCTCGCCAAAATACATAAATGAATATATCAATGAGAAGATCCAGAAAATTAAGCCAAGAAAGATTCTTATCACGGAGGCTGAAAAGCATTTATCCGGGCTTAGAGAAATTATAAAGAATAACCAAAATTTAGAAATATTCTTGACAACGCAACTAAAATCAATGAATATTTTACTGAAATTGGCCTTTGGAGAGATGCCGAATGTTTCAATCAGATTTGAATCAATCTATACAGATTGTTTGTTGAATGAAAAATTTGATTATATATATTCAATTCCAGCTTTTGGATATAAGGCTGAGGAGCTAGGGAAAACGTTTATCACTAGAGAAAGCGATGGGGTTGCAACTCAAAACATGCTTGAGCACTTAAATGAGCATGGAATGCTAGATATTATCGTACCTGCAAAAATTACATTCGCAAGCATGGGATATAAAAAATTAAGGACATACATTACTGATAACTTTAATGTTAAAAGCATATATATATTACCGGAAGGCACTTTCAGACCTGCAACAGCGATCAAGACGTATTTTCTTACAATCACAACCCAGCCTCAGCAAAACATTGAAATTGGGACGTTCGCTTTAATTAGAGGCATTTTTGATGTAACGGATAGAAAAATATTATCGACTAGTGATTTTTTATCTCATGAAGATTGGCGAATAGAATTATTATTAGCTGAAGACGATGAGAACATGCAACGGTTTAAAAATTCTAACTTAGAAAAAGTGAAACTCAAAGAAGTTGCAGAAGTCTTTAGAGGTAAATCTATCTTAAAAAAGGATACAGTTTTAGGGAAAATTAGTGTGTTAAATATCTCAAATATTGAAAATGGTGAGATTAGATATGTTGATATGGACACAATAGAAGAAGATGAACGAAAAATAAAAAGATATGAGCTGTTAAGTGGTGATGTCGTTTTGTCTTGTAGAGGAACTGCTATAAAGTCAGCAGTGTTTGAAAATCAAAATAACACGATTATCGCATCAGCCAATCTGATTGTAATTAGGCCAAAGGAAAGACTGATCGGTGAATACATCAAAATATTCTTTGAGAGTCCTATTGGATTGGCAATTATTAAGAGTTTCCAACGTGGAACAACGATTATGAATATCAATCATTCGGATATCATGGAAATGGAAATTCCTATAATTCCAATCAGTGAGCAAAAGGACATGATCAATCTGTATCATAAAGAACTCGATATTTATAAAAAAACCATCAGTGACGCAGAGCGCAGATGGACAAATATCAAAGACAATCTATATAACAAATTAACTTAGGAGGGTTTATACGATGGCTGTGAATTTAGAATTTGAAAATAAACTTTGGGAAATGGCAGATAAATTAAGAGGAAACCTTCAGCCTTCAGATTACAAGGATGTTATATTAGGTCTCATTTTCTTGAAATATATTTCAGATAGTTTTGAAGATAAGTTTAATGAGCTTGTGGCAGAGGGTGACGATTTTGAAGAGGATAGAGATGCCTATGTAGAGGAGAATATATTTTTTGTACCTCCAAGTGCTAGATGGGAGTTTATCAAAAAAAGTGCTAAGCTGAGCACTATTGGACAAATCATTGATGAAGCAATGATTGCTATAGAAAGAGAAAATAAGCATTTAAAAGGTGTATTGCCTAAAAACTATGCAAGACCAGAACTTGATAAAACTAAACTAGGAGAATTAATCGACTTGTTCTCATTTAATCTGGGAAGCAAGGAATCAAAAGCACAGGATTTATTAGGCAGAGTGTATGAGTACTTCTTAGGGAAATTTGGCTCGAGTGAAGGTGAATTCTACACACCTCCAACCATAGTTAAACTCCTCGTTGGGATGATTGAACCATATGAGGGCAGAGTATATGATCCTTGCTGCGGATCAGGGGGGATGTTCGTCCAATCAGCCAAATTCGTTGAAGAACATCAAGGTAAAAAGGATAACATTCATATTTATGGTCAAGAATATACGGCCACAACATGGAGACTTTGCAAAATGAATCTGGCTATTCGTGGAATTGACGGTAATTTGGGTGAAAGAGACGCTGATACATTTGGTAATGACTTGCACAAAAATTTAAGAGCAGATTATATTCTCGCCAACCCACCCTTCAATGTAAGTGATTATACTTTAATCCAAGATGATGTCCGTTGGAAATATGGTATTCCACCTCAAAATAATGCTAACTATGCCTGGATAGAGCATATGATCAGTAAATTATCTCCTAAAGGGGTTGCCGGTTTTGTTTTAGCTAATGGCTCTATGAGTACATCGACAAAGACTGAAGCCGAAATTAGAAAAAATATTATTGAAGCAGGGCTTGTAGACTGTATCGTAACCATGCCGCCGAATTTATTCTATAATGTTACGATACCGGTTTGTCTCTGGTTCATATCTAAAAAGAAAGAAAACAGGAAAGATAAAATTTTATTTATTGATGCCCGGAATATGGGGTATATGGAAACTCGTAAACATAGAGAGCTGACTGATAAAGAAATCAAACAGATATATGACACTTACCATAATTGGCGTGATGGAAAAGAAGAATATGAGGACGTTCAAGGGTTCTGCAAATCTGCCAACATTGAAGAGGTAAGAAATCATGAATATATACTAACGCCTGGAAGATACGTTGGAATCGAAGAAGTGAAAGATGATGGAGAGCCTTTTGATGAAAAAATGACGAAACTTACAGAAGAATTAGCTGAAATGTTTGCTAAATCACACCATCTTGAAGAGGATATTAAGCAGAGACTGGGGGCGATTGGTTATGGATTCTAGGGGATTTCAGGAAATTGATTTGGGTGATCTGTGTATAAAAATAGGTAGTGGAGTAACTCCAAGAGGTGGAGGAAATGTGTATAAACAAGACGGTATATCTTTAATAAGGAGTCAAAATATATATGATTATTCATTTGAGTATAAAGGTCTTGTGTATATAGATGAAGAACAAGCAAAAAAAATGAAAAATGTAGAAGTCATGCCAGATGACATACTTCTGAATATTACTGGAGATTCAGTTGCTCGATGTTGCATCGTCCCAAATGGTATATTACCCGCACGGGTTAATCAGCATGTATCTATCATACGACCAAATTCCGATTTGGTTGATCCAAGATATTTACTTTATTGGATTAATAATTCTATAACAAAAGAATTATTGCTATCTCTTGCTTCTACAGGAGCAACAAGAAAAGCTCTTACAAAAGGCATGATAGAAAAATTAAAACTATCGATCCCACCAATTATAGAACAAAAGTTTATAGCAAGCACTCTTTCCTGCCTAGACGATAAAATTAAAATCAACAATCGCATCAACGAAAACCTTGAAGAAATGGCTCAGACTATTTTCAAAAGTTGGTTTGTGAATTTTGATCCTTTTCAGGAAGGAGAATTTGAAGACAGTGAATTAGGCAGAATCCCAAAGGGCTGGAGGGTAGTAGAATTAGGTGAGTTCTTCCCTGTCATTACAGGAAAGAAGAATGCAAATGTTTCTTCAGAAATCGGGAAATATCCATTTTTCAGTTGCTCACAAGATGTTGCTTGGACAGATGATTATTCTTTTGAAGGCAACGCTATTCTTGTTGCGGGAAACGGCGATTTTAATGTTAAATGGTACAAAGGAAAATTTGAAGCATATCAGAGAACCTATGTACTGATTCCATATAACGAAAGATTAACAGGGTTATTGTTTGCTGCTATAAAATTTAGTCTTGATAAAATTACATCGGGACATAGGGGCTCGGTTATTAAGTTTATAACAAAAGGTAGCATAGAAAATTTTAAAATTGCTATGCCATCAACAGTTGAAGACTTTGAAATTGTCTCAACTTTTGAGACCTTAAATAATAAGATTGAATTCAATAATAATCAAATTAGAATATTAACTGATATACGTGATTCATTATTGCCTAAACTAATGTCCGGAGAAATCCTGGTACCAATTGAGGAGTTGTAATAGATGCCCAAAAATTTCTGTGAATCCCACTTAGAAGAAGCCACCATTGAATGGTTTGATGAGCTAGGTTATGAGATTGTTTTCGGTCCTGATATTGCACCAGATGGAGAGTATCCTGAACGTGAAGATTATAGTGACGTTATTCTAAGTGACAGGCTTAAAGAGGCTCTCACAAGGATAAATCCAAAGATGCCAAGCAGTGCAATTGATGATGCATTTAGGCAGATAGTTATTCCTCAGAGCCCTAGCCTTATTATGAACAACAAAGCTTTTCAAAAAATGATAACCGATGGCATTGATGTTCAGGTGAGGCAGACAGATGCTAGTTATAGAACTGAAAAGGTATATTTATTTGACTTAGAAAAACCGTTAAACAACGAATTCATGGTTGCTAACCAGTTCACAATTGTTGAACATGGGGTAGAAAAAAGGCCGGATGTTATAGCTTTTGTAAATGGTATTCCTCTAGTAGTTATTGAACTAAAAAGTGTCAGTGATGAAAATGTTGATATTACTGATGCTTTTAACCAGCTTCAGACATATAAAATGACTATTCCTTCACTATTCACCTATAATTCATTTATGGTGACCAGTGACGGTGTTAATGCCAGAGCTGGTACCCTGTCATCTGATGAAGACAGATTCATGGCATGGCGTACGATAGATGGTGACAATGTAGCATCTCTGTCCATACCTCAGCTTGAAGTATTAATTAAAGGGATGTTTCAAACTGATCGGTTCCTTGATATTATTAAGCATTTTGTACTGTTCCAGAGTGATGGTGCGGATACAATAAAAATCCTTGCCGGATACCATCAATATCACGCAGTTAACAAAGCGGTTGAGAGTACAGAACGTGCTACTTTGGAATCTGGGGATAGACGTATTGGTGTTGTTTGGCATACGCAAGGCAGCGGAAAAAGTCTATCTATGGCATTCTACGCTGGGAAACTTGTAATCAGCGAGGAACTTGAAAATCCGACAATTATAGTTATTACAGACCGAAATGATCTGGATGACCAGTTATTCGGAACATTTCTGAAGAGTAAGGATATTCTCCGAAGTACCCCAGTTCAAGCATCAGATAGAACGCATTTGCGAGAATTACTTAATAATCGTTCTAGTGGTGGCATTATTTTTACGACCATTCACAAGTTTGCTCCTGTTGCAAATGAATTAAAAGAAAGCATCGATAATTATTCGCACTTGGATAAGGTTGCTGAAAATCCAGTCGAGTATGGGAAGAGCATGGTTCTTACTGACCGTAAAAACGTGATAGTCATGGCAGATGAAGCTCATCGCAGTCAATATGGATTTGGTGCTGATATAGTTAAGAATAACGATGAAGTCGATGTAAAATATGGTTACGCAAAATATATGCGGGACAGTCTTCCAAACGCGTCTTATATCGGTTTTACTGGTACGCCAGTTGAATTGACCGACAAAAATACCAGAGCGGTATTTGGTGACTACATAGACGTCTATGATATGACCAGAGCAGTTGAAGATGGAACTACAGTTAAGATATTCTATGAAAGCAGAATCGCAAAACTGGATCTCCCGGAAGACTTGAAGCCCAAGATCGATTCCGAATATGACGAAATAACTGAGTTCCAAGAATATAACCAAAAAGAAAAACTCAAGAGCAAATGGGCTAGACTCGAGGCTATTGTCGGGACCAATTCACGTGTAAAACAAATAGCAAAAGATATTGTTGAGCACTTTGAAAAGCGTGAGCAGGCACAAGAAAATGAAGGTGGCAAAGCAATGATTGTTGCCATGAGCAGAAGAATTGCAATTGATCTATACAAAGAGATAATAGCGATTCGTCCGGACTGGCATAGCGATGAATTAATGAGCGGAAAAATAAAGATTGTAATGACAGGCAGCTCCTCTGACCCGGCTGACTGGCAAGCGTATATCGGAACTAAGGCCAATAGAGAAACTTTAGCTAAACGTATGAAAGACAAGAAAGATGAGTTGAAACTTGTCATCGTTAGAGATATGTGGCTCACTGGTTTTGACGTCCCGAGCATGCACACCATGTATATTGATAAACCTATGAAAGGTCACAATTTAATGCAGGCCATTGCAAGGGTTAACAGAGTATTCAAAGATAAGCAAGGTGGGCTTATTGTTGACTATATTGGAATAGCAGAGAATTTAAAAGAAGCGCTTTCTCGATACACTGAAAGTGATAAAAACACTACGGGTGTTGATACAGAAGTTGCATCCATGATTCTGCTTGAAAAGCATGATTTGATCAAAGAGTTGCTGCATGGCCACGACTACAACAAGTTCTTCACTGGTAAGCCAAGTGAGAAAATGCAAGCTATTGTTGAAACGATGGATTACATCATCGGTCTTCGTGAGGAAAGAAAGAACGATTACATCCGGCTAGTAACCGAAATGTCTAGGGCTTATTCTCTCTGCGCAACGACCGATATTGCTGAAAGACTCAATGTTGAGATTGGATTCCATAAAGCTGTTAAAGCAAGTCTTGTAAAAATTATTAATGATGAGAACAAGAAGAAAACAACTTCCCAGCTGGACAGTGAATTGAACCAGTTAATATCAAAATCTATTTCTTCAAATGAAGTCATTGATATATTGGAATCAGTGGGGCTTTCAAAACCTAATATTGCAATACTTTCTGATGAGTTTCTTGAAGAAGTCAAAGGAATGAAACAAAAAAATCTGGCTGTAGAACTTTTGAATCGCTTACTTCAAGGAAGCATTAAAACTTTCTCAAGGCGCAATCTTGTGCAGTCTAAGAAGTTTTCTGAACTTTTGGAAGGTGCAATTAGAAAATATCAGAACAGAGCCATTGAAACAACTCAAGTAATTATGGAACTCATTGAACTTGCTAAACAGATAAGTGAGGCAGAAAAACGCGGCGAGAGCACAGGTTTAACCCCAGATGAATTGGCTTTCTACGATGCATTGTCAGATAATGAATCTGCAAAAGAAATTATGGGTGAAGATATTTTGAAACAAATCGCCAGAGATCTTACCATGTCGATAAAAAACAACATCAGCGTAGACTGGGCCATCCGTGACAGCGTCCAAGCCAAAATGAAAATGATAATAAAACGGTTATTGAAGAAATATGGATATCCGCCAGATAAGACTGCAAAAGCAGTAGATATCGTGATGGAGCAGACTAAGTTGATGTGTCAGAATGAGAGTCTCTAAGAGTTAAGCAATTAACGAAGCAATACTTATTGAAGGATACCGAATGGAACTCTAACAAAAATCAAGTATCATTTTGTGAATAGGTAAGAAGGAAAAACTCCTACCCGATTGGTGGACTAAATCTTTTTGGTCCACCAATCGGATAGGAGAAGGAGGAGATTATAATAGCAATAACTATTGATAATGCATTTAATGAATTCATGAAAGATAAAGTAAATCTTGACCAAAGTAAAACTGTCCAAGCAAGGGGTAGCCGAGACTGGCTAAAAGAGAAAATCCATACATTTGAGGGTAACGAAGGTTTCCCAAAAGTATATACAGACATCGACACATATTTTGGTTCATTTTCAAGAAAAACTAAAATTCGTGAACTCGATGACATTGATATCATGATCGGTTTAAATGCTCAAGGAAGTACTTACATAGAATCTTGTGGCAAAATTGAGTTAACTGTACCGGAAACAGCCCTAGACCTTCTCCGCCTGTGCCATGATGATACAAATAAATTAAATTCAAGAAAGGTTATCAATAAATTTGTTTCTAATTTAAAAAACATAGCACAGTACGAAAATGCTGAAATAAATAGAAGAAGTGAAGCTGCAACTCTTAAACTGCTGTCGTATCCTTGGAACTTTGATATTGTGCCTTGTTTTTTTTCAAAACCGGAAATTAACGGGAAGACATATTATTGCATTCCTGATGGTGAAGGCAATTGGAAAAAAACAGATCCACGAATAGATGGGCAAAGAATATCAAGGATAAACCAATCACTTGATGGCAATGTACTTAATGTGATCAGAGCAATTAAATATTGGAATAGAAGGCCAACTATGCCCTCAATGGGATCGTATTCCCTGGAGTGTTTGATTTTAGAATATTACGAAACAAAGGGTAGTTGCTCAAAGTGGATTGATATGGAAGTGAAAGCTTTACTTGGTCATTTAGCAGGTGCAATATATAGACCTATTTACGATCCTAAAAATATACAGGGAGACTTAAATATCCTGCCTTATGCGGAAAAATTAAAAATTTCGAGAAGAGCGCGAACGGATTATGAAACAGCGGTTGCGGCTAGGAATAAGGAAGAAGCAGGAGATCAAAAAGCAGCTATAAATAAATGGAAGGAAATATTCGGGAGTGAATTTCCGAGTTATACGGGTTAAATAGGTGATGATAGATAGTGGAATTTCAAAAAGACAAAATGAAGATAAAAATATTGACCTCTTAGCAGCGCAAAGGCAATTATATTTTGAAGCTAAACGAATGACTTTTTATCAATTTGTTCTAAGCGTTTTAATTCCGGTAACATTGCCAGTTTTAAAAAAAAATTGTTCTGATGATATTAGCAGGCTGTCATTTATTTCAGTATTTGCCATTTTGATTCTGGTTATTAATAATTTCTATTTTGAAAAACAAGTGAAAATTCAAAGGGATAAAGCTGCTAAAATTCAAGAGTTATTTGATACTGACGTGCTTGAGATCAGCTGGAATAGTCAACTTTGTGGGTCTAAAGAAGTTTTACACAACGGTTTGAAAATCAAAGCTGAGAAGTACAAGAAAAGAAATAAAACTGTAGATAATCTATCGAATTGGTATCCACTAGAATATTCTAATGTAGCTATTTCTGCTGCCAGGATTATGTGTCAAAAAGTAAATGTTTCGTGGGAAAATGAAGTGAGGACTGTGTACAAATATTTTCTTATAATCGTTTTATCAACCAGTTCGATTTTTATTATTCTGTATTCAATTATTGAAAATAATAGTTTTCCGGATACTTTAATATCCATTATTATTCCACTATTTCCGATTGGATACTACATTTTCAGAAGGTATTGTGAGAACAATGACACGATTATAAGCAGTGCGAAATTGCATGGTAGGTTGGAGGTTGTTTGGGAACAGGTAATGAAAAGTGATTCTACAGATGCTGATTTGGCTGTGTCATCGAGAAAATTACAAGATAGCATTTTTAATTACAGGAGCAATGCTATTATGATATGGGATTGGATCTATTATTTCAAAAGAGAAGAACAAGAAAGTGATATGAATGAGGTTGCAAAATGTGTAGTTGAAGAATTTAATAAGGTGAAATTTTGATATAATAGTATAACCTTCATTCCCGGATTATTATTACTTGGTACTGAAAAAGCTCGTACCTACGGCCTTTCCCCTCAAACCTCGTTATAAATCTCTACAACAGTTTATAACGAGGTTCAACAGGTAAACATTGATTTATCAAGCTTTTAACGATCCACGTTAAAATTTTATCGGGAATCCAGGGTATAAGTTCTTTCATAATATGAAAATAAGGAGATTCGTTATGTATAAAATACTCGATGATAAAGGCGTTCTCTACAAGGAATATCAATATGCTGATGAAGCAGAATATGAAAAAATAATTGTTGCCAATTCTGAAATGATATTTGGTACCCAAGGTATATACTTCGATATTAAAAAGAAAATCGGCAAATCTAAAGAAGGTGCAGCAATACCAGATGGCTACTACTTGGATTTGAAGTTTCATGATGAACCCATTCTGTATTTTGTTGAGATAGAACTAAGTGACCATGATGTTTATGGCCATATTGGCGAACAGGTATTACGATTCGCGATTTCTTCCGAAATGAGCAAGCATAAAATAAAAACCATACTTATTGACGATATTAACACAGACCCTGCCAAGAGTAAGAAGATTGAAGACTTTTTTAAGGTATCCTCAAAGTTCAACAATATCAACGAACTCCTAGACAGGCTAATTTTTGATGAAGACGTTGCAGTGATTATTGTTATCAATGAAAAAAGTGAACAGCTGTCTAGAGTTTTATCAAAAATTAAAATCTCAGCAGATATAATTGAGGCTCAAAGTTTTGTCGACAATGGTAAACTACTACATCGTTTTACACCATTTCAAGATGATGTTTTAGAGGCAGTACTCCCATCTACAGATTTGGATGATTTAGATACTATAGTTGTTCCGGCAAAAGAAGAAGGTTTTAAAGATGTTTTTATTGGCGAAAAATGCTGGTATCAAATCCGAATCTCCGCAGCTATGCTTGGTAAAATTAAATATATTGCTGCATATCAGGTTGCACCAATGTCTGCAATAACTCACGTTGCAGAGGTTGAGCGGATAGAAAAATACAAGGACACTGATAAGTATATCTTGTACTTTAAAGAGGAAGCAAAACAAATTAAGAAGGTGTCTCTTTCGGGGCAAACAAAAGGAAAAGCGCCCCAGGCCCCAAGATACACTACCTTTGCAAAGTTGTTGGAGGCAAATACACTGGATGACTTGTGGAAATAACATTTTGAAAGAATGATTAGACCTAGCTTTGAAATGTTATTCATGGCTAGGTTTACTGGTTTTGGCGAATTTATTTGAGAAGAAATTCAAGGACTCATAAAGTATGAAATGGGTCTTATGATTAAAGGAGGATACTATGTTATATAAATTGAATACGAAAGCAAAAGGTTATGCAAAGGTAAATAGAGTTTCTTTGGGTTCAGTTGGTTGGACGGAGCTCGACTTACAAAATCTATTATCTAATCACATCCAGGATTTGATATCAACGAATGAACTAATGACTATCTTCAATGAACGACCACGCCAAGAAGAACCAGACATATTAGCTCTGGATAAGAATGGTGATTTATACATATTTGAACTCAAGCGTTGGAGTTCGCATCAAGAAAACTTATTGCAAGTGTTAAGATATGGGCAACTTTACGGTAACAGTAGCTATGATGAGTTGAATGATTTGTTTAATAAATATCTAAAGGATAAAGATTCCAGAGCTGAGTTATACGAGATACATCAACAGTATTTCGATCTTGCTGATAGTTCCAGAATTAGCAAAAAGGAATTTAATCTTAAACAACATTTTCTTGTAGTGACAAATGGACTAGATCAGAAAACAGTTGAAGCAATTGCGTACTGGAAGAAAAATGGCTTAAACATCGATGCAGTCGTTTATTGGGTTTTTGAAATTAATGGTGAATACTTCATCGAATTTAATATGTACTCTCCAGTAGAAGGTTTACTTGAATACGAAAGCAATACGTATATTCTTAATACAAACTACTCAAATAATGAACAGCATACAGAAGATATGCTGAGAGACCATAAAGCTGCGGCATATTATCCGGGATGGAGAGAAAAAATCACAAAACTCCAGAAGGGCGATACTGTATTTCTTTATAAAAGCGGTGTGGGTATTATTGCATACGGCACTGCTACTGGTAAATTGTAAGAGCAGGATTGTGATGGACATGCTAACTACGAGTATTATATGAAACTCGATAAATTCCAAGAGCTTCGAATTCCATTAACGGCTCCTGAGATGAAAAAGGTTGCTAATCAGGGCTTTAATTTTAGACTGACCATGTTTTCGATAAGCGAGGACTGTAAAGAACTCCTAATCAAGGAAATCAAGAATGCTCGACTATAAAAGAAACAATTATTCCTTTTATAGTCGAGCATTCCGAGATGGTGTAGAGGCCTCCATATCACCCGCAAAATACCAAAAAATCGTATAAAATAGAGAGCTGGTAACTGTATGTTAAAAGAGCTATATTATCCATCATTTGAAGTAGGCAATCCTAATTGGTTAAAATATGCTCTTCTGTACAAACAAAATCTTACGACAATTATACCTGATGGTTTTGAGAGACATACATCAGGAGCATATAGATATATACGGAAGAATACTGACCTTCTAAAAATTTATAGTCCAATTGATTCTGATAAAACTGAGGCTCATAATATTTTTTTCCCAATTATAAAAGACATTGTAGATAATCAGAATGATTATCTTGTTCCCGAACCATTATATTATTCACAGTTATCAAGAGAAAAAAGCACGACTTTATATTCTGTATATAAAAACTCGATATTTAATTATACCTTATACGATGAGAAGATGAATTCTGTTTCATTAGCATATTTAATTCGTAACGGCTTAGCTGAAAGAGGTCAAAATGCTGGTGAAATAAAACTTTCCAGAAGTTTAGCATTTTTTTATATGAATACTTTTGCTACTGTGATTTCTAAGCATGGGTTTATACCTACATCTGATTCTAATGTAGATGACTATCTAATGGCTACAATGAAGAATTTACATTACTTTGATAATATCAAGAAGCATATAAACGCTGAAACGACACATCAGCTTATAATCTCTCAGTTTTTGCCTCAGAATATTCATGATTACTCTAATTTACAGATAATAAGATTTAGAGAGAAACGTAGCTATGCTGATGCTATAGATAACTATAACAAGTTGATAAATGAAATAATTAGCATTAACCATTCGGAAGAAGACATTAAGGCGTGTCTAAGAATGATAGATGAGTGTACTAATGAATTAAAATGTCTCATAAAAAGAGATCTTGGCCCTGTGCTGATTGTTACTGCTATGGCAACTCTTGATAGTTCAATCGAATCCAATATTATTGTTCCGATAGTTAGTTATGTAGCTAACAATTTAGTAGCTAAAATTACTAAAAAAAATAAAATTTCTACAAATTTTAAAGAAAGATCTGACACCAGAAAGATAATTACTAACCTTAAATATTTGGAGTAATTGGTTTAATCCATGACTTAAAAAAAACGAGACAGCTGACAGTATTATGCATCAAAAAAACATGGATTCAAAAGGAGTAGTTTCGATGGCTAAAAGTCAGGTAATTAAAGATTTAGCAACTAATAAAATTAGTTTAGAAGAAACATTGCAGAGATTATTGGTAATTATTATGTATTTAGGCAATTATGAATTAGAAAATTGGATTACGGAAGAGTTAAATGGTTACAGAGATAAATCAAAAATTCCGATATACAGAAGAAATATAGGTTACAGATTATTATATTCAGGCATAAATGGTAACTTTCAAATTACAAATAATCCATTACCTATTGAGTGGTTACCTAAACAATTAAGAGACAGTATAGATTCTATTGATGCAAAAGAATCTATACGAATAATTGAGAAAGTGATAGAAAATAAAGAAAGAGTAGCTAACGATTTAACCTATTTAGCCAGTTTAATTTATAAAGATACAGGTGTTCAATGTACTAAAATTATTCAAGAATATAGCAATATATCATATCAGGGGATAGTCAGTAATGTTAAAACTAAGTTGCTTCAAATACTTATTAATATAGAACAAGAATTTGGTGAGTTGGATTCCTTGGATATTAATTTAGAATCAAAAACTGAAGAGCAAGTCGGATTGTTAAATGAAAAAATAAAGAATGTTATATCTTTTGATGGCATGCAGGAGGAATATACGAGTGAGTAATAATTTTAAACTATTGATTGTGGGTGCTATGATTTCTCTTATTTCATCAATAATTACATTTCTAATGCAAGAAGCATATAAACAACTTTCAAAAAATCAAGGAAAAGTTAAGATATATCGTAAAATAGTGTACAGTAAGTTTATCAAGAATCAAACTTGGGGATTCTCAACTAGCACTGATGGTTTACATTTTTCGATACCGATGTGGATTGAAATTCATAATACAAAAAATAAAAATGAAATAATTAGAAATTTCAATTTAGCATTATATAATAACGGGGAAAAAGTATCTATGATGACACAATTAAATCATGGTAACATTAATGGTGAAAATCTATTTTTTGGTGATAACGGTGTTTATTCTTTTTTAGTTTCGCCAGAAAGTATAGAAAGATACGATTTGTATTTTATGCTTAAAAAGAAAGATTTTGAATATAACTTTGATGAGGTTAGAGTATCTTATTATGATACTAGGGATAAACATAAGGAATTTAAGTTGCTTGAAATTGATAGGTGTTGGGTGGTCCAAAACAATAAAATAGATACTGATTGGAATCTGATCGATTAGCATTTTAGAAACGAATATTTACTAAATGTTGATTTTTTTATGAAAAGGAGCAGGCTTATGGTAAAACAATTCTATAAAGAACAGATTTGTGAAAAATGTGGAAAAACTTCGTACATATATAAGATACATTATCCAGCACCTGATGGCTATGAACATGAATGTAGTTGTTCTTATTGCGATTATACTTTTTTCCAAATCAAGAAAAAATCTTTGGATGATTATATTGCTTATAAAGAGAAAAAATGATTTTTCACATCAAAATATTGTCTCTTAGAATGAAACGCACATTCATACCGCAAGACGTGTTTTTCATAAAAATGTTAAAAAAGCGAAAATCTGCTTGATTTCCGCTTTTTTATTTACCTATAATCCCAATGCTTCACCACCCCCTTATGGTAAAATAACCATATTGACTTACACGAACAGGAGGCGATCCGATGGGGTTGCAGTTTATTTTAGGCAAGGAATCGGCGGACAAGAAACAAGCGATATATGAGCGGATTTCGGGGATCATGACGGAGGAGCCGGATGCGGAGGTATTTGTGCTGGTTCCAGAGCACGCGAAGTTCGAGGCGGAGATGTCGATCCTGGAGAAACTTTGGCAATTCGAGGTTTTCCGCGATCAGGACATGATGGGCTCGATGAATCTGCAGACGTTCAGTTTCAGCCGCTTGGCGTGGTATTTGCTGAAGAAATCGCCGATCTTCCAACAGCAGCAATTGTCGGAAGCCGGCCTCAGCATGCTGGTGCGGAAGATTCTGATGGAGAAGGAGCAGGAGCTGATCCTTTTCCGCCGGGAAGCCAACAAAGAAGGCTTCATCAAACAACTGACCGATCTGTTTCTGGAGCTGCGCAGCGGGCGCATCGAAGAGGAGGATCTGCAGGGGATTCTGGCGAGCCAGGCCGAATCCGGCAACGAGGCCGATTTCCAGCTGAAGTTGACGGAACTGAAGGAGCTTTACCATGCCTTCAACGAAGCGCTGCTGGACAAATACCTCGAAAAGGAGGTCATCCTTGAGGCGCTGGCCGGCGTCATCGAAACGCTGGATATGCAGAACACCTATGTCTTCATCGACGGTTTCTACCGTTTCACAGCCCGCGAGCTGCAGATCGTCACGACGCTGCTGCGCTCCGCAAAACAAGTCACGATCACATTGGCGCTGGACAAAGCCTATGTCAGCGAACCACCGGCCATGCATCAGCTGTTTTATACGGCTGGGTCGACCTATCACACGCTCTATCATTTGGCGCGCAGCCTGCGCGTTCCGGTCATGAAGGACCATTGGGTTGCGAAGGATACGGACGGCTACAAGGATGCTTTGTTGACCCTTGAGAATTATTGGATCGCGTCCACGGATGCGACCGCCAACAAAGTCCAAGGCTCGTTTGAGCTTACTGTCGACCAGAAGGAAGCTATCCGGGTCTGGGGCTGCGAAACGAAACAGGCGGAAGTCTTCCATGTGGCCAATGAAATCAAAAAACTGGTCGCCGAGGACGGTTACCGCTATAAAGACATCCTGATTTTGGCGCGGACGGTCGAAGAATACGAAACGATGGTGAAGCCGGTATTCGACAAAGACGGGATGGACGTCTTCTATGACAAGGCAGACGCCATGAAGCACCATCCGTTCATGGATTTCATCGACGCGCTGTTTCGAATCCGCCGCCATCATTGGCGCTATCCGGACATCATGCGCTTGCTGCGCACGGAATTGTTGACGCCTGCCAACCATGACAATCCGGCAGGGCTTGAGGAAACGTCGGCAGCCGTGCTGCGATTCCGCGAACAGGTCGATGTGATCGAGAATGTCTTGCTGGCATACGGCTATGAAGGCAACAGCTGGCTTTCGAAGGATGATTGGTATTTTGCGACCTTCAGGGACGAGAACGGCAACAGCAACCAGAGCCCCGAGGATAGACGGATGCAGGACACCTCCAACCAGGTCCGCAATTATCTGAGGGATCTGTTGCTGCCGTTCTTCCAGAAGATGGCGAAGGCCAAGACGGGCCGGGAAGCCGCAAGGAACCTGTACAATTTCCTGATCGCCGCCAAAGTCGACAAACAGATGCTGTTCTGGCGCGATGAAGCCTTGGCGCAGGGGGACCTGATCCAAGCGCGCCAGCAGGAGCAGATCTGGAAAGTTTTCCTGAACCTGTTGGATGAGTACGTCGAAATTCTGGGGGACAGCCCTTTCCAGGCTGCAGCATTCCATGAAATCCTATTGACCGGTTTCCAGAACGCGACTTTCAGCCTGGTGCCGCCAAGTATCGACCAAGTCGTCTTCTCGAGCATCGATGGAGCGCGCTTCGAGCCGGCGAAGGTGGTCTTCCTGATGGGGATGACCCAGGACCATTTGCCTGCGCAGAAAGAGAATAAATCATTGCTGACGGAAGAGGACCGCGCGCGTCTCAGCGGTTCGTTGAATAATGAAGAAAAATATCTGCACCCGACGACCGCCGAGTCGATGGCCGCTGAACCGTATGTGGCCTACCAGGCCTTCCTTTCAGGGACGGAAAAGGTCATCTTCAGCTATCCGATGAGTGCGGACGACAGCAAGAAATCACCGAAAATTTCGCCTTATGTGTCGCGCGTTGCCAATGCGCTGCAGATACCTGTCGAAATCAAGCACCAGGACATCGCCGATGCGGAGGATACGACTGCCTTCCTAGGCAGCAAACAACAGAACATCAGCCAGCTGGTTCATCTGCTGAGGCACCAACGCGCGACGAATGAGTCGGTGCCGACGCTATGGAAATACATTTTGGCCTACATATCCAAGGATCCGCAAGCCAAACGGATCATGCAGCAGGTCTTCGCCAGCCTCTGGCACAAAAATGTGCCGAGCAAGCTGACGGCGCCGGTTGCCGAGCAGCTCTACGGAAAAGACCTGTATTTGTCGGTCTCACAGCTGGAACGCTATTTTGAAGATCCGTACAGCCATTTCCTGCAATACGGCTTGAAGCTCAAGGAACGGGCGAAATACGAGCTGTCCGCTGCCGGAACCGGCGAATTTTTCCATGAAGCCTTGGAACAGATCGTCAACCAGCTGAAGAGCAGGCTCATCGATACCGCTGATCTGAGTGAGGAGACAGTCAAACAGATTGCCGATGCAGTCCTAAATGAGCTCTATGGGAGCGAAAAATTCAAAATTCTGAGGACCTCCAACCGGATGGCCTTCATCCGTGACCAGCTGGGCGAAACAATCCAGAAAATGGCTTGGGTGCTCAACCAACACAGCCGACGGACGGCCTTGAAGAACATCCGTACCGAAGCCGTCTTCGGGCAAATGGGCGGCGAACAGATGCTGGACGGATTGGACATGCCGCTGAACAACGGCGGCACCCTGCATATCCGCGGGAAGATCGACCGGATCGATCTGGTCAACGCCGGGGACGAGAATTATCTGACCATCCTTGACTACAAATCGAGCGCGCACAGTTTCAATTTCTCCGACGCCTACTACGGATTGGCGATGCAAATGATCACCTATCTGGATGTGGCCCTGCTGAACGCTGACAAGCTGCTGGCCGGGAAGACCTTGCCGGCAGGAGCTTTCTATCTGCACGTCAAGAACCCGTTCATCAAGCAGAACAGTTTCATGACGCTCGAGGATTACCAGAAGACGATCATCACTGATTACAAGCTGAAAGGGCTGTTGCTGAACGACACTGCCGTTTTGGACACAATCGATCCGTCTGTCGAAAGCGGTAAGTCTTCGGAAATCTTCCCTTTCAACAAACTGAAGGCCGGCAATCTGGGCAAAAAGGACGAATTGATTACATTGGATGATTTCCACAATCTGATCGCCAAGAACCGGGCGAACATGGTGGAGGCCGGCGATAAGATCCTGTCCGGCGACCTGAAGCTCGACCCAATCAAGGAACGGCCGTATACGCCGACAGTCAGCGGACCTTACCGCGCCATCTCGCAGTTCGACAACACGTTGCCGGAGAACCGCTACCGCAAATACATCAAGCTGAGCAAGGAAGATGTGCTTTCGAAGATCAAGCAAGAACGCGACGAGAATAATCAAGAATCCAACGAGGAAGGGGAGGAGCAATGATGACAGGCATACCGGCACGCACACCCAATGAAAAATTCACGGAAACGCAATGGCAATCGATCTACCAGACCGGGGACAATATCCTCGTCTCCGCCTCGGCAGGATCCGGCAAAACGACTGTCCTGATTCAGCGGATCATCGAAAAAGTGAAGGGCGGAACGAACGTCGATGAACTGCTTGTCGTCACCTTCACCGAATCAGCTGCCAAGGAAATGAAGGAGCGGATGACGGGCGCCATCCAGACCGCCATCAACGAAGCCCAGTCGCAGGAGCAATACCTGCACCTGATCAAGCAGCTTTCGCTGATGCCGCAGGCGAACATCTCGACGATCCACGCCTTCTGCCTGAAGGTCATTCAGCGCTATTTCTATCTGATCGATCTGGATCCGGTCTTCCGCTTGTTGGCGGACACGATCGAAGTCGAGCTGCTGAAGGAGGACGTCTGGGAAGAGGTCAAGGAGGAACTTTACGGGGAGCCGGATACGCACTTCAAGAATCTGGCCAAGGCTTATTCGAAGGACCGCAGCGACGACGATCTGATGAAGCTGATCTTCTCGCTCTACGACTTTTCGCGCGCGAACCCGATTCCTTACCGCTGGCTGGATTCTTTGCCGTCTTTGTACAACACCGAAGCCGGGTTGACGAACAGTGTGCTCTATCAGGAATTGCTGAAGCCGCAGCTGCTGAGCCTGATCGAAGGCATCCGCTACGACATCGAACAAGCACGGCATCTGGCGGGGCAAGATGTGAAAACGGCTGCCCAGCGCGAAATTTTCGAAACGGAGCAGGGCTATGCCGACCGCCTGTTGGAAGCTGTCCAGCAGGATGACTACGAATCGGCCTACACGATTGCGAACGAACAGCTGCAGTTTGCGCGTTGGCCGAGCAGCAAGAAGGCCGACCCGGATGAAGTGAAGGATCAGAAAGCACTGCTGAAAAACCTGCGCGACAAATACAAGAAGGATTTCGCCTCATTGAGCGCGCAGTACCTCAACCGGCCGCTTGCGGAACAGGAGGAAGTGCTGAAAGGCATCCACCCATACGCCGAGGAGATGGCCCGGGTGACGAAACGCTTTTCCGAAGCCTATTGGGAACGGAAATTGGACGACAATGTGCTTGATTTCAATGACCTGGAGCATCTGACACTGCAGATTCTGGCGCCGATTGCCGAGGATGGGGAACGCAAGATGAGCGACGCGAGCGCTTATTTCCGTAGCAAATTCGAGGAAGTGCTGATCGACGAATATCAGGACGTGAACCAGCTGCAGGAGAGCATCCTCTACTGGGTGACGCGGCATCAGCCGGAAACCGAGAACCTGTTCATGGTTGGGGATGTCAAACAGTCCATATACGCCTTCCGCTTGGCCGACCCGAGCCTGTTCCTGCGCAAATACGCGGCCTTTGCCGACAAAAACGGCGGAGAACGGATCATTCTGGCCGAAAACTTCCGATCGCGCGCAGAGGTCATCCATTTCACGAATTTCATCTTCGAACAGCTGATGGACGAAAAAGTCGGCCAGATGGATTACGACGAAGCCGCGAAGCTCCAGGCCGGTAACAAATCCTTCCCGGAGAGCGAGCGCAACCAGACGGAGCTACTGATCTACCTGTCGGAGATTGCCGACAACGATGAGGAAACCCTCACGCCGGAGAACGATCTCGAAGCCGACCTGACGATCGACGACAAGACAGCAGGGGAAGTCACGATGGTGGCGCAGAAAATCAAGGCGCTGATCGATGAGAAGTTCCTGATCTACGACAAAAAGAACAAGGAAGAACGGCCGCTATCCTACCGGGACATCGTGCTGTTGACGCCGACGAAGAAGAACAACCTTGTCATCCTGGAGATCTTCAAAGATTTCCAGATTCCGGTCATCCTGAATGACACGGAAAGCTATTTCCAGCGCACCGAGGTTTCGATCATCCTGTCCTTGCTGAAGGTGATTGACAACCCGCGCCAGGATATCCCGCTAGCGGCAGTACTGCGTTCGCCGATCGTCGGTTTGGATGAGAAACAGCTGGCGCTGATCCGCATCCAGCAGAAGAACGGCGATTTCTACGAAGCCGTGCAGCATTTCATCAAAATTTGCGAAAGTTCTGGGATTGACCAGACCGCGGAAATCAAGGACGCGCACAGCAAGTTGGCGCTGTTCATGGGTCGCTTGCACGAATGGCGCAACATTGCCAGACGGAGCAGTCTCGTCACCCTGATCTGGACCATCTACAACGACACCCACTTCCTCGACTACGTAGGCGGCATGGTCGCCGGCAAACAGCGGACGGCCAATCTGCACGCCCTCTATGAGCGGGCCAAGAAGTATGAGGAAACGAACTACAAAGGGCTGTTCCAGTTCATCCGCTTCATCGAGAAGATTCAACAGCGCGACAAAGACTTGGCGGAACCGACTTCCTTCAGCGATGACGAGGATGCCGTCAGGGTCATGACCATCCACGCCAGCAAAGGCCTGGAGTTCCCTGTCGTCTTCCTGATGGATCTGTCGAAACGGTTCAACCTGAGCGATACCCAAAGCAAATACATCTTCTCCGAGACGCATGGGCTCGGGACCGATTATTTCGACGTCCAGCAGCGGGTACAGTATCCGTCCTTGGCGCGCCAAGCGTTGGCGATCGAAAAGAAAAAGAAATTGTTGGCGGAAGAGATGCGCAAGCTCTATGTGGCTCTGACCCGCGCCGAGCAGAAACTGTTCCTGGTAGGGTCCTACAAATCCGAAGAAAAGCTTTGGGCCGATTGGCAAGTGGCCGACGGAACAAGCGGGAAGCTGCTGCCGGATTACCTGCGCCTGCAGGCCAGCTCGATGATGAAATGGCTCGGCATGTGTCTGTACCGGCATGAAGATGCAGAGAACGATCATTTCCATAAGGAATACCGCGGCGAACTGACGCACTACCCGGTGCACTTCAGCATCCAGACTTTCCGCGAGGAAGACCTGTTGTCCTACATCCCGGTCGCCATGGAGGAGATCAACGAATCGCAGTGGAAAGACGAAATCGAGCAGATGGCGTCGGCGAAAGTCGAAGCGCACGAACACTCGCTGGCGGAAGAAATGAAGCTGGCCGTTGCCCTGATGGAAGCGAAATACCCCTACGAGGCGGCAATGACGACGACCAGCTACCAGTCCGTTTCGGAGATTAAGCGCCTGTTCGAGGATCCGGACGAAAGCCATATGCTGAAGCTGGACCTTTCCGACACCAAACGGGTCTCCCGCTATGTGGAGCCCGAGTTCCCGCGTCCGCGCTTCATGCAGGAGATGGTAATGCCGAACAGCGCCGAAATCGGTACCGCGACCCATTTCGTGATGCAGTCCGTGGATCTAGAAAAGGAAATCACCGCAGCCTATGTGGCGCAACTGTTGCTTGAATTGGTAAGTGATGGACTGCTGGAGAAGGCTGTTGCTGAGAAGCTCGATGCGGAACAAATCGCGTTGTTCTTCCGGACGGAATTGGGCCAGGAAATCCAGGCGAACGCTGACAGGGTGAGACGGGAAATGCCGTTCTCGTTGCTGATTCCGGCAAGCCGGATATTCGCTGAGATGCCGGAAGACTCAACCGACAATCTGCTGATCCACGGTATCATCGACGGCTTCATCGAGTACGACGATCACATCGTCCTCTACGACTTCAAAACCGATTTCGTGGGCGATCAAGCTCCGGTATTGCCCGAGAACATCGTCGACAAATACCGCGGCCAGATGAACCTGTACAAGAAAGGCCTCGAGACCATCCGTCAGAAACCCGTCAGCGCGGCGTATATTGCGCTGCTTTCGAACCATACGAATATTTCCGTATAAATTAAACTGAAAAAGGTGGAGCATCCAAGGATTAAATCCAGGATACTCCACCTTTTTTTGATTTTTCAACAACTATGCGCTAAAGCTTATTCCAAAATAAGCTGACTATTGGATTGGATATTACCAAGAATTGTCCGGGATATAGGTCCGACAACCAACAATTGCAACGGCAAAGCGACAATTACATTCATTCTCCACGCTTCGCTATAGGCAGCCCATAAATTATCGGGGATGCTGCCTTCAATCAGAACACCGAATAATGACATGAAAGTGACCATCCCTAAAACCATCAAACTGGAGATTGTCAAAATTAACTGCACCTTATTTTCTTTTTTGATGGGTAGTCGAAAAGCAATTTTCTTTGCAATCACTCCTACAATGAATACGTCCAAAATAAAGGCGACAACAAAACCTGGCACTAAGCCTGCGACAAGCGGTATAAGAGCTAAATTGTCATGTAACAGCAGATTGTACATACTCATTCCTAACACCATCATAGAGCACATTATCGTCGTAAAAATAATTCCTTCTTTTTTGTTTGTGGGCATGTAAACACTCCTTCTATTTTTGTGCAACGTCAACCATGGTATCACAAATATAGAATGTGTGTAAGAAGTATTTTCAGGATTAATTTAAATATTTTGAAAATCAGTATATTGCTATTGCATAAGTGTCTTCTGAACCTGGCTCATAAAGGCTCCTTTAAATGGTACTATCAGAAATCTATTTCCTTCATCATTTCATCAAAAGAAACAACTTGAGGGTTCTCAGTATGTTGTTCCATGGCAGTACGGTAGAGTTCCAGATCGATTTCATCTTCGATTTTTTCCAGTACAGCATTCCTTAGGAGGGCAGAGACCGTTATGTTTTTGGCTTTCGCATATTGTTTGATCAATTTTTCGTCTTCTTCGTCCATGCGCAATAATATCGTGACCATTTCTACCACTCCTTTATGTTCAATGTAATCCAAAGCGTGTTCCTATTCAACTATTTTAAATAAATGAAAAAAGTGTTGCCACCTGCTCCTTTTCAGAATCTTTCCGTTTCAGGTTTTCATATGTTAAAATATTTTTATAAGAACTTACAGCGCTTCCTTGTTTGAAAAATCAATAGCGGAACTAGCACAGGTTTTCTTGTTACCGAGAAGGGTGGATTCCTTACCAATGGTTGCTGATAATAATAGGTACATGTCTTTGATAAACGAAATGATTGAGCAGAGGCAGTCAGAACCGCTTGAAGAGAAAATTGCAAATACGAGAGATAGAAATATAAGAGTGGCAGGAATCATCCGAGACTATCTCGCCAAAAAATACCATGCCGAGGTTATTGTTACAGGCGGTCTTTCGGTTGAATACTATACTGACGGTGGTTATACTACCCAGGATATTGATATGATTACACAGTCACAAAGGGAATTAGAAATAATATTAACGGATCTTGGGTTTATGAGGGATGGGAAATATTGGGTACATGATCCTCTTGAAATTGTTATAGAGGTTGTAGCAAGTGTACCTTTTGATGGAGTATACAAGCCCACACTAAAAGCTGCTACAAAAGACGGTTTTTCTGTTAATTTCGTGGATATTAATGACATTTTGATGGATCGAGTAAGAGGGCTTGCTCATTGGCAATACAAGGACTACGGGGAGCAACTGCTTGCGTTGATTGACAGCCACCTCCAGAAATTAGATATGGAATACCTAAAGCAAAACTTAGAGGGGAAAGAAGAATATGAGCTTCTTCTCTATCACATACGTCTCTTGCAGAATGATAATCTGCCTGAAGCACAAGCGTATCGGGTGAAAAGATATTTAGAGCAGAAAGGAATTCCCTACTCTGAATTGCGAGAAGGAGATGAGTCAGAGTACCTGTACCTTGCATTCCCTTTACAGGAGGATGCTAAGACTCACTTTGGCAGCTATTTCGGTCTCCTCCTACTACCCCATATTGATATTCTGTTATATAATGATGACGAAGAAGAGTTTGAATCAAAAGAAGATGCAGATGTAGCTACTACACTAATCAAGTACAGCGCTAGATACGGTGAGCCATTTTCTTCCATTTTGGAAGCTCTAGAAAAGGAGGTAGTTGAATGAGAGTCAAATTGAAGGTTACAACGTCCCGTACTTCTCGAATGGAAGAGTTGGCAAAGGCTTCTAATTTTTATACAGCTACCAAATTTCCGGACAGAAGTCCTCACATGAGGGAACCAAAAAAAGCAGAGATACTCGAGTCTTGGGAGAAACGCCGTAACGGTTTTAAGATAGGAAATATATAGGTGAGCATCAGAACAGGGAGTAGGGGGATGATCTTCCTACTCCCTTTTTCTGTCTTCTTAGACTAGATTATGAGTGTCTAATCTAAGAAGACATCATTTCATCGAAATAAAGAACGGCACTTTTCGTAAGCTTCCACTTTCGTTTTTTTCGGGACTATGGTACTTTTATGGGGATGAAGTAAAAGGAGGAATCTCGATGAAACGAATTGATCGAATCTACGAGTATATCAAAATCCGCTCAGAGGAGTGGACTGAAGCTGCTTTTGAGCAAGAGAACGATGGTGTGACGACTCAGGAAGTCGTGATGCAGCTCGATATCAAACGGCCAAATGCAAGCAGCGACTTAAATGAGCTCGTGCGTCTGGGAAAGCTGATCAAATCCTCTGGACGGCCGGTCAGATATGCGGATCACTCTTTGAAATGGAATGAGCGACCACAAAAAAAGATGCACTCATATAAAGAAGACCCACTCAAGCCAACAGCAAGGGCAAGCAGCGAAAAACGCGGGTCTGCCTCTGAAATTTCTCGTGTCCTCACAACCCGGGAAGGAAACAATACGGGTAGCCGTGAAACAAATAGTGAGGTATTTGCGAATGTAATCGGTTCAAAAGATAGTATGCGGACTCAAGTTGATCAGGCAAAGGCGGCGATCCTCTATCCTCCTAAGGGGTTAAGCTGCTTGATCACTGGACCAACAGGGAGCGGGAAAACCTTTTTTGTTCATGCGATGTTTCGTTTCGCGCAAGCAAATCAAGTTTTTGCAGCTGATAAGGAGCTGGTTGTATTCAATTGTGCCGACTATGCGCACAATCCCGAATTATTGATGGCTCATTTGTTCGGATATCGTAAGGGTGCTTTTACAGGAGCGACGGAAACGACGGACGGCTTGATCCAACGGGCAGACGGCGGCATGCTGTTTATGGACGAAGTGCACCGCCTGCCGCCGGAAGGGCAAGAAATGATTTTTTATCTTCTGGATCACGGCACCTATAATCGATTAGGCGAAACCGATAAAGCCAACAAAGTAAATGTCCGTCTTGTTTGTGCAACGACGGAAGATCCCGCTTCCAGTTTGCTCCAGACCTTTGTGCGACGTATTCCAATCGTTATTAAATTGCCGCAATTTTCGGAGCGTCCGATTGCGGAACAAGTGGACTTGTTGAAGCGGATGGTCTCGATCGAAGCCAATCGAATCCAAAAAAGTATCCATGTGAAACAGGATGCAGTGAAGGCTTTGATCGGCAGCGTAACCTACGGAAATGTCGGGCAGTTGAAATCGAATGTCCAGCTTGTTTGTGCGCGGGCCTTTTTGAACTATATGAATTCAAGTGAAATATCGATTACGTTGGATGAGCTTACACCAGAGATCCAAAACGGCCTGCTCAATCTGGCGAATAATCATCGCGAGCGCTTGAATGAACTTACTCGGATGCTGGAGCCCGTGCTGACGTTGGTGCCGAATGAAGGAGCGGAAAGCCCGCTGAAAGGCGATTCCTATGAGCTTCCTTATAATCTGTATGAAATTATCGGAAATAAGGCCGCGCTGCTGCGGGAAGATGGGCTTGATAAGGAATCCATAAATCATTATATTACGACCGACATCAATGTCCATCTGAAGTCTTTCTATCGTGATACGGGTTTGACCTTTGACACGGAGAAAAAGCTTTCTGAAATCATTGATCAACGCATTATTCGCTTTGCAAAAAATATGTTCGAATATGCCCAAGATCATTTGGATTATCACTTCCAACGGAACTTCGTCTATGCGATGAGTCTGCATATCAGCTCATTTTTAAAGCGGATCCAATTAGGCGAAAGCAGCCGGACGCTCCATGCAAGCATCAAAAATATGGTGGAAGATTATCCCCAAGAGTTTACGGTCGCTAAATGGATGAAACAAGAGCTGCAAAAAGAATACAGCATCAACATCCCCGAGGTGGAGACCTATTATCTGACTTTGTTGCTGGTTTCATTAAAGCAAGACAAAGCCACAGGGCGCGTGGGTGTTGTGATTGCAGCCCATGGCAGGAGCACAGCAACGAGCATGGCCGAGGTTGTGACGACATTGTTGGGTGTCGACAATATTCGCGCTGTAGATATGCCTCTTGAGATGAAGCCCCAAGTGGCCCTCGAAAAAATTATTCATTGTGTTCAAGAAATCGATCGAGGGAGCGGAGTCATTTTGTTGGTCGATATGGGCTCGCTGGCGACTTTTTCCGAAAAAATCACAGAAAAAACCGGAATTGAGGTCAAAACGATCGACATGGTCACAACGCCAATCGTTTTGGAAACGGTACGCAAGACAGATCTTGTTGAAACGACACTTGATGAAATTTATCGATCGCTCCAATCTTTCCGTGGTTATGCAGGAAGCAGCGTGACCACCAGAGAGGAGAACGGGCACACCCTGAAGCGCAAAAAGGCAATCATTGCGATCTGCGCTTCGGGTGAAGGAACCGCGCAAAAGATGAAGGAGATCATCGACAAGCATTTAGAGAAATATTTTGATGTGGAAATCGAGGTACTGCCGATTTCGGTGATCGAAATGGATGAGCAATTGGCAAACTTGCAACAGGAGTATGAAATCCTGGCGACAACAGGAATCGTCAAACCAAAAATCGATGCCGTTTACATTCCAATGGAACATTTCTTCAACGGAGATGCCGAAAAGGTATTGGACTATTTAGTGGAAGAAGCCGAATCCTATGATGATAGCGAGTTGACATTGGAAAAGGCGAAGCAGATATGCGTGGAATACATGACGCAAAGCTTTACTTTCTTGAATCCGCAAAAGCTGATCGAACCTTTGTGGAAGTTTAGTTCTTCCTTATTGAAGAATGAAGAAAATTATTCCCAAACAATCAATCTTCTGATGCACCTCGCGGGAATGTTTGAGCGGTCCTTGCGCCAAGATACATTGATTGCACCGCTTGAAGAACTGGAAATGACAGAACAGTCCGATACATTTAAGCAGCTGGAACAATCTTTAAATCTCCTCAGCAGCACTTTTCAAATTGAAATGCCGAAAGATGAAGTATACTATCTACAACAATTGTTGGCCTATCAAGAATAACGATACAGTATCGCATACACTAACAAAAAATAATTATAGATACACTAAGACACTATGTGTTTTAGTGTATTTTTTCTGCTATTTTCTCCGAAGAAACGGGCCATACACTAAGTTGGCACGCTTTTTGCATATAGTATAGTGTCTGGTAAATGGCCTGCCAAGCTATTTATCCAAACAGTCACAAAAATATATTCAATAGGAGGTATACAAATGGTAGGAATTATCCTAGCAAGTCATGGAGATTTCGCTGAAGGCATTCTGCAATCTGCTTCGATGATTTTCGGCGAACAAGAAAATGTCAAAGCAGTGACCTTGGCGCCAAGCGAAGGACCGGACGATGTCAAAAGAAAGATGCAAGAGGCTATCGCATCCTTTGACAATCAAGATGAAGTGCTGTTCTTAGTCGATTTATGGGGCGGTACACCGTTCAACCAAGCCAACAGTCTTTTTGAAGCACATAAAGACACTTGGGCGATTATCGCCGGAATGAACCTTCCGATGGTCATCGAAGCGTATGCTGCACGTCTGAGCATGGAATCAGCACAAAAGATTGCTGCTCAAATTCTTCCAGCAGCGAAGGATGGCGTAAGAGCTAAGCCAGAAAGTTTAGAGCCGAAGAAAGTGGAAGCGGCTTCTAAGGTACAACCGCTAAAAGGCAGCCTTCCCCCAGGGACAGTTGTTGGCGATGGCAAAATCAAGTTATCTTTAGTTCGTTTGGATTCACGTTTGCTTCACGGACAAGTGGCAACAACGTGGGCGAAATCAGCCGGAACAGATCGAATCATCGTAGTTTCGGATGATGTCTCAAGAGATGAATTGCGTAAAAACCTCATCGTGCAAGCGGCTCCTCCAGGAGTCAAAGCCAATGTGATTCCAATCAAAAAAATGATTGAAATTGCGAAAGATCCTCGTTTTGGAAACACTCACGCTCTCTTGCTTTTTGAAAATGTGCAAGATGTCGTTCGGGTAATCGAAGGCGGCGTGAAGATTGAGGAATTGAATGTTGGGTCAATGGCTCACTCAGTCGGCAAGGTTGTTGTGAATAAGGTCTTATCAATGGGGCCTGAAGATGTGAAAGCATTTGAAGCATTGAAAACAAAAGGTGTTAAATTTGATGTCCGGAAAGTTCCGAATGATTCATCGGAAAAAATGGATACGTTGCTGAAAAAAGCTAAAGAAGAATTAGCAAAGGCATAACAAGAAAAGAGGAGGTATATTATGTCAGTCATTTCAATTATTCTGGTTATCATCGTGGCATTCTTTGCCGGGATGGAAGGTATTTTAGATGAGTTCCAATTCCATCAACCGCTCGTTGCATGTACACTGATCGGCCTGGTCACAGGAAATCTTGAAGCTGGTATTATTCTTGGCGGATCATTACAAATGATCGCCTTAGGTTGGGCAAACATCGGAGCCGCTGTAGCACCTGACGCAGCACTCGCTTCTGTCGCATCTGCAATTATTTTGGTATTAGGTGGTCAAGGTGTAGATGGCGTATCTTCCGCTATTGCCATTGCGATCCCTCTGGCTGTTGCTGGTTTGGTCTTGACGATGTTCGTTCGTACTCTAGCAGTTCCTGTTGTTCATTTGATGGACGCAGCTGCAGAACAAGGCGACTATCGTAAGATTGAATTGCTTCAAATTGGAGCAATTGCCATGCAAGGTTTGCGTATCGCAATTCCTGCTGCATTGCTACTGTTCATCCCTGCAGACGCTGTCCGTTCTGGCTTGGAAGCAATGCCGGGTTGGTTGACTGATGGAATGGCAATCGGTGGTGGTATGGTCGTAGCCGTTGGTTATGCAATGGTCATCAATATGATGGCTACTAAAGAAGTATGGCCATTCTTCATCATTGGTTTCGTTGTTGCTGCTGTATCTCAATTGACGTTGATCGCATTAGGAGCCCTAGGCGTTGCAATGGCCTTGATCTACTTGAACCTTTCAAAAATGGGCGGTTCTGGTAATGGCGGTTCTGGTAACACTGGCGATCCACTTGATTCGATACTCAACGACTATTAGGAAAGGAGACTGCAAACATGGCACAAAATACGGCAAATAAAAAATTCGTATTAACTAAAAAAGATAGATTAGCGGTTGCTTGGCGTTCCACCTTCATACAAGGATCATGGAACTATGAACGGATGCAAAACGGTGGCTGGGCTTTCGCAATGATTCCAGCAATCAAGAAACTTTATCCAGAAAAGGAAGATCGCGTCCTAGCATTGAAACGCCACTTGGAATTCTTCAATACACATCCATATGTGGCCTCTCCAGTATTAGGAGTAACGCTAGCGTTGGAAGAAGAACGCGCAAACGGAGCTCCAGTAGATGATGTTACGATTCAAGGTGTGAAGGTCGGAATGATGGGACCTCTTGCCGGTGTTGGTGACCCTGTGTTCTGGTTTACAGTCCGTCCAATTCTGGGGGCTTTAGGTGCATCCTTGGCCTTAACAGGAAACATCTTAGGACCTATCTTATTCTTTGTTGCATGGAACGCTATCCGTTGGGGATTCATGTGGTATACCCAAGAATTCGGTTATAAGGCTGGATCAAAAATCACTGAGGATTTGTCAGGCGGAATACTGCAAGATTTGACAAAAGGAGCTTCCATTCTTGGGATGTTCGTATTGGCTGCCTTGGTGCAACGTTGGGTATCCATCTCGTTTGCTCCGACCGTTTCTTCAGTGAAACTTTCAGAAGGCGCATTTATCGATTGGGAAAACCTGCCAAGTGGCACTGCTGGTATCCAGCAAGCGCTGAGCCAATATACTTCAGGCTTGTCACTGACTGATACAAAAGTAACGACCTTGCAAAACAACTTGGATCAATTGATCCCTGGCTTGGCAGCATTGCTGTTGACATTCCTTTGCATGTGGTTATTGAAGAAGAAAGTTTCTCCAATCGTGATCATTCTTGGGCTGTTCGTTGTCGGTATCGGCGGACGCTTGATCGGATTGCTATAATTTTCCGATGCATCAAAAATGATGATTGTGAGGCTCAGGCAAACCTGCCTGGGCCTTGTTTTTTTCTTGTAAAGAACAAAGGTAGTATATTATACTCAAATTAGACAAAAAGAGAGAGGGGCATATGTAATGGTTGAATCCCTGAATGCAAAGGTTGATATGGTAGTGGATGGTACTTCTTATATGGGGTTAACAGACTATGGGAAAATTATGATTGGAGATCAGGCATTTGAATTTTATCATCATCGTGATCCGCGAAAGTTCATTCAAATTCCTTGGGAAGAGGTTGATTATGTCCTAGCATCGGTGATGTTCAAAGGAAAATGGATTCCTCGTTTTGCGCTTCAGACAAAGAAAGACGGTACGTATACTTTTTCATCAAAAAATCCCAAGGACGTTTTACGTGCGATCCGCATCTATGTACAGCCAGATCATATGGTTCAATCATTGGGTTTCTTCGATGTTTTGAAGAATGCCTTCAAGCATATGCTCAAAAAGAAAGCATCCTAAATTGCGGCTGGAAATCAAGGTGCATACGGTTGGTGGTTGCTGGATGAGCGATTTAAGGAGGTTCTAACGTGGTGATGGATATTCGATTGGTACGAATCGACGATCGTTTGATTCATGGACAGGTGGCAACCGTGTGGACAAAGCTAAGCAAGGCAGAGCGGATTATTGTCATCAGTGACGAGGTGGCGCGGGATCATCTGCGTAAGACGCTCTTGCGTCAAGTCGCTCCACCAGGTGTAAAGGTCAATGTGATTCCAGTGGATAAGTTTGTCGATATTTACTTCGATGATGCGCATAACCAATTTCGGGCGATGCTCTTGTTTACGAATCCTCTCGATGTCGCACGAATCGTGCAAAGAGGCGTTCAAATTGATCATGTCAATATCGGCAGTATGAGTTATTCTGATGGAAAAAAGATGATCACCAACGCAGTAGCCGTTGATAAACGTGATATTCAGGCTTTCGAGTATCTGAATTTCAAGGGTATCCAATTGGATATCCGGAAGGTCGTCGCTGACAATAAATTGGATCTCATGCAAGTGCTGAAAAAAGAAGGATTATTATAGCGCACAATAAAAGAAGTCACAAAGCGAATGTAACAGCTTTCTGACTTCTTTATTTTAATTCGGAGCGGTATAGTATGTATGAGGTGATGGAATGCTAAAAGAAGCATGTGTAGAAAATTTTACGAATGTCCCTGGGGTCATCGCGCGCGGGGCTAAACGGATTGAACTGTGTGACAACTTAACTGTAGGGGGAACAACACCAAGCGTTGGCGTCATCAAAATCACAACGGATTATTGCTCGGACAAAGATGTACCCGTTATCGTAATACTGCGACCACGGGGTGGAGATTTTGTTTATTCCATTCTGGAAAAAGCTATCATGATGCGGGATTTAGAAGAAATCATTTCCTTGCATTCCGATGGTATAGCGGTGGGGGCTTTAACCGCGGCTAACGAGTTGGATAAACCATTTTTGGAGGAAATCGCTAAGTTAGCCATCGATAATGGAATAGAACTTGCTTTCCATATGGCATTTGATCACATGCCGGAAGGTAAACAAAAAGACGCATTGTTATGGTTGGGAGAAATTGGTTTTACACGGATTTTGACGCATGGCGGTCCTACCGAAAACACGATTTTCGATAACGCAGCGCACATTGCCGAACTTGCGAAAATCAGTCCCGGTATGACGATCATGCCGGGCGGCGGTATTACGAAAGACAATCTCGCAGACCTTGAAAAAATTTTGGGATTCACCGAAGTACACGGGACGCGAATTGTGTAGGATCCTATCAAAGGCAAAAAAGAGACTGTATCAGAACCAGAACAGGATTTTCTGGCTTTGATGCAGCCTCTTTTGTATGGGCTTACCCCTTTATGCGCAGAGATTCCCTTCCAAAACCCATTTGGCGGGGAATCCCACCGCCAAACCGCAAAGAAGGGGCTGCCTCATCATCGAGACAGCCCCTTCGTTAGGCATTTTTAGTAAGTGTAGTTATTCAGTGCGTTCCACAAAAGGAACTCATTGACGCCGGCATCGTACAGTGCCTGCACTTGGGCATCGACTTGTTCTTTGCCGTAGGTTTGGTAGAAACCGGAACCCAGATAGGAAGCGGTGAAATCCTGTAGCCACGGTCGGCTGATAGGCGGTGTTTCCAAAGTTGCAAGCAACTCGTTTTCGACGATCATATATTCGGATACCAGTTCATAGGGATAAAGATCCGGTTTGTAGATGCCGAAGTAATCGGTGCCCCAGTGGCTCGGGTAGATCATCGAGGAGATGACATCGACATTCTCGGAAATCTGTGGGAAGTTCTGGCCGATGCCGGATGCTTCGACGACAGAAGCGGTATAGCCGAAGATATCAACGGATACGTCCACGCCGTAGGGCATCAATTTTTCTTTCGCATAAGCGGTAAAGTCTGTGATGGCTTGCACGCGTTTTTCGTCGTCGGTCATTTCCAAGTCAGCGTATTCGCCCATGTCGTAATTCAAGTCATCGCCCCAGACTTCGAAGCCTTCCGGGAAGCGGACATAGTCGAACTGGACTTCCTTGAATCCGACTTTGGCTGCTTCAATCCCGACATTGACTGCATAATCCCAAGTCTGCTTCAGGAACGGGTTGATGAACGATTCGCCGTTGGAAGCGACCCAGACGGAGCCATCGCTTTCGGTGAAGGACATCTCCGGTTGTTCGTTGGCCAACAGCGTATCCTTGAAGGTCACGATGCGGGCAATCGGATAAATCTGTTTCTCTTCCATCACGTCCATCAACTCTTTGATATCCGGGATATACTCTTCCGTATTTTCCTGGATGTGGCTATCCTTCGAGTTGAAGTCTGCAGTCACGACGCCCATGTCATCCTTGATGTCGATGACCATCGCGTTCAGATTGTTTGAATCGACGTAATCGACTAGTTTGTTGAATTTTTCTTCATAGCCGACCGAGTAGGCCGTCACGTAGATCCCTTTTACGCCGTCAGTCGGATAGGCGATTTCGACACCACTGTCGTAGAAGAATTTCTTCGGTAGTTCCTTGGCGGTAGGTGTCTTCAAAAGGGCACCTTGGCGCAGCGTCAGCGTGCTGGTGGCTGCTGTCGTTTCAGCAGAGCTTTCGGTTTCGCTGGCCGATGCAACCGTCGTGCTGGATAGGAAAAACAATAAACTAGCGGCAGCGAGTGTCTGTTTAAAATAAGTCATCATTACATTTCCTCCCGTTCAGGCGATTCGATCACATTCGGATCCACGATGGTGATATCTTTCGCGCGCAGGCCATCGATGATGGCGCCGATCGCGTCGTTTGTCCAGGGACGATCATGCATCAGCAAGTTCGCGCCGTCACCCAAGTATTTTGAATTGACCATGACATCGGCTAAAGCAGTGCCTTCCATGAATTCTTCGACCCAGTCATAGCCGTAGGTCCAGTTCATGATTGTCATGCCTTCCGCTGCGGCGATCGCGATGGTGTCCTCATTATATTGTCCGTATGGGGCACGCAGGAAGCGTGGACGCTCGCCGGTGATTTCTTCGATCAGGTCGTTCGTTGATTTGATTTCCTCCAGTTGTTCATCATAGGTCAGAGTTTGGAAATCGGGATGCGAATAGGAATGGTTCCCGATTTCGAAGCCCATGTCATAGACGGTCTTGATGTCTTCTCGCGCTTGCTCGTTCGTGAGGAATTGTCCCATTACGAAGAAGATGGCATTGGCATCCTTCGATTTGACGGTTTCGGCAATTTCCACGGTGTAGCTGTTCGGTTGCTGCGGCGCATCATCAAAAGTCAACAAAGCGACCTGCGTGTTGCCGTCCTCATCAATCGGTTGGACCGTGGAAATCTCTGGATTGATGCGGTATTCGTAGCTGACGGGCTCAGCTTTTTTTGCTGGCGTTTCTGCAGCGGCAGCCTCAGAGGATTCCGCAGCGCCGGCAGAAGAATCGGCTTCTGCACTTCCTTCCGTACCGATTGCGGCGATGGCTGCTTCCAATTCAACCAATTGCGCATCCAATGTCGTCAAATTCTCAGCGACTGGAGCGAGGTTGGCTTGGTTTGTTTCGGCGCTAAGATTGATCGCTTCGATGCCTGCAAAGAACGTATCAAAAGTGGCATCATCTGCTCCGAAGCCGGTCAACAGTTCTTCTTCTTTATCCAAGCTGTCTCGATAGGCAGCTAGGTAAGCCAACGAATTTTCGCTGAACAAATCCAACGTTTCGCCGATTGCCTGCATCTGATCCAGCGGCAAGGTCTCTTCGTCGAAGGCAACAAAGTCGGCTTTCGTTTCGGCCAATCCCTCCAAAGCGCTTTCAATCGAATCGGCTAAAGTGCGGCGTTCTTCCAGGTTGCTGAACACGGCTGCCGATCCGTCTTTGAAAGTCTTCAATTCTTCATCGCTGGCCAGCGATTCGTCAAATGTTGTCTGTAATGCGGTCTCCAATTGTTGCAGCTCATTCAATTGGGCAACAATTTCGGTTTCTTCGGTTCTGATCTGGGTGATTGTTTCTGTCGTTTCTTTCACTTGATCAGCGCAGGCTGACAATACCAGTGCACTGGTAAAAACTAATGCAATCTTCTTACCTCTCAACATAAACAAGCTCCTTTATTACGTGATATATAACAATACAATCTTCATTATACCGAAAATGAGGATTCTTTATCAAGGTCGATTGCGCTATATGCAGAAAATTGTTAAAGATACATTAAAATGATAGTCACAACTTACCTGATGTGTAAGGCAAATAAGGCTTCAATCGGAAATGCCGGAATCAATGACTATACAATTTTGAAAATTAGTTTACAATAGATAGAGGCAAAAGATACGGAAAAACGTTAATTTCAGAATAAGTGAGGCTATCGGATGATTATCTATTATATATTGGCCATCTTGCTGTTGGTCCTGGACCAGTGGAGCAAACTGGCCATCGTAAATAATTTTGCATTGCACGAAGTAAAGGAAGTGCTGCCGGGCATTTTGTCCCTGTTCTACATTCAGAACGAGGGCGCTGCCTGGGGGATTTTTGAAGGAAGAATGTTCTTTTTCTTCATCATTACCGTAGTTGTTGTGGGCGCGATGGTCTATAATGCACACAAGCAAGGCTTCGACAAAAAAATCGTGGGCATCAGTTACGCTTTCCTTTTGAGCGGTGCTCTCGGCAATTTCATCGATCGGATGCGTTTGGGATACGTGGTGGATATGTTCCGCCTGGACTTCATTGATTTTCCGATTTTTAATGTGGCGGATGTCTGTTTGACGATAGGCGTCATCCTGATGACGATCTATATCCTTTTCATGGAAGAGGAAGAAGAAAAAATAAGTTCAAAAAATAAGCTAAAGTAAAGTGGGATTCAAATGACAGAAAAAATCGTTTTTAATATTGATGGTCAAACCGGTAGGATCGATAAGATCTTGGCGGATTTCATGACCGGCACAAGCCGCTCGCAGATTCAGGCATGGGTCAAAGACGGCAATCTGATGGTGAACGACAAACCCGTCAAATCGAATTATAAGGTCCAAGAAGGGGATCTTCTGGAATTGACGATTCCGGAACCGGAACAGATCAACGTCACGCCAGAGGATATTGCATTGGATGTCATCTACGAAGACGAGGCGCTATTGGTCGTCAATAAGCCGTCAGGTATGGTTGTGCATCCATCCAAAGGGCATCTTTCCGGCACCCTGGTCAACGGCTTGTTGTTTCACGTAAACTCTCTGTCCGATGGCACGGCTAATATCCGTCCGGGAATCGTTCACCGCATCGATATGGATACATCCGGTTTATTGGTCGTCGCTAAGACGAACGAAGCCCACCAGAAATTGGCGGAGCAGTTGGAGAACCACACGATGGAGCGTGCCTATCTTGCTTTGGTCCATGGTGTGATTCCGCATGATGATGGCACTATCGATGCGCCGATCGCCCGGATGATGATCGACCGCAAAAAACGCACAGTTGCTGACGGCGGCAAAAAGGCAGTGACGCATTTTGATGTCATCGAGCGTTTCCGTGACTTCACTTTGCTGAAATTGCACCTTGAAACCGGCCGTACGCACCAAATCCGTGTCCATATGAAATACATCGGCCATCCAGTTGCCGGAGACCCTATGTACGGACCGGCTGAAACGCTCAGCGGCCATGGACAATATTTGCATGCGGCGACTTTGGGCTTCATCCACCCGACGACGGGCAAGGAAATGCGCTTCGAAGCACCTTTGCCTGATTTCTACAGCGAGAAATTGGCGGAACTGCGCAAAAACTGATTGACAGCAACGGCGCTATTGGTTATCATTACAGTAATATTGAAGGAACCTTTAAAATAGTCCAGAGAGGCTAAAAGGTGCATCACATTTTGTATAGCGTCACGTGACTGTACCCTTATGCCCACATGCATAAGGGTATTTTTTTTCATTTTGACGATGAAGGAGTAGTGGACATGGCAGAAGAAATTGAAATCATGGATGCCCAGACGATGAAACGCGCGCTGACCCGCATCACACATGAGATATTGGAAAAGAACGATGGTACAAAGAACCTGATTTTGGTTGGCATCAAGACGCGCGGCATCTACCTGGCCCAGCGCATCGCTGAACGGATCAAAGATTTTGAAGGTGTCGAGGTGCCGGTGGGGGAATTGGACATCACGCTGTACCGCGATGATGTACACCGCGATACGAATGCCAACCCGGTGCTGCACGAAACGAACATTCCGTTTTCGGTTACCGGCAAGCATGTCGTGCTGGTGGATGATGTGCTGTTCACCGCCCGCACGATCCGGGCAGGCATGGATGCAGTGATGGATCTCGGGAGAGCGAAACGGATCACGGTCGCAGTCCTGATTGACAGAGGACACCGGGAACTGCCGATCAAAGCAGATTATGTCGGCAAGAACATTCCGACATCCCAGGCAGAACAGATTTCCGTCCGTTTGGATGAAGTTGACGGCATCGAAAAAGTTACATTGATCAGAGCATAAAAAATAGGTCGGTGATTCTTTAACTGTGTCCCGAGAGACACAGAAGAATTTGCTTTGAAGCTTGCTCCATCGCATTTTTTTAGATCACCTTATTTTGTCAAAATTAAGGAGGAAAATAATTATGAGTCAAGCTATGATGACAGTCGTCAGTCAGACAGAAATCGCAAAAGATATCTTCGAATTGCGCCTGAAAGGTGCATTAGTGAATGAGATGGGAGCACCGGATCAGTTTTTGCATATCCGTGTCCCAGGGGATGAACTGCTTTTGAGACGCCCCATCAGCATCGCTTCAATCGATGCCGATAAGGAAGAATGCGTCATTATCTACCGTACCGAAGGAAAAGGCACAACCATCATCAGCCAGCTTACAGCAGGCGACGAATTGGATATCCTGGGGCCCTTGGGCAACGGTTATCCGATCGACATGCTTGAAGAAGGTCAGAATGCTCTGCTGATCGGTGGCGGCATCGGCGTTCCTCCGCTTTATGAATTGGCGAAACAATTGCATGCGAAAGGCGTCAATGTGGTGAGCTGCTTCGGTTTCAAAAACAAAGAGGAAGTCTTCTATGAGGAAGAATTCGCGGCATTCGGCAAAGTGAACATCGCGACGGATGACGGCAGCTACGGCAAGCAAGGCTTCGTGACGCAATACTTCGATGAACTGGACGGCTTTGTTCCGGACGCAGTCTTCGCTTGCGGTCCGAAAGGCTTGTTGGTGGCGGTAGCGAAGACATTCGACCCGAGCAAAACTTACCTTTCGCTGGAAGAGCGCATGGCCTGCGGTATCGGAGCCTGCTATGGTTGCGTCTGCGACAAGAAAAACAGCACATCAGCTTACGATAATTACAGAGTCTGTGTCGAAGGACCGGTCTTCAGAGCAGAGGAGATAGTATTATGAATCGATTAGCAGTCAGTTTACCCGGTTTGGAATTAAAAAACCCGATCATCCCTGCAAGCGGATGTTTCGGTTTCGGCGAGGATTACGGCAAGTTCTACGACTTGAGCCTGTTGGGCGCCATCATGACGAAAGCGACGACGCTGGAGCCCCGCAGAGGCAATCCTACGCCGCGTTTGGCGGAAACGCCATCCGGCATGCTGAATGCCATCGGCTTGCAGAACCCAGGTGTTGAGGTTGTTGTTGCACAGAAGCACACGGCGCTTGAAAAATACGATGTGCCTTTGATTTCGAACGTTGCCGGAAACACAGTCGATGATTATTACCAAGTCTGCAAAGCCGTTTCCCAATCACCGAACGTCAAAGCGATCGAATTGAATATTTCTTGCCCGAACGTCCACAAAGGCGGGCTGCAGTTCGGCACCGATCCGGAGATGGCAGCTGCCGTCACGCGTGCGGCCAAAGAAGGCGCAACCGTTCCGGTTTACGTCAAATTATCACCGAACGTTACGGATATCGTTGAGATCGCCAAGGCGGTTGAAGCAGCCGGAGCGGATGGCATTTCGATGATCAACACGCTTGTGGGCATGCGCATTGATTTGCACACGCGCAAACCAATCATCGCCAACAAGACGGGCGGACTTTCCGGTCCTGCCATCAAACCGGTAGCGATCCGCATGATCTATCAAGTGGCGCGCGCAGTCAATATTCCGATCATCGGGATGGGCGGCGTCTATACGGTGGATGATGTGCTGGAAATGTTCATGGCTGGAGCAAGCGCGGTCGGCGTCGGCATGGCCAATTTCACCGATCCGTTCGTTTGCCCGAAACTGATTGAACAGCTTCCGCAACGCATGGACGAATTGGGCATCAATAGCCTGCAGGAATTGATCAATGAAGTGAGAGAAGGCATCCAGAATGAACGATAAACCGATAATAGCATTGGACTTTTCAACGAGCGAAGAAATTAAAGATTTTTTACTGTTATTCAAAGATGAGCCGCTTTATGTAAAAGTGGGGATGGAACTGTATTACCAACATGGCGCGGAAATCGTCAAATGGATCAAAAGTTTGGGCCATGAGATCTTTTTGGATCTGAAGTTGCACGACATCCCGAACACGGTTCATCGCGCCATGAAAGGCTTGGCTGCTTTGGATATCGATATGGTCAATGTCCATGCGGCTGGCGGTTCGGAAATGATGAAAGCCGCCAAAGAAGGCCTGATCGCCGGCACACCGGAAGGAAGCGCCGTTCCAAAGTTGATTGCGGTCACGCAATTGACTTCGACTTCCGAAGAAGCGATGCAGACGGAACAGCTGATCAAAGTCAGCCTGCAGGAAAGCGTCCTGCATTACGCGGATCTGACCTGCAAATCCGGACTCGATGGCGTCGTCTGTTCCGCATGGGAAGCGCGCATGATCAAGGACCACACGAATGATGATTTCATCTGCTTGACACCGGGGATCCGCCCGGCCGGCAGTGCGGTTGGAGACCAGAAGCGCGTAGCGACACCAGGCCGCGCAAGAGAAATCGGTTCAACCTTCATCGTAGTCGGTCGTCCGATCACTCAAGCAGCGGATCCGGTTGCAGCCTATCACGAAATCAAGAATCAATGGAATGGAGCGGAATAAAATGACGATAGCAAAAGAAGTAGCAAAATCATTATTGGACATCAAAGCAGTGAGCTTAAGCCCTCAGGACCCTTTTACTTGGGCATCAGGCATCAGAAGCCCTATCTATTGCGATAACCGCGTCACCATGAGCTACCCGGCTGTGCGCAAACAGATTGCGCAAGGCTTGGCTGATCTGATCAAAGAAAAATACCCAGATGCAGAAGTGATTGCTGGAACTGCGACTGCAGGCATTCCGCACGCAGCTTGGATCGCTGACATTTTGGACTTGCCGATGGTCTACATCCGCAGCAAAGCGAAAGACCATGGAACAGGCCGCAAAATCGAAGGCAAAATCACCGAAGGCCAAAAAATGGTCGTAGTCGAAGATCTGATTTCAACAGGCGGCAGCGTCATCGAAGCGTCAAAAGCAGCCGAACTGGAAGGCGCAAACGTATTGGGTTGCGTCGCCATCTTCACTTATGAATTGGCTAAAGGAACGAAAAATTTCGCCGATGCCGGCCTTGCGATCGACACATTGTCCAACTACAGCACATTGCTGGAAGTTGCCCACGAAACGAATTACATCTCCGAAGAAGAGTTGGAGTTATTGAAAGACTGGAGTAAAGACCCTGAAAACTGGTTCAAGGGCTAATCCCACTTCCGAATAGTTATCATGTTAAACCCGGCAAACAAGATCTGGAATCTTGTTTGCCGGGTTTTCTCTTTATTTTTTACAAGTAAGCGCTCTAAAGATGGTATACTACTTGTATTGATTTATATAGAGGATAACGTTTGGAGGTAAGCAGACAATGGCAATGCAGGAATTTCAACTGAAACAAACGCAGCAACAATCGATCCGGATGACGCAACAGATGCGACAGGCATTGCACATTTTGCAGATGCCTATGTCGGAACTTTCCGCCTACATAGAGGACAAGGCATTGGGGAATCCGTTGATGGACATCAAAAAGCGTGCGTCGGACACGGGCGCGGTGGCCGTCTCTAATGTATACACAGCGGATAATCAGACGCCTTGGTATGAACGCATGGAAAGCAAAAATCAGTCGCTCTATGACTTTCTGCATGAACAGATCTATCTGAATATGAAAAACACGCCGCTCAGGCAGCTGGTCCTGTTCCTCATCCGCTACGTGACGGATGACGGCTATTTGGATATCAAGCTGGAAGAGGTTGCGGAGGCGACTGCGGCCCAAGAAACGGAAGTGTTGGATGCCTTGACGCTCCTGCAACAGTTGGATCCTCCCGGTGTCGGTGCCCGCGACCTGCAGGAGTTTCTGATGCTGCAGACCGAAAGGGACGAACAATCGCCCCCGCTGGCCTACTACATACTGGAAAATTATTTCAAGGAGCTGTCTGCCTATCGCTTAGAGTCGATTAGGGACGTCGAGGAGATCGACCATGACGAACTGATCGAAATCATAACCTACATGAGCAAGCTGAAGACGAAACTGCAGTGGGAGACCACATTCGAGGAAACGGTCTTCGTCGAACCGGACATCTATGTAGCCATAGCCGAGGACAACACACTAGACGTCTCGTTCAATCAAAGCGGCCTGCCATCGGTTGCGTTCAACGAAGACTATTACAGCGAATTGCTTGCGTTGGCGGATAAAGATATGAAACGTTATCTGGAAGAAAAAAAGAAAGAAATTTCCTGGATCCAGCAGTGTGTTCTCCAACGGACGCAGAACGTCATCAAAATAACGGAAGCCATCCTGCAGCTGCAGGCGGATTATTTCTTGGAAAAAGCCTCATCGATGAAACCTATGGCGATGAAAAACATCGCCAAAATAACGGACTTAAGCATTTCGACGGTTAGCAGGGTCGTGAACGACAAATATATGGCGACCCCGAAAGGCATCTTCGAATTGCGCTTTTTCTTCCGGAGCGGTTTTATGAAAGAGGATGATGGGGATCAGGTAGCCATCTCATCCATCGTCATCGAAACCGAAATAAAGGAAATAATCGGCCGCGAAGAAAAGGTAAAACCGGTTTCCGACCAGATGATTGCCGATCATTTCATCGCGCAAGGAATCGACATCTCCCGCAGAACGGTGGCAAAATACCGCATGGGCTTGGGAATACCCTCCAGTTCGAAAAGAAAAAGGACATAATTATGTCGATGGGTGAGTCAGCACACCCTGAACGGAAACCGGATGCGAAATCATTACGGTTTTCGTTTTTTTATTATCTCGCCAACGAAAAAGGGGGTGTATAAAACCAGAAAGTACTTTTCTGGTTTTATACACCCCCTTCTATTTTGGAATTGAATTTATGCTCAGAAAAAACCCGCCAAAAGCGGTTAGGCGGGGGAAAAAAGTTCAAATCACAGTCATAAAACCCGCCAAAACCACCTTGGCGGGGAAAAACGTCCGCGGACAACACGAGATTCCCCGTCAAATCCATTTTGGCGGTTAATCTCACTCACAATCATAAGTACGAACCCTTGCTCCGGGACTAGACAATCATACCAACAAACCACAGAGAAGAAGCTGTCTCATTTCGAGACAGCCTCCTCTTTGCACGCTTTAGGAGAAGCGGACTTTAAATTATCGATCTTGCGATGCAACGGTAACCTGCTCTCAATCGGCCTTCAGCGTCCGGACCAGTTCCTTATCCGGCGTTACATAAAGGGTTTTTTGCCCTTCGTAGATGACGAAGCCGGGTTTTGCGCCGTTTGGTTTGCGGATGTTTTTGACCGCAACGTAGTCGACAGGGACGTTCGAAGAATTCTGGAACTTGGAATAATAGGCGGCCAATGTCGCCGCTTCAAAGAGTGTCTCCTCGGAAGGGTGATTGCTTTCGATGATGACATGCGAACCGGGTATGTTTTTCGTATGCAGCCAAATATCCGATTTTTTTGCCGTCTTCAGCGTCAGCTGGTCGTTCTGCACATTGTTCTTTCCGATCAGGATGGTCGTGCCGTCCGATGACAAGAATTTGTGGGGCTTGCTGGTTTTGTGCTTTTTCTGTTTACCTTTGTACTTTTTCTTCAAATATCCGGATTCGCGCAGCTCGTCCTTTATGTCCTCCAAGTCCTGCGGGTCGGAGAGTTGGATCAGCGTTTCGATGGATTCCAAATATTCGTTCTCCGCATGGGTATGTTCGACCTGCTCATTCACGTATGCGACGGCAGTGGTGAGCTTCTGATATTTGGAAAAGTATTTTTGGGCATTCTGGGAAGGGGTCAGTGCTGGATTCAAAGCAATCGTGATCGGATTCTCATCATCGTAGAAGTTGTTGAGCGTCACTTCCATATCGCCTTTTTTCATTTGATGCAGATAGGCCGTCAAGATCTCTCCCTTGATCCGGTAGACATCAGCTTTTTCCGTCTCCAACAGCGTCTGGTCCAGCTTCTTCAGCTTCAGCTGATTCTTCTTGCGTTCCGTGTTGACGATATGGAGCAGCTCGGAAGCCACTTGGTTGATGCGGTCCCGGGATGCTTTTTCATCATAGTAGGCGTCCAACAATTCACTGAGGCTGTCGTAATGCCTTTTTTCTCCCGGAAGACTTCGGAACGGGAAGGGGGTAAAATGTTGTTTCTTTGCGGATTCCTCGGTCAATGTAGGGATAGCTGTGTCCAGCTGTTGTTTAAACGCGAGAATCGCATCCGCTGCAGACAATCCATCCTGCTCCGTATAGTAGCTGATTTCCATTGCGGAATCGCTGCCCAAGCCCTGAAAAGCTCCTTGCAATGATTTGAACAGCGGTAATTCATCGCTAAATGTGGCTGCGACTGATGCCAGTTCCTCTTTTTCCATCTCAAAAGGGTTCGCTTTGTCCTGATGGGGCGGCAACTGATAGGCGACGCCTGGATGCAGCGGCCGGAAACTGTTTTGGTAAAACGGCACATGCTTCAGGCAATCGATGATCATCCTGGTTTGCTTATCGATCAGGAAGATGTTGCTGTGGCGACCCATCAATTCGATGATCAATTCCATTTGGCGTTGGTCGCCGAGTTCATCGAAATTCCGGAACGAGAAAATGATGATCCGGTCGTTGCCCAATTGTTTGATGTCTTCGATGTAGGCACCCTCCAGATTTTTGCGCAGCACCATACAGAAATTGGGCGCGGAATCGGGGTTGGATAAGTTATCGTTGATTACTTGTATCCGAGCGTAGGATGGGTGAGCTGACAGCAATACCCGTTTGTTTTTCCGATTGGCTCGTATGGTAAGAATAATTTCGTGCTGAAACGGCTGATAGACCTTGCTGATCCTGCCGTTTTCCAGGTCGCGGTTCAATTCCTTGACCATGGCACGTGTAAATACACCATCAAAAGACATGAGAACACCTCCTAGTACATGTCAATATACACCTTTCATTATACCATATCATCTCCGGCGGCTGGCGTGTTTCTTCTTTGTGTCATATTTTAGTGCAAAACAAAAGGGAAGGCGCACATGGTATGTACCTGTATTGTCATTCACCGGATGACAGATATCCAAAACGGCATGCAAGAAGGCAACATTCAACCCTAACAACGAACAAAATACACAAACATAAGTTTCGGTAATTTGAATTACATCAGAAGAAAGAAGAAATATGCGAAATTTTTCGGGTTTTTACTTTTGTTTTTCTAAAAGAAGTAGATTTAGAGATAAACACATGTTCCTAACGAGCGGTTTCAAAAAAACAACAACTATAAAGTGTATTTAAACAAGAATAGTATCAATTCGACGATGGGCTCCAGTTGCTGCTGGGCGCTAAGTTCATCGAAGTTCCGAAAAGAGAAAATGATGATCCGGTCATTTCCTAATTAGTGAATCTCTTCGATGATTACTCCTTCGAGTTTCTTTCGGAGCACCATGCAGACGTTCCGATATCCTGAAAGGCAAGGGGAGTTATTCGGTTTTTGGACATTCAAAATTCGGGAGGGTGGATGAAAACAAAATACTGTTAGTTTCCCAAGCGAACAATCAACATAGTGACATTATATTTGATTTTAAGAGTTTGCCGATTTTTAATAAACAACAGTGCATTTTGTGTCGGATATCTCACTCGAAAAATGTAAATCCTTAGTGAACAGAGTGTAAAGATAGTATGATGAAATGCTTATACATAGGTATTTTTAGTGTTTTAGCCTGGGTCATTGGTGAACGATTCGCGAAGTTCTTTCCATCAATTTACACGACTGGAAATTTTTTTTAGGACGGGAATTACATGGATCATTGCACTCGGAAATAAATAAAATAACAATTTTACATAAAAATGTTGCTTTTAAAACGAAGGTGACTTATACTAAGAAAGTAATCGAAACATGGAAGCGGTTGCAACTTACTTGTCATCTTGTGTTTTTGAATGTCAGCACCACTGTGATTGGAGCCCATCATAATGGGGGCCTGCTGTTCCTTCATGACCACTAACAGTAAGTCATCAACTTTACTTCATGCGGTGTTGCAGAAGAAAAGGATTGCGATATCCAAACTGAATCCATCGCGACAACTGAACTTGTCGCTTATTAAAAATCTCATTGCTGGGCATGGTGATGAGGATAACCTTGGGGGGATGGAGTACGTAATGGATGAATCAACAAGATTGCAAAGTATGGTGTTTTGCTCAATTTTTCATAAGCTTCATCAGCAAACGTATACTGCCATTATTCAATGCATATCCATCCTTTATTCAGCACCCTTCGATTACACGTATACGCAGAATAGGTGAAATCATTTTGAAAGCCAATGTGGACTTCCCCCGAAGTTTTTTGGGTCAATCAAAGGAAAAAAGCATGATCACAGGGTAGTTCCTTGATCATGCTTTTTGTTTTGCGGAATGGAAACGGTAAGTAATATGAGAATACCTCATCTTTTTCTAATCCTACTCTTGACTTTGTTTTTCCCATTGGTTACTATTAAATTATCAATCAAAAAGGAGCAATCAAGCATGTCTGCATATACTCGCGTTTCCAAATTGAATTTTTTCGATTGGCAAAGCCACGTGGAGTAGGTTGTTCTTTGTGACGTATTGATTGTCCGTAGATACAGCCTCAGATGAAACATCTGAACAGTATCTATGTGGATTACTAAAGATATTTAAGCCGCCACATAGACAATATCGGTCTGTGTGGCGTTTTCTGTATTCAGCCGCCATACTTGGTTCAGATGGCGGCTTTTTTATCACCTTTTTACAGAATAAGAAGCAGAAAAATTGGAGGAATCAGAAATGAAAAAATTATTCAGAGCACGCGCAAGTATCTTGACCCTAATGGCAGCGACAGTATTGATGGCATGCGGCAATTCGGATGCCAATAATTCGGACACCTCTTCGGACGGTTCCGCTGCAAGCTCCACCGACAGCATCAATCCGGATTTGCCTTACATCGGCATCATGCAATTGACGACCCATCCGGCACTCGATCAGATCGGGGAAGGCATCATCGACCAATTGGAAGAAGCCGGGTATGTGGACGGCGAAACGGCAACGATCGATTTCCAGAATGCACAGGGCGACCAGTCAAATATGCAGTCGATAGCGGAGCGGTTCGTTTCGAATGATGCGGATATCATGATCGGCATCGCTACCCCTGCAGCACAAGCTTTGGCGAATGCTTCCAGCGATATTCCGATCATTTTGGGGGCCATCACGGATCCGGTGGCTGCCAGTCTTGTGGATTCAATGGAAAAACCGGGCGGCAACATCACCGGCGTCAGCGACAAGACTCCGGCCCGCGACCAGTTTATTTTGATTCAACAGTTGCTTCCTGATGCCAAAACAATCGGTATCCTTTACTCATCCGCAGAGGACAATTCAATCAGTTCCGCTAAAGAGGCTGAAGAAATTGCTGCTTCATTAGGCTTGAAGACAGTCACGAAAACAGTCACTTCAACGAACGATATCGCACAGGTCGCTGAAAGTCTTGCTTCTGAAGTGGATGCCATCTACGTGCCGACAGACAACACCATCGCAAGCGGCTTAGCGACATTGATCCCGGTTGCGGATGCTTACAACATCCCGGTGTTCCCTGCTGTTGATACGATGGTAGAAGAAGGCGGGTTGGCGACGATCGGTTTGAATCAATACGCGCTGGGTACCCAAACCGGAGCTGTGGCAGCCGATGTTCTGGCTGGAGCCGATCCCGCTACTTACCCTGTACAATACGCGACCGGTATTCAACTGGTCATCAATCGAGCTAAAGCCGATCAATTGGGCATCACGATTCCTGATGATATCGCACAGAATGCTATCTTTGTAGGTGAAGGAGAGTAAATTTAATGAACATGATTATTTCCGCCGTCTCCCAAGGGTTGCTTTGGAGTATTCTGGCACTGGGTTTATTTGTAAGTTTCCGTATATTGGATTTGGCTGACATGACTACCGAGGGTTCGTTTCCCCTCGGTGCGGCTGTCGCTGTTCAAGCCATCACTTTAGGCGCCAATCCTTATATCGCTATTATATTTGCCATCATTGCCGGCAGTTCAGCTGGATTGATAACTGGTTTTTTGATCACAAAATTGCAGATTCCCAGCCTTTTGGCGGGTATTCTGACGATGACTGGCCTCTATTCCATCAACCTGCGCGTGATGGGTAGAGCAAACATCAGTCTGTTGGGCAAGGATACGATTTTCACCGTTTTCCAAAACATGAATCTCCCAAGACATTTCGACACGATTACGTTGGGCTTGTTGGTAGTCGTATTGATTATTGGGCTCTACGTCATCTTTTTCAAAACGGAATTCGGTCAAGCTGTCATCGCGACAGGTGACAATGAAGCGATGGCCCGCTCATTGGGTATTTCCACAAATACGATGAAAATCGTCGGCCTGATGATCTCGAACGGTATCGTCGCATTGGCTGGATCCATCATCGCTCAGGACAATGGCTACGCCGACATCAGCATGGGTATCGGAACGATCGTCATCGGTCTGGCTTCGATCATCATCGGCGAAGTATTGTTCACTAATGTTTCTTTCAAAATGCGTTTGGTTTGCCTGATGCTCGGTTCGGTTCTGTACCGTCTGATTATGGTGATGGTATTGGAAGCAGGCATGAACCCGAATGACTTCAAGTTGATTTCAGCTGTATTGTTGACCTTCTTCTTGGCGTTGCCGAAAATCAAGGAAACCTACTACATGTACTCTTTGCGAAAGAAGGTGAAGCGAAATGATTAATCAAGAAGCGATGTTGACGATGTCACATGTCTCCAAAACGTTCTACCCTGGTTCACCCAATCAGGTCAACGCACTGCAGGACGTCAATCTGACGGTCAGACAAGGCGATTTCATCACCTTGGTCGGAGGCAACGGAGCCGGCAAATCAACCTTGTTGAATGCCATTTCCGGAAACTTCCTGCCTGATACAGGCGACATCATCGTGAACGGACAGAATGTTACATTCCTGAAAGAAGATAAGCGCGCGCCATACATCAGTCGGGTCTTCCAGGATCCAAAAATGGGGACCGCTCCACGGATGACGGTGCAGGAAAACTTATCCTTGGCATACCGCAGAGGCCAAAAACGGACGCTGCGCTTCGGAACTTCGCATGAAGAAAAAGCATTCTTCAAAGAGGAACTGAAGAAATTGGGCTTAGGCCTTGAAAACCGGATGGGCTCCGACATCGGGCTGTTGTCCGGTGGTCAGAGACAAGCCATCGCTCTGCTGATGGCAACGATGAAAAGACCGGACATCTTGCTGTTGGATGAACATACGGCAGCGTTGGATCCGAAAACGGCTAAATTGGTTCTCGAATTGACGAATCAACAAGTCCTCGACAACAACCTGACCAGCATCATGATCACCCACAACCTGCAGGACGCGATCCAGTACGGTAATCGCATGCTGGTGTTGCATCACGGTCAAATCATGAAGGATTATGACGCTGAAATGAAAAAATCATTGACGCCCGAAAAAATATTTGCTGAACTTCAGGAGTTATCCATCCAAGACATCTTGGTCTGACAGAAAGGTAGTGATCTTTATGTGGCATCCGGGAAATGCGATCGGCTTCATCAGCTGTTCGAACGGATTGACGAATAATGATCGCTCGTTGGAAATGGTTTCGTCACTCAGCCGGAAACTCAAGGATGATTTTGGCCTTGAGACCGTAATGGGTGACGTACTCTTCCTGGACAAAGAGACACAGCAAACCGAGGCCCCTGCATCCCGTGCAGGGGCTTTATTGTCTCTTTATTCCGATGCGAGCGTAAAAGCGATATTTGACTTATCCGGCGGGGATTTAGCCAATGAAATATTGCCTTATCTCGATTTCGGTATCATCAAAAAGAATCCGAAACCCTACTTCGGCTACAGCGATAATTCTGTGATCGTGAATGCGATCCAAGCCAAGACCGGCATCCAGAATATCCTCTATAACCCAAAAGTGCTCGTGAGCCAGGAGGAAGCATTCCAAACACAAGCCCTCCGTGATTTATCCAGCGTTAACGATGCAGACTGGACCAGCACGTTCGGAATAGGCGGAAACAGTGCCTCTGAGCAATCTTCGGTAGTTTTTGCAGGCGGGAATCTGCGTTGTTTCCTGAAGCTGGCAGGGACCCCTTATTGGCCGGAATTGGAAAACAAAGTGTTGGTCCTCGAATCGGCAGGCGGCAGGTACGAAGCGATGTGCAGCGGGTTGGCGCAACTGGAACAATTGAGCGCGTTCGAAAAAATCAACGGTATGCTCATCGGGCAATTCACGCAAATCGAGTTGGATGGAAAAAAGGCCGCTTTTCTGGCTGTGTGCAGGGACTATGCTTCGCGGTACGGGTTCCCTGTGTGGGAAACTGCATTCATCGGACATGATGACCGTTCCAAGCCGATCCGCATCGGCTGAGGGGACTGTATCTTGCTTGATTGCGAAAAAACACAACATCCGTTTAGTCATCATTGACAAAAGTGTCTATGCGCGTTATTATTTTAGCAACAGAATGAATTTCCTTTAACGAGAGTCCAGAGAGACTACTAAGGAGCATATCAGGCGTACTGCGCCTTCATCATGACTTTATGCCCATTGTCTCTTTGACCATGGGCTTTTTTTCTGGAGATTTATCCTATCGCACAATTTAATAGCGAATGTGAGACTTTAAGGGGGTCCTGTGAGGCCCGCAAGGTCACTAGATGGCCGCTCTGTATCCAAATATGGGAGCGGCTGGCCTAGAACCTGAAGAACTTACAAATTCTTCGGGTTCTTTTTGCCTCCATTCACAAAAAACTAATTGGAGGGCTTTAAAATGATGCAGACAACAAATCAGATCGCATTAAAAAACTTTGTAAGTGTCGAGGAACTCACGAATCTGGAAATCATGTCGCTGATCCTGCGGGCATCCGAATTCAAAAACGGCGTCCAACCAGATCGGGATTTGACTGAGGGCATCTACGCTTCGAACTTGTTTTTCGAGAACAGCACACGCACACACAAAAGTTTCGAAATGGCGGAACACAAGTTGGGGATGAAAGTCATCAGCTTTGACACTTCGACCAGCAGCGTCAGCAAAGGCGAGACGCTTTATGACACGGTTTTGACCTTATCGGCGATCGGCGTGGATGTGGTCGTTATCCGCCACAGTGCGGAAGCCTACTACAAAGAATTGATCGAAAGCCCAGGTATCACCGCGTCAATCGTGAACGGCGGAGATGGCGCCGGCCAGCATCCGAGCCAGTGCTTGTTGGACCTATTGACGATCTACGAAGAATTCCATACTTTCAGCGGAGTTAAGGTAGCCATATGCGGCGACTTGTCTCACTCACGTGTAGCGAAAACAAACATGCAGATGCTGCAGCGCCTCGGAGCGACCATTTATTTCACGGGTCCGGAAGAGTGGTACGATTCTACTTTCGATCAATACGGAACGCACAAGGAAATCGATGACATCATCGGAGTAGTCGATGTCATGATGCTGCTCCGCGTCCAAACAGAACGCCATGGCGGCAAAGCGATGCGCTACACTAAAGCCGAGTATCTAGATAAATTCGGCTTGACCGTCGCTCGGGAAGCACGCATGAAGGAAACAGCCATCATCATGCATCCCGCTCCGGTAAACCGAGATGTGGAATTGGCGGACAGCCTAGTGGAATGCCGCCGCTCACGAATCGTGACGCAAATGAAAAATGGCGTCTTTGCCAGAATGGCCATATTGGAAGCCATCGCAAACGGAAGAACGACAAACGTATAACAATAACAATTCACCAGTGGAGGGATAACATGTCAGTTTGGATAAAAAATGCGAAAATGTTGGGTCAAAAAGAGGAACTTATTCCTGTTGAGATATATGTGAAAGACGATAAAATTGCCGCAATCGGCCAGGATCTGCAAGGAACGGCTGAGGATGCGACAGTCATCGATGCCAAGGGCGGTCTGGTAACTCCAGGATTGATCGACGTGCATGTACACTTGCGTGAACCGGGCTTCACCTATAAAGAGACAATCGAAACAGGAACACAGGCAGCCGCTCGCGGAGGCTTCACTACTGTCTGCGCGATGCCAAACCTGAATCCAGTTCCGGATACGGCAGATAAATTCGCTGATATCCAACAGCTGATCAAAGATACTGCCATCATTAAAGTCAAACAGTACGCGCCCATCACCGAGAATTTGCGCAGCGACGTGCTGACCGATCAGAAGCAATTGTTGGAAGCCGGCGCTTTCGCCTTCACTAACGACGGTGTCGGTGTCCAAACTGCCGGAACGATGTATTTGGCAATGAAGGAAGCCGCAAAGAATAACGTCGCTCTTGTTGCACATACCGAAGACGACTCCCTGTTGTTCGGAGGCGTGATGCATAAAGGGACCCGTTCCGACGAATTGGATCTGCCCGGCATCTTGAGCGTGACGGAATCGACGCAAATCGCCCGCGATGTGCTTTTGGCGGAAGCGACAGGCTGTCATTACCATGTCTGCCATGTTTCCACGAAAGAAAGCGTACGCGTCATCCGGGATGCCAAACGTGCAGGGATCCACGTCACTGCCGAAGTCGCTCCGCATCACTTGATTCTGATAGATGGGTCGATCCCAACGGACACTGCCATCTACAAAATGAACCCGCCATTACGCGGTGCTGAAGATCGTGCAGCTTTGATCGAAGGTTTGTTGGACGGCACGATCGACTGCATCGCAACCGATCACGCTCCGCATGGCGAAGAAGAAAAGCAAGGCAGCATGGTCGGCGCTCCGTTCGGCATCGTCGGCATCGAGACAGCTTTCCAATTGATGTATTCCAACTTCGTTTTGGGTGGGGTCTTCACCTTAAAACAACTGGTCGATTGGATGACCGTCAAGCCTGCAGCGTTGTTCGGCATGGAATCCGGGACTCTGGATATCGGCGCTCAAGCGGATATCGCCATCTTCGATCTGGAGAATGAATACGAAATCCGCAGCGAAGATTTCCTTTCTAAAGCTACAAATACACCTTTCACCGGCTGGAAAGTCAAAGGCGAAACACTTTATACATTAGTGGATGGCAAGGTCGTCTACACAAAATAAATGCAAGACCCGGAGTAAGCAGCGAATTGCAATTCGTTGCTTATTTCTTTATAATGACTAGGCAGAATTATGAATGGATAGGTGAAAAAATGACGAAACATTTAAAGAACATGTTATTGGTCATCGTTGCGGTCACAATAACCGCTATCGGGGCGAGCTTCACGGTGAAAGCCAACGTCGGCGTGGGTGCATACGAAGCCCTTAACATGAGCATCAACCAACTTTCCGGCATCAAAATCGGAACGCTGGCGATCATATTGAATATCATATGTGTAGCGATACAATGGCTTTTGATGAAAAAAGATTTTCCACTCAGACAATTGTTTCAAATTCCTGTCACATTGATCCTTGGTCAAGTGATGAACCTGATGCTTTATACGGTATTTTCCGGTTTGACGATCGACCAGTACTGGGTGAAAATCGCAATGGTCATTTTAGGGGGCATCATAGCCTCAATCGGGGTCGGATCGATGATGGCTTTGAATTACATCAATATGCCTTTAGAGGGCGCTTGTATGGCCTTCAGTAACCGATTCGGCTTCAACTTCGGGAAAGTGCGCCAAATAGTCGATGTGTTGTTGATCGCAGCCGCTTTGTTGATCACTTTCTCGACGGAAACTACCATCACGGTAAGGGAAGGTACCATCATCAGCATGCTTCTCTTCCCGCCGAGCATGAATTTTGTCTATGAAAAAATCAGATCTTCAGCCGCCGCGCAGGGGCTTTCAATCGATCTTGACTGATTCATCCCGCATAAAAACACTACATATGGTTTGTTTTTTGATTAATAATACTGTATGATGTATCCATAAGCTTTATCCGAAAAGGGGATATTTATCGGATAATCAATGGAGGGAACCATCATGTCGAACAAGAATGTCACAGTATACACGAAACCGAATTGCATGCAGTGCAATTTTACAAAGAAATTTTTGGATGATAACAGCATCCGTTATGAAATCAAAGATATCCAGGAATCCGAAGTGGCCCTGGCGGAAGTCAAAGAGTTGGGTTTCCAATCTTTGCCTGTAGTCGTCTTTGATGGCGTTGAGCCATTTTTCGGCTTCAGACCTGATTTGCTTGAACAGTTGATCACAGCTTAATCGCGCAACATCCGGCAGCACCAGATTTCCCTTCAGGGGATATCCGGTGCTGTTTTTTTCAGCCAAATGTTGTAAACCATGTTAAGATAGAGGAAAGAAACTACAATTACTGCGGTAAGAAAGGGGACTAATTAAAATGACAAAATCTTTATATCATACGGAAATCATCAATGATGAGGGATTGAACGGGACCGTATCTGTTTCGGATGGGGAATCCCTGCAAACTTCAGATCCACTGAAGGATTTAGCCGGCTTCAATCCTGAACAGTTATTTGGCTTGTCATGGGCGACTTGCTTGAATGCTACAATTGAGGCTTTGCTTAAAGCCAGGAAAGCCGAGGCGAGAAGCAAAGCGGAAGTCCATGTTGATTTCTGCAGGGAAGAAGACGGAAAAGGCTTTTATTTCGATCTGAAGGCCTTTATTTCGGTCGAAGGCATGGAATTGGCGGACGTCGAGAAACTTGCGCAATCAGCCCACAAACGCTGTCCTGTTTCAAAAATCATCGGCGACTACAATCACGTCACTTTGGAAGTTGTCCCGTACGCGGAATAACAGCTTCAAATCGGCTGCTTCAATTAACAGCTAATCCGTATCACTTTGCAACAGTCTGTTTTGTGATAAAATAGTGAAAAGCAGAAAAGGTGGCGTAGCGTATGTTAAAAGATTTCGATTTTGACAAAAAAGACACGACATTATCCGGCACAAAAAGGTCCGAACTCGGCAGTGAATTGGCCGCTTTGCAAAGAAAACTGGTCAGCAGCGATTCATCCATGCTGATCATCGTCGATGGCTGGGAATCCTCAGGCAAAGGGCATATTTTGAAGGATCTGACGAGGGAGTTGGACCCGCGTTATTTCGAAGTAAGTGTCTTCGATGATGCCTTGGACGATTACGCAGAGCGTCCCTTTTTGTGGCGCTTCGCACGGGATTTGCCCGGTAAAGGCCGGATCGCTTTTTTTGATCGGAGTTTCTATTCTGAACTCATGAACGATCTGAAAGTGAATGATGAACGACTGGAACATCACCTTGGCTATATCAGTTTTCTGGAGCGGATGCTGGTTGCCGACAATACAATTGTCCTGAAATTATTTCTTCACCACTCGCAAAACACGATGGAAAAACGGATTGAGAAACTGAAAAACGATCCGTACAGAGAGTTCCTCATCACGAAAGACGATGAAAAACAACTCAAAAAATACTCTAAATATCTGAAGCACTTCGACAAAATATTGGCAATGACAAATTTCGATTCATCTCCGTGGCACGTGATTTCTTCGGAGGATCTGAAGGATGCTTCCCGCGAAGCGATTAGCATCGCCAACAGCACTTTAAAGAGACACCTCGAGCAAACTGAAAAGAAACCACCGGTGCCGATCCGTTCCGGCCTGAAGGAAAAACCACTGGCCAAAATCGATTTGAAAGCTGCAATAACGGAAGAAGAGTATGAAGCACAGCTGGAGAAACTGCAGGAAGAAGCTGGGGAATTGGTCTATGAAATGTGGCTGAAAAAGATCCCTTGTGTCCTTGTATTCGAAGGGACTGATGCAGCAGGTAAGGGCGGAGCAATCAGCCGCTTGACAAGGTTGATCGATCCCCGCAGTTATGATGTCGCCACGACTGCGGCACCTACGGAAAACGAGAGCCGCTTTAATTATCTTTGGCGCTTCTATCAGACTTTCCCGGTAAAAGGGAAAATGACCATCTACGACAGAAGTTGGTACGGCCGCGTGTTGGTGGAACGGGTGGAAGGATTCACGCCGGAATACCGCTGGGCAGCTGCCTACGAAGAAATCAATGAAATGGAGCACAACTTGGTCCACGATGGCTTGTTGATCATCAAATTCCTGATCGTGATAGACAAAGAAGAGCAAAAACAGCGCTTCAAAGACCGGGAAAACGATCCGGAGAAAAACTACAAGCTGACCGATGAAGATTGGCGGAACCACGAAAAATTCGAGCAATACGAAGAAGCGATGAACGAAATGGTCGCCAGAACGGACACGAAAGATGCTCCATGGATCATTGTCGAAGGGACCCAAAAAGAATATGCCCGGATCAAAGTGTTGGAAGAATTCATCAGCCGGGCAAGAGCCTTCATCGATAGCCACGAGGGCAAGAAGCAAGAAAAATAGTTGAATGTAAGCGGGGCGTATAATTTGTTAACAAACAAGAAAGTAACCATCTATGTAACGGGCGGCATCGCAGTGTACAAAGCAGCCGATCTCGTCAGAAAATTCATCAAAGCGGGCGCCGAAGTTAAAGTCGCGATGACCGCTTCGGCTCAGGAATTCGTCACGCCGTTGACATTCCAGGTATTGAGCAAGCACGACGTCTACACAGACACCTTCGATGAAAAAGACGCGCATTTCGTCAGCCATATCCATTTGGCTGACTGGACTGAGCTTGCTGTCGTAGCGCCGGCAACAGCCAACATCATCGCCAAGATGGCGAACGGCATCGCCGATGATTTTGTGTCGACTGCGCTATTGGCAACGACGGCTCCACGCCTGATCGTGCCTGCAATGAACCAGCATATGCTGGAGAATCCGGCTACAATCCGGAATATGGAAGCACTGAAAAGTTACGGCTATGAAATCATGGAGCCTGACACAGGCTTCTTGGCTGAAGGATACGAAGGCAAAGGGCGCATGCCTGAACCGGATAAAATTGTCGAGGCAGCGCAGCTAGTCGTTTTGAATAATGCCAAAGAACTGCCTTTGAAAGGCAAAAAGGTGCTCATCACGGCAGGCGGAACGAAAGAGCGTATAGACCCGGTCAGATTCATCACCAATGATTCTTCCGGCAAAATGGGCTACAGTTTGGCGAAAGCCGCCCGTGACTTAGGCGCTGAAGTGACATTGGTCACCGCGACGAATCTGTTGCCGATTCCTTTTGGGGTCGAAGCGATATCCGTGCAATCGTCCGAAGAAATGGCAGCGGCAGTTTTAGATAACTTTCACAATGTCGATATGGTCATCATGGCAGCGGCTGTATCAGATTACAGACCCAAAACGCAAGCAGCTGTCAAAATCAAGAAAACAAACGAGGATTTGACATTGGTTTTGGAGAAAACGACGGATATCTTAGCTGAACTCGGAAAAAGAAAAACGGGTCAATTTTTGATCGGTTTTGCGGCTGAAACGCATGAAGTCGAACATTATGCGCTAGACAAGCTGAAACGCAAAAAGGCGGATATGATCGTAGCAAATGACGTTTCTAAGGAATATGCAGGATTCAACAAAGATACAAACGAAGTGATCATTTACCAAGCGGATAAAGAACCGATCCAAATTTCGGTGCGGTCAAAAGATTTGATCGCGGAAGAAATCTTGTATGCAGCCATCGATTCGATGCATGATGAAGTTGGCATGGAATAAGTTAAAATGACTAATAAATAACATAATGTAGCAAAATTGCGATAATAGTGATTATTTCGCAATTTTGCTATTTTTGTATGGTGCGGATAGGATGAATATGATTATTGCTGTTTCTGATAACTTTTATATTAAACTTTGTATAATATATATTATGTAAACTAGAATATAGAATTTTTGCAGATCCGATTTGATGCGGCCTTAATCCCCCGTTTTTCAGGTTTTTGCAGGTCCAAAATCGCCTCAGGTTATCTACTGACAATTATTGGCAACAAAGGCATTATTTTTCATGTTCATCCGTTGGATTCGTTGCTTCAGGGCCAATCAAACCATAAAAGCCGGCAATCCAACAAAATAATTAGTTGGATTGCCGGCCATTACAAGCATTTATGGATTAGATTGACATGAACATAATCAGGCCGCAGCAGATGATTGTCGTTGAAAGGTCAGCTGATTAAAGTTATTGAGCTGCGATTGAAGGAATCTTAAGGTACAGGAAGTTTTGCATTGGTAGTTGGGTCATTTGACGCGACTAATGAAATTTTTCATATAAACAGGCCTCGTATTGTACTGAAATAAAAATCGGCTTATCTGAGCTGAATGAGCTGGATAAAATCCTGCCCGAATCACAGATAAGCCTGATCAGACATTATAATCATCAGTCGAAATACGCAAAAAGCTTTTCTTTGACTTCCTCAAGAAATTCCAAATCTGATGCAACAGGATTTTCGATTTCCAGCAATGTGAGATAATCATCCGTATCCACGCTGTTGACGACCAGTTCGGCTAAAGAGCCATGGGGAAATTTATTCATACGGATGTCGAGCCCAGCTTCCAGATAAGCACGATTACAACCTGAACAGGACTGAACCTTCCTGATCAAATCATCATAATTCACGTTTTTTCTTTGCTCAGTTACGATTTCTTCCATGAAGGTGAGGATATCTTGTTCCGTCTGACTCTTGTATTCCGGAGCCACCCTTTCTTTCAGAATCAGCAGAAACTGCTCCAATTTCAATCTGTTGACTGTTACGTTTTTCATCGTACCATTCACTCCTCGCTCCAGACAGGCTACCAGTGTCGTTTACACCTATATATTACCACCTTGGGAGCTGATTGGACGAATGATAGCGTTTGGAGGATAGACAACAAAAAAGCGGATGTGCCCTTTCCTTCTCTAGGAAAATGGTCGCATTCGCTATTTTTTTCTATTTTCAGCTTCTTACAGGCACAGCCTGCAGCATTTGGTACAATTCTGATGGAGATGGCACGTCGCTTATGTTTGCTGAGTAATGGCTCAAAACAACTTGCCCTTTTCTGTCGACGACGATTGTCGCTTGCAGTTGCAGTTCATTCCCCTCAAAACGTTGACATTCGATCCCGTAGTATTCAAATTCCAGCAGTTTTTCTTCGGAAACACCGTAAACAAGATCGCGCATGGAGTCAGATGAAGGGATATCAAAGTGTTCATACAAGGATTGCTCTGGATCCGCTATGACGGTAAATGGAATTTTCATTTTCGTCGTTCTTTCGGCAACAGCAGCTTCCGTCCCTTGTATCACCATCATGATTTCGATCCCCTGTTCTTTGAGGAATTGATAGGCATCGCGGTATTTCAGCATATCCAGCTGACTCATGCCGCACCCCAGATGTCTCAGGAAAATCACCGCAGTGAAATCGCGTTTCAGCTGAGATCGGAAACTTTCACAATTCCCATTCTTCGTCAAAAATAAAAAATCTTCTATTTCTGTTCCTTCGGTCAACTTCACTTGACCCACCCCTTCCGCATTTTCCCCGCAACAGTTTGTTTCTGATGCAGTTAGCGTTCAATTAACACAATTTGTTTACTCCATGTAAGAATATCTTACCGGTTCTTTCTGATTTTGTCGATGATATTGTTACATTAATCGTCAGAAAATCTGACATGCATTTTTCTGAGGGCTGTAAGTGTTGTCATATTTATCCAATGGCTTTAAATTGACAGCGCTTACGCACTGTGATAGATTGACTTTGATGAGGAAAACAAGTACTCAAGGAGGTGTATGTATGGCAAGAGGAGGCGGTGGCGGATCACGGGGAGGTGGTGGTTCTTTCGGCGGCAGCCGTGGTGGCGGAGGCCGCAGCAGCGGTGGTCGCGGCAGTTCTTTTGGAGGCGGATCCTTCGGCGGCAGCAAAAGCGGTCGTGGTGGCGGTAGCAAAGGAAGTAGTGGATCTTTTGGAGGCGGCGGGTTTAATATCCCCCGTTCTTCCGGTTCAAGCGGTCCGATTTTCCGGAGTGGCCCCATTATCAGAGGCCCATCTTCCGGCGGTCCCAATTATTCTGGTGGTAGCCCTAGAGGTGCTCCGGGCTGCGGTTTAGGCTGCGGTACGATCGCATTGGTCGTGATTATTTTGGCTATTGTTTTCGGTTTGATTTTCTCCTTCAATACGGGATCTTCTCTTTCCGGTTCGGGCGGGAACAACGAAATCACCCTTTCTACAGTGGAACGGGAGCCCCTTCCGGATGGTTCGGTCACGGAAACGGATTATTACACAGACACGATTGGTTGGATCGGAAACCGCTCTGAATTGACCTCGGGGATGAAGCATTTCTACGAGAAAACCGGCGTGCAACCCTATCTTTACTTGACGGATGACATCAACGGTTCGACGAATCCCTCGATGGAGGATTTGGAAAGCTTCGCGAACGAAAAATATGATGAACTATTTGCCGACGAGGCCCATCTGCTGTTGGTATTTTTCGAATATCAGTCCAGCATGTACATGGATTATTATGTAGTCGGTACCCAGGCTGCCACTGTCATCGATACAGAGGCCGGCGATGTCCTGCTTGATTACATCGATTCCTATTACTATGATGACAACAGAACGGACGAAGAATTCTTCAGCGATGCTTTCCGGGATTCCGCGGATCGCATCATGGAAGTGACGCGTTCCCCGTGGATCGCGGTTCTGATCGTTTTCGGCGTCATTATCCTGCTCGCCCTTCTGTTCTTCTGGTGGCGGCATGCCAAAAAACAAAAGAATCTGGAAGCACAGCAAACGGAAGATATTCTGAAGACGCCGTTGGATACGTTCGGTAATACCGAGGCGGAGGAACTTACGAAAAAATATGATGCCGATGTCCCGCAGCAAGTCGATACCAGCCCTACCCCGCAGGCAGAAGACGCAACCAAGGAAGACACGAACCCATAAGGAGGAAACGGAAATGGCAATACTGGAGAGATTTTCGGATATCATCAGTGCGAACATCAATGCTTTGATCGACAAAATGGAAAATCCGGCAAAAATGATCGACCAATACCTGCGAGATATGATGGAAGATTTGGCTGAAGTCAAAAGAAGCACAGCCGGCGTCATGGCGGAAGAGACCCGGACCAAGCGTTTAGTCGATGAAAACCAGGCGGAAGTCATCAAATACACCGATTATGCCAAAAAAGCCTTGGAAGCCGGCAATGAGAACGATGCCCGCATTTTCCTGACCAAAAAGCAGGAATTGGAAAATGTCGGTGCAGGATTGGCTACTTCATACGCCTCGGCTCATGAAAATGCCGTCAAGATGCGCCAGATGCATGATAAACTGGCAACCGACATCGAAACGCTCAAATCCCGCCGTGAAATGATTAAATCCAAGATAGCGGTCGCCAAAACCCAGGAAACCCTCAACAAAGCAACGGATTCCATCGCGAGCACAAAAGGTGCCATGAGCTCCTTCGAACGGATGGAAGAAAAAGCCGACAAAATGTTGGATCAGGCTAATGCGATGTCCGAGTTGAACATGACACCGATCGACGAAGCGAAAGCGCTGGAAGAAAAATACGCAAGCCAAGGATCGGCATCTGTAGAAGAGGAACTTGAGCAAATGAAAAAAGATATGGGAGTGTAATCCATATCATACTTACAAAAAGTGCACCCTGCCATTTTGAATGGCAAGGTGCACTTTTTTGCTGATTTTGCGGAAACGCATTTTGAGGCGATTTCAATCGGGAATGTGTACCCACCATCACGAAACTCTCTCAAAACACGTTATTTTTTTACGGGTGTTAAAATCCGAAATCGACCCGTTTGTATACGTTGTTGATGTTCTCCTGGGTGATGTCGATATAACGGAGCGTGACCGCCTGCGAAGAGTGCTGAAAGATTGTTTGGAGCAGGGAAATATCGACGCCCTGCTTATAGGAATGATAGCCGAAGCTCTTTCGCAGCGAATGGGCGCTCAAGGTGATGCCGATCATATCCCCGGCATGCGCGATGATGCGGTGTGCTTGCGTACGCTTGATATGGCTGTTCTTGTCGGCGTTGGAATAGAACAAATAATCTGTCGCATCCAGCCCTTCCCTTTTAACATAATCCGAAATGGATTGCTTCAAGCGGTCATGGATGGCCAACTCTTTCTTCTTGCCCGTTTTCATCTCGACGATCTGATACGACTCTTTCCCCAGTACTTGCCCCACCTTCACGTTCAGGATGTCGCTGATGCGCAGACCTGTCCGGATAGCATACTCCAGCAACAGGCGATTTTTCGAATATGGCGGATAAACGTCCATCAATGTTTGAATTTGGCTGATGTCTTTGATTGCATGAGTGGTATTCACTGAAATGTCCTCTTGTTTCCTCTATTTTAGCCCTCCGATATCCGGGGTTTTTCGGTTGATTTCGATAAAAAAAGCATACCATTTTGGTATTGATAAATCAACGTTTTATGAGGAACACAATTATACATGTGTTCCCCCTTTTGGTGTCTCATTCCCAACTTTTGACAGGCTGCAGAAACGACTTTTGAGACGATTTCGCGCATGGTTATGGCCAACTATGCGCGAAACGAAACGACACGACAGGCTCTTTTGGGGAATACTTTGACTTTGCGTCGCAGAAGCTTCATAATTATTTAAAGAAATGATAATACATTTCGTTGTTTATCTTTGATACAATACAAGCATGCTACGAAAGAAAGAAGGTTAAACCATGAAACTGAAAAAAATGATGACAGTAGGTCTGGCTTCGTTGACCTTATTGGGAATTACCGCTCCGGCAGCGTTTGCCGATAAAGTCGCAATCGAACCGATCTTCACTTACGGCGAGAGTCTGAACGCCGCCCAACTGGAGGAAACCAGAGAAACGCTGGGAGTAGCCGAGGGAACGAACGAGTTAGTCGTGGCAGTCAATGAATTGAACGGCTTGCTTCAGGATGATTACCCTTATAGCCAAGTCTATTCGAGCACGTACATCACGCCTGCCGACAGCGATGGTGCTGTTTCAGTGGAGATTCTGACTCCTGAAACCATTACTGCGATCACAGAGGCGCAGTATAAAAATGCTGCCATCACAGCGGGCGCAGTGGATGTGGACATCAAGGTAGCGTCTGCTGTCAAGGTTGACGGATCCGGCGCTTTGGCCGGTGTCTACAAAGCTTTTGCTGATTCAGGAAACACACTGGATGCAGCGGCCGTGGAAGTCGCCCAGGAAGAACTGGCTGTCACTTCTGCAGTAACCGAGGAAAACCAAGCCGACAGCGGCTATTCGGATGAATTGATGAACGCTGCGATCGTGGAAATGAAACAGGACATCCAAGAAGCCAAGGATGCGAACAACGGTAACATCAGCGCTGACGACATCCGTCAAATCGTCGAGGATGTGCTGAAGAACTACAACCTTGACACCATCCTGTCTTCGGACAACATCACGAACATCCAGAACCTCATGATCAATTTCGGCGACATCAATCTTACTGCGGCGCAGAAAGAACAGATTGCCGCTTTCGGTGAAGAACTGCAGGCAACCGGCGGAGAATTGTTCGAGCAGGCAAAAACGGCCTGGAGCAATGTTGATCAGGAACAACTGAAGGAAGACAGCATGGGAATATGGGAATCCATCGTCCAATTCTTCACGAACCTTTTCGGCGGCAACGACAGCACTACAACTGAAACCGAATAACCGAAGCATCGCTAGCAACATAATGAAGAAGCCTTCCTTTCTGTATCCGTCGAAAGGAAGGCTTCTTGCTATCTAGGGATTCAATTGGAATCAATCATGATAATTCCCTATCGTCTTCACAAAAAAATTAAATTTGCATGTTATCCTCTTGAATGAGTACTGATGCATTTATTGAAAGGAGGATACCCGTATGATAGACCTTCCCCTATTGCTTGCCCTTTTTGTTGCGGTGGCCTATTTCACCTTTTCCAGCCGCGGCATGCTGGCGTATACGTTCGGCATTTATCTGGATCTTCCCAACGTCATCATCCATGAGTGCGGCCATGCTCTTACAGCGCGCTTATGGGGCGGAAGCATCCAGTCGATAAAATTCAATGTCCTTCCCTCAATCGTCAAAAGCGGCGGCATCCTCGGTTTGGCCGAAATCGGAAACCGCAGCGGGTTGGGTATGTTCTTTAGCCTGCTCGGTGGTTATGTATCACAGGCGTTGTTCTTTGTGGTAATGTCCTATCTCTATTTACAGGGACTGCTGCTTTGGATCATTCCGCTTTTTTTGGGCGTCTATTTGCTTACCAATTTGTTGGCGCGGGAAAAAAGTTTTTGGCAGAACCTGATCATCCTGATTGTGATTGGTTGTTCCATTCTGCTTTACCGGAACGACTACAGCTTCCTTTTGCGGATTTATCAGTCAGTGGACGTCATCACAATCGGTTTCGTCGTCTGGTATATGCTTGGTTTGGCCCATCAATTTTTCATTGTTTTGCTTTTGAAAAATGACAGCCATTGGGACGGAACAGCCTTGGCGACAAAAACATATATCCCTACCATCATCTGGAAAGTTCTCTTTCTCATTGCAATGGGCGGAGCCTATTTCGCCCCCTCTTGGCTGCAACTACTGTTGGTTTGAATCAGATAATCCAAAAAGCTGAAGAAACGCCTCTATAATGGCATTTCTTCAGCTTTTTTTGCTGGTTTTATCGTTGGGCCAGATGTGCTTCAATTTTGGCAATGTCCATCAAATCTTTTTCCCGGCCCAGCTGCTTCTTCATAACGATGACTGATTCCAGGCTCGCGACCGGAACCCCCTCGATCATCGTGATATCCCCTCTATGCCAATCCTCGAAAATTTCCACATCATCGCTGTAGATCACCTTGCGGGCGAAAGCGCCTTGTTTGATCGGGTATCCCTGAGCAACTAAAGCTCGGAACGCTTCCCTGGTGCAGCTGATGTCTATATCCTTTGTTTCCTCTTTTATGCCATGCATAACCAGTGCCGTCCCGGTGATGACGCAATAGTCACCTGACTTCAACGGAAGCGCCGAAACACTTTCCTTGATTGTTTCTTTTTGGAACATATCTTTCACTCCTCGCTTGTTCGTCCAGGGAACATTATATCATGCAATCAGATCAATTTCTTGAAGCGAAACAAAAAAAGAGGGGCCATCGAGCACATAAACTGTTCGATGGCCCCTCTTATTTGATTCCGTTTATTTCACGTCTTTGAAAAGACCCGTAAAGTCGAACGTTGCAAAGTAATCCGCTGGCGTTTCCGGGCGACGGATCATTTCCGTGCCGCCGTCTTCCTTCAACAGGATTTCAGCCGAACGCAATTTCCCGTTGTAGTTGTAACCCATCGAGAAGCCGTGCGCTCCTGTGTCATGGATCACGACCAAGTCGCCGATGTCGATTTTAGGCAGCATGCGGTTGATGGCGAATTTGTCGTTATTTTCGCATAATCCCCCGGTCACATCATACAGGTGATCCGCTGGCTGATCTTCTTTACCCATCACGGTGATGTGGTGATAAGCACCGTACATTGCCGGACGCAACAAATTGACTGCGCTGGCATCCAGACCGATGTAATCTTTGTAGATGTGCTTTTCGTGGATGGCCGTTGCCACCAAGCAACCGTATGGCCCAAGCATGTATCTGCCTAGCTCCGTATAGATCGCAACATCACCCAAGCCGGCAGGCACCAAGATTTCTTCGAACGCCTTGCGCACACCTTCGCCGATTTTCGCTACATCCGCAGCTTTTTGTTCCGGCAGGTAAGGGATGCCGATTCCGCCTGAAAGGTTGATGAAAGTGATATCTGCGCCTGTTTCCTCCTTCAGTTCGACGGCAGTCTGGAACAGGATGCCCGCAAGGATCGGATAGTACTCATCCGCAACGTTATTGCTGGCTAGGAACGAATGCAGGCCGAAGTGTTTCACGCCTTTTGCCATCAACTTTTTGAAACCTTCAGTCAATTGTGGACGTGTGAAGCCGTATTTTGCGTCTTCGGGTTTGTCCATGATTTCATTGTTGATCGTGAACTCTCCGCCTGGATTGAATCGGCAGCTGACCGTTTCCGGCAATCCGGCTGCTTCTTCCAGGAAATCGATGTGGGTAATGTCATCCAAATTGATGGTCGCATTCAGTTTGCGGGCGAATTGGAAGTCTTCCTTAGGTGTCACGTTCGAAGAGAACATGATTTCATCGCCTTTGAATCCGAGCGCATCGGCCATCATCAACTCTGTGTAGGTCGAACAGTCCACGCCGCAGCCTTCTTCCTTCAGAATCTGCAGAATGGCCGGTGTCGGTGTTGCCTTCACAGCGAAGTATTCTTTGAAGCCTTTGTTCCAGGAGAAAGCCGCATTCAATTTGCGCGCATTCTCACGGATACCTTTTTCATCATATAAATGGAAGGGAGTCGGATACTGTTGTACAATTTCTTCCAATTGCTCTTTTTCAACAAATACTTTTTTTGTCATTTCGCTTCAAATCCTCTCATCATTTCGACTACTTTGATTTCGTTCTGCAACGATTCTTTCAATAAATCAACTACATTTTTCTTCCCGGAATACAGACAAGTGGAAAACTCTCCCTCATCGATATCACCAGTCAGAACGGTCGTGGAATCCACGATGATTCGTACTTGCTTCTTCGGCTTCTCCAAAACATGAACAGTCATGCCTTCCTGAGGGAAAGGCGTATCGGTTATGACGACCATTTTAATGCCGCGCTGATGTGCTGCTTGCATTTCCGTCAAAAGTTCCGGCAGGATATTCCCGGACACGGACAAGTAGACGCGAGACTTCGATTCTGAAATCATATTGCGCATTTTGTCCATTATGCGCTGTTCGCCTGTGATGGTTATATACCCCTCCGCATCTTCTCTTCTTTGGGGGATATTCTTGATCAATTCCTGCTTGGATTCCTGTAGGGATCGGATTTTGTTCCCACAGAATTCCTCCACAGGTACCGGGGTATAACGGGTCGTCTCCCCTTCGATGATGAAGGCCGCTCCTTTTTCAACCAACGAGGCCAATGATGCATAGGCGTTCGACCGTGAAATGCCGGTTATCTTCGATACTTCATAGCCGTTCAGGTCCCCGTCCGAAAGCAAGGTCAGGTAGATGGTCGCTTCGTGCCTGGTCAGGTTAAATCGCGTCAACAATTCTGTGTTATCCACTGAATAGATCCTCTCATTTCAATGCGTGTTCTGCTTTTTTGACAGTAGTATTACTGCATAGGAACACTATATACTATTTCCGTTTTCTTGTCTATTTCTAATGCTTTTTTCATGTAATATTTTTTTGAATTTATTTGCTTGAAACATACAACTTTTTAAACATGGTGATGGCTGTAGTGCTCAACCAAGTCCCCGAGCATATCGGTGGCGATGTCGTTCTGGCCTCCGCGCGGCACGATGATGTCGGCTTGGATTTTGGACGGCTCGATGAAGGCATCGTGCATCGGTTTGACGGTCGTCAGATAGCGGGCGATCGTACTCTCATACGTGCTGTTTCTTTCGCGGATATCCCTCTCGATTCTTCTGATCAAGCGGATATCCGGTTCCGCATCGACAAATATTTTGATGTCGATCATGGAAACCAATTTGGGTATGGCCAAAATCAGGATCCCTTCTAGGATGACGACCGGCTTCGACTCGATCGGGGTCGTCTTTTTCGAACGCGCCTGCAGACCGAAGTCGTAGATCGGTGCCTCGATGTCTTGTCCAGAACGGAGTTTTGCCAAATCAGCTATCAGCAGTTCGTTATCGAAGGCATTTGGGTGATCGAGATTCAGGTTTTCGCGTTCAATTGCGCTCAGATGCGTTTGATCCTTGTAGTACCAATCCTGCGATACATAGACGACATTGCCCTTGCCCAGTCTTTTCGCGATTGTTTTTGCTACGGTTGTTTTGCCGGCTCCCGATCCTCCGGTAATCCCGATGATGATCATCTTTATCGTCCCCTGTCATAAGATGGTTGTGGTCCTTCTACATCCATTATAAGCTTTCACTGGGCCATAGGCGAACGCCAACGGACAAAAAAGGAAACAAGTATCTGCTTCAGCGGCAGATTCTTGTTTCCGTATATAGGATTCAAATCAAAAATAATGATTTGAGGACCGTTATGAACACAACCAAACTGAACATCGACAAGATGGTAGTGAAAACGACGATTTGACTTGCCAAATCCGGGTCCCCGCCCATCTGTTGGGCCATCGTGTAGCTGGATACGGCCGTTGGACCGCCCAGCATCGTCATCATCGGCACCAGATTTTCTCCCGTCAATCCGTAAAGGACAGCCAGCGTAAGCCCGATTATCGGGATCAGAACCAACTTGAATAATACCGTCACCGCCAGTTGGATCCGTGCATTATTCAAGGCGTCAAAGCGGAAAGTGCCGCCCATAACAATCAATGCCAATGGTGTGACCAGGCCTTTGATTCCGCTCAGCGTGTCGTCGAGGAACAGAGGGAATTTCAATCCGGAAAGACTGATCAGTATCCCGATGATTGTACCGATGAACATTGGGTTCTTAAGGATATCCAAGAGGATGCGACCGGGTTGGATTTTATGATCCGAATAGATGGAAAGTGCCACGACCGACAGAACATTATTCAAAGGAACGATGACCGCAATCAGTATCGATGTCATCCCCAATTGGCTTTCCGACAACAATGAAGTGGCAATCGGCAACCCGAACAGCACAAAATTTGAGCGGAACGTACCTTGCAGCATCACCCCGCGTTTGGCATTGTCCTTTTCGATCCGCGGAATGAATAAAGCAAAAAGCAAGAAGAAACTTAAAGTAAGTCCGACAGCGAAAAAGAGCACATCCACTCTGAAGGTGCTTCTGACATCCGCTTCGTATACGTTCATAAGGAGATTGATCGGCAAAAAGAACCGAAAAATGGCATTATTCAATTTTTGATAAGTCGTTCCATCCAATAGTTTGGCCCGCAATAACCCCTGGCCGATCAACATGTACAACAATAAAGGCATTACTGCATTCACTGCAATGGAAAAATTCTCCAACTGATCCTCTCCGTTTCTGAAAGTAAAATTAATGATGATTTAGTTATTTGATTAAATCAAGGCTGATTCAAACGACAATATCAGTGTACCATAGATTTCTAATGATGGAATATTGATTACTCGACCTTTGGACTTTCGATTCATAGTCTATGCGTTATTCTTTGCTCGTACCCTCAATAAAGCGTTATACTTGAGTAAAGCAGAGAACAGGGGTGCTCAAGATGATTTATGAATTCAGGATTGCTGTCCGAGACATCGGCGTGCCTATATGGCGGGATATCCAGGTGACCAGCGATGAGACTTTCTACGACTTCAACAGCATCATCCAAGCAGCATTCAGTTGGAGCGGTTTTTTCGAACACCGTTTTGAAATTACGCGCTCCGGGGGGAAAGACCTCCTTCCCATCATCATCGAGGAGACACCGTTGGACACCTTGGAAGATTATACGGACGAGAGCGACCTCAGGGAATATTCCGATGAGGAACGTGAAGATGTGGATGAAATCGAAGAAAATGACTACGACTATTATGATGAAGACGACAGCGCGGAAAATGAAGACCAAACGCTGCAAAAATTTTTCACAGATATCGATGATGCGGCGACCTACATCTATTTCACGGATGCCGTCATTGAAGTGGATATCCACCTCACGGAGATGGTTGTGCCGCGAGAAGATTGTAGCTATCCGATTTGCGTAGCCGCGGAAAATGCCAGTCCCGACGAAATGGAAGACCGCACCACGATTCTGCAGAATCGGGATAAATTGAAACTGACGGACACAAAAGAGTTGGTCCGTTTGATCAACTTTGCATTATCCCAGTTGGGCGACTCGGATATTTTCGACACGGAATATGAAGACTTTGGATCAGAATATGCAATCGATACAAGCTGGGATGATGCGTTGCCTGATGAGACGGAAGATTCGCCGCCAAATTTCTGATTCATCCTTCAAATTACGAAGCATACCGCTCATTTAGCGGTATGCTTTTTTGGTGCATCCTGACATAGCACCCTCACTGTTGGTTGCTTCGGCTCAGGTTTTTTGTCATATGGTGGCCCAGGTCATACTTTCTTAACAAAATAATCGTCATTCCGAAACAAATGAATCATAAATCTGTGTTATGATGTCCCTTGAATGTTCCTGAACAGTGGAAACAGTTTTGGTGCTTCTGTTGTTCAGAGCAAATTGACATACAAGGGGGCTTTGGTATGACCTACCCGATCATCATCGTTTTTCTTCTTATCCTGACGTTTATCCATATCATGAAAAAACGCAACGGCAAGGAATCCAGATTTCCGTTCACATCAGTGATTCTCGGCATGCTTTTCGGCTACCTGCATCAGGCTACTGCTATCGGCAGCATCATCGGCATTCCGGATCTCGGCCTATACATTTCATTGGGATTTTTCAGTATCGCAACGTTGCAGGTCCTGCTTGGAAAAAGCAAGCAGAAACGCGAATCGAATGCCCGATTCCGCAGCGGCGTATCCGGCTTGATCATGGGGACCGGGTTCCTCTATCTCCACACCCGAACAGCCACCGATCAACTGATAGCTGGCAGAACAGGCATTTCCGATTTGACGCTCTACGTGGCTATCGGTTGCTACGCCCTGGCATTTCTGTCCTTTTCGGCCAACTTGAATAAGCTGCTGAAGAAGCAAGACACACATTTCAGAAACGGTGTGCTCGGTGCCCTGTTCGGCACCGTTTTCCTTTTCCTGGACAGGCAAACGGTGGCCGGCGATTTTTTGGCGAACATAACCGGGCAGAACAACCTGCTTCAGTACGCCTCACTTGCTAGCTATGGAATTTCCGTCTTCAGCATTCTTATGGAGGGCAACAAACGCTTGAAAGTGGCCAGCGGAAATACCAAACGGGCAATCCTGTGCGCGGGTTTGGGGGCATTATTAAGATATATCCATCTCCGGACAACACTGGATGACCTGTTGGGTGTTTCCGGTTGGATGGGCGCCCTCTCGTCCGGTCTCTTCATCGCAGCAGCAGTCTTCTTGGCGTTGGATCTGTTCAAATCGGGCAAATTCAAAAGCAAGAAGCGCTCTTCTGTAAAGTCGACCAAACAAACGAAACCTGTCTTCACACCGGAACAGCCAGCCGTCGAAAACGCGGAAGCAAACGGCCTCTCGCGGTCTGAATACAGATGCAAACAAAACAGGTAAACAGCGCAAATCATTACCTTCCAAAACGACAAAAACAGCGGTCTCTCATCATAAGAGAGCGCTGTTTTTTTAATCCTCATCCTTAATGTCAGGATCTTCCGGCAGAGGCGTGTTCATATAGGCCTCCAATTCGTGTTTGTACTTTTCCCTTTGTTCAATGAAAAAATTGAACTGATCGCGGTTCAGCAATATGTCATCATCCACTCTGATCGTGCGGATTTGGCGCTCGCGGATCAAACGATGGATTTCGCTGACCGGAACTTCCAGATAGTCGGCCGTTTCCTGAATATTCAAATACATAATAACACCCTTCATAAAACTCATTTCATTCATTTTACACCAAATCTGGAAAATTCGGGCGAAATTTTCTGTCCCATCAGCGCAGGCGATTGATATCGGGATTGAAGTAGTTCTTCCGCTTGACCCAGACAGGACCGTCGCTTTTCGTGATCAGGAGCACATCGATCGGTCCGCCGACCGTTTCCATCGAAAAGGAAATTTTCCCTTTGAAGGAGGTGATGTTGACCAAAGTTTCAGCTATCAAAGCGAGTTCCTCTTTCGGCATCGAATCAATCGTCATCAGTACGGGGGTCAAATGCCTCTCTTGCTTCATGTTTTCGAAGGCATTCAGGCCCGATTCGACCAGCGTTGCCTTCACTTTGTTGATTTCCGGGGCATCACTTTCCTTCAGCAACTTTTTCTCGGTCAGTTCCGAAACAAATTTTTCCAGTGTGGCGCGGAGCAGTTCCCCGAGGTCGGCCTCCAGATCCGGCGCTATGCCGTTTATGACAGTATGGACCATATCCTGCTGCGCAAATGGGACAATGGCCGAGGAACATCTGTCTTCGGCAAAATCATTCATTACGATTTGGCGCACAGTCAGCCGTTTTTTGATCACCCTGTCGACGACGCCGGATATGTCGTACTGGTAGATGCTGGGGAACAGCTCATCGAAGCCGAAGCCAGCGATAACCAGGCCGGAGTAGGTGTCGGGATAGTAACTGTCGCTGTATACGTAATTCCTGACAATCTTGTATAGATCCGCCTTGAATTTATCGTAGAGGTTTAAGCCCAAGAACACCGTATCGAATAGCTCCTTAAAAACCTCATCCAGCTTCTCCCCGTAACGATCAGTGAAAACTTTGATCGGCGCCTTTTTGGTGATGCTCTTCATCTTTTCGCTTTCTTTCAGCAAAGCGGGAATTTTTTCCTCGACAGCTTTTTGGTAATCCGCCAGAGTGAAAGCACCGGGAGACGGTATATAAGTCGTATTTTCCAAAATATTGCAGACATTCTCCGCATAGCCGATGATGAGCACTTCGGTGTAGATTGAGGAGTAGATTTCATCCACACTCTCAAGATAATTGAAGAATTCGGTGCAGTAATCCGAGACCGTATCCAACGGTCTGGCCCCTATTTTCTGATGGAACCCTGTAACGATAATCTCCCATGGAATCCCCATGAATTGTACATTCCCGAACATCATGATGGCCACCGAATGGCTCGGCCCCAGCGAAAAAATCTTATTTCCGGAATTGAATATTTTCATTTGTTCGCTGTTCCCCATCGTCAGAGCGGAATCAGCTGCAAGCACCACTCCGTTCGCGTTCAATATCCCTACTTCTGCCGTCATAACGGTTCCTCGCTTTCTTTACAAGCCCATTCCCCAAAAGCGCTTTCTTTCCTTCATTATAGCCTTCCCCATGCCTTTTCTCAAAACATTAGGATGCGGTAGTAACTTTGGATGCTGCCTGAACGCAACAAAAAAAACCAGTCACCACGATTAGACGGCGACTGGTCCGGATTTAAAGCTAGTCAGTATACGATTCCAAGCGTGCATAGGACTGATAACGGTCTTTTGCAGCAAGGAGGCTTTCGTCAAAAATCGCCTGTACATGCTCAGCATCATACTGGTTATACAGTGAAGAATAGCGGACCTCTTCCATCAGGAAATCCTGGAAACGTTCAAATTGCGGTTCCTTAGAATCCAACTTGAATGGGTTTTTCCCTTTCAGTTTGTTTTCCGGGTGGAAGCGGTAAAGATGCCAATAACCGACATCCACAGCATCTTTTTCGTGTTCCTGCGATACGGTCAACCCGCACTTGATGCCGTGGCTGATGCATGGCGAGTAGGCGATGACGATCGAAGGACCATCGTAGGCTTCCGCCTCGGAGATGACTTTCAGGGTATGGCGCGGATTCGCGCCCATCGCAATCTGGGCGACATAGACGTAGCCATAGTTCATCATCATCATGCCCAAGTCTTTCTTGCGGACTGGTTTGCCGCCGGAAGCGAACTCGGCGATGGCGCCTAGGTTGGATGATTTCGAAACCTGTCCGCCTGTATTGGAATAGACTTCCGTATCAAGCACGAGGATATTCACATCTTCCCCGCTTGCGAGAACATGGTCGATACCGCCGAAGCCGATGTCATATGCCCAGCCATCTCCGCCGATCATCCAAGTGGATCGCTTCATCAGATAGTCTTTATAGCCGACCAAATCGTTGATCAGCTGTTGGGTTTTCTGATCCGTTGTGTCCGCAGTTTCCAAAGCCTGGATGTACGCTTCGGCTAATTTGCGGGCGCTGTTTTTGTCGTTGAATCCCTCAGTCCAGGCTGTAGCGGCCGATCTGAGCGAATCGTCGATCTGCAGGTTCAAGAGTTCTCCTGTCAATTCCAGTGTCCGTTGACGCAGTTGTTTCGTCGCGTGGTGCATCCCCAGGCCGAATTCCGCATTATCCTCCAATAAGGAATTTGCCCATGATGGTCCGCAGCCTGCTTCATTTGTCGTATACGGTGTGGAAGGTGCCGAGCCGCCATAGATGGATGAGCAGCCTGTCGCATTCGCGATCTGCATGCGATCGCCAACCACTTGGGTGACCAATTTGATGTATGGTGTTTCGCCGCAGCCGGCGCAGGCACCTGAAAATTCGAACAACGGTTTTTCGAATTGGCTGCCTTTCACCGTGTTGATGCCGACAGGATTTTCCTTGTGCGGCAGACGGATCATGTAATCCCAGTTATTATTTTCCTCGAGATGGTCCTCGCGGTTTTTCATCTCGATCGCTTTTTTGCGCGCCGGACAGGTCAAGACGCAGATGCCGCAGCCTGTGCAGTCGGCAGCGGACACTTGGATCCGGTATTTGTAGTCTTTGTATGGGCGCATCCCATCCAGGAATTCCACACCTTCAGGGGCATTGGCTGCCTCGTCCTCGGTGGCCAGGAATGGTCGGATGGCGGCATGCGGACAAACGAATGAGCATTGATTGCACTGGATGCATTCCTCAGGATTCCAGATCGGGATCTGGACGGCGATTTCGCGTTTCTCGTATTGCGTCGTCCCTTGCGGGAAAGTACCGTCAGCCCGGTCCAAAAAGGCGCTGACAGGCAATTGGTTGCCTTCCATCCGCTCCATCATGCTGGCGATGTTCCGGACAAAATCCGGTTGGTCATTCAATACTTCCGGCTCATCCTGCGCATCCTTCCAGCTATCCGGGATGCTGATTTTTTGGACAGCTTCCATACCGGCATCGATTGCTTTCTCGTTCATGGAAATGATCGCTTCGCCTTTATGCCCGTATGATTTGCGGGCCGCTTCCTTCATGTACTGCATCGCCTCTTCAGCGGGTATGACCGGCAGAATTTTGAAGAAGGCCGCTTGACAGATCGTGTTGATCCGCCCGCCCAGCCCGAATTCCTTGGCGAGGTTGATGGCGTCGATCGTATAGAAGGCGATTTCGTTTTGGGCGATGTACCGTTTCATTTTGGCGGGCAAACGCATTTCGAGATCCTCGGCCCGCCAATTGGTATTCAGCAGGAAAGCGCCGCCTGGCTTCAGGTTCTTCAGCATGTCGTATTTTTTGACGTAGGCATGGTTGTGGCAAGCCACGAAATCAGCCTTTTCGATCAGATATGGCTCATGGATCGGCTCTTTGCCGAAGCGCAGGTCGGAAATGGTGACCCCGCCCGATTTTTTCGAATCGTAGGAAAAATAAGCCTGTACGTGCATATCGGTGTGATCTCCGATGATTTTGATCGAATTTTTGTTGGCTCCGACTGTCCCGTCAGAACCGAATCCCCAGAATTGTGCCTCAAACGTGCCTACCTGACGGACGTCGATCTGTTCATCGATCGCAAGCGAAAGGTGAGTGACGTCATCATTGATGCCGATCGTGAAGGGATGTTTCGGTTCCTCTTTTTTCAGGTTTTTATAAACTGCAAACAGTTGCTCCGGTGTTGTGTCCTTCGAACCCAAGCCATAACGGCCACCGATGATCATCGGACGATCAAGGCGATTGTTGAAGGCAGCCACGACATCCAAAAAGAGCGGTTCGCCGATGGAGCCGGCTTCTTTCGTGCGGTCAAGTACCGCGATCCGTTTTACGGAGTCCGGTAAAGCCTTCAAAAAGTGACTGACGCTGAATGGACGATAAAGATGCACATTGAGGACACCTACTTTTTCCCCTAAACGATTCAGGTAATCCGCCGTCTCGCAGGCTGTTTCATACACGGAGCCCATGCAGATGATGACCCGCTCGGCATCCGCATCACCGTAATAATTGAACAGGCGGTAATCCCGGCCGGTCAACTGGTTCATTTTTCCCATATATCCTTCGACAATTTCCGGAACAGCATCGTAATATCTGTTCGCGGCTTCTTTGGTCTGGAAAAAGACGTCGGGATTCTGAGCCGTTCCCCGCAATGTCGGGTGGTTCGGGCTGAGGCTGCGGTCACGGAAAGCTTTCAAAGCATCCTGGTCCAGCATTTCCGCGAGGTCGTCATACGCTTGGACCTCGATTTTTTGGATTTCATGCGAAGTCCGGAAGCCGTCGAAGAAATGCAAGAACGGCACGCGTCCCTTGATTGCCGCCAAATGGGCAACAGCTGCCAAGTCGGTCGTTTCCTGTACGCTGGAGGATGCCAACATAGCATAGCCCGTTTGCCTGCAGGCCATCACGTCGGAGTGGTCGCCGAAGATGGAAAGCGCGTGGCCCCCCACCGCACGTGCGGCAACATGGATGACGGATGGCAACAGTTGCCCGGCCATTTTGTATAGGTCGGGTATCATCAGCAACAATCCCTGCGATGATGTGTAGGAACACGCCAAAGCGCCAGCTTGCAGCGCGCCGTGAACAGTTCCTGCTGCTCCGGCCTCGGATTGCATCTGGGTCACTTTCACGGTTTGGCCAAAGATGTTCTTGCGGCCCTCCTGCGCCCAATGATCGACAGCATCTGCCATTGGTGAAGAGGGTGTAATGGGATAAATCCCTGAAATTTCTGTAAAAGCGTAAGATGTATAGGCTGCGGCCGTATTGCCATCGACAGTCATATACATTTTCTCGTTGGACATAAAGGATTCCTTCTCTCAAATCGTATAGTTCACATACAGCGGGTTATTTTTCTGATGTTTTTCGACCAAGAGTCGCAGAAAATGACGAGCTGGTGCATTCGTGTGATTTCATTATAGCAAAAAAGTAAGTGCTCCGGTACACAAAGAAAGGCGTTTATTCCTGAATTTCCAAAAGCTTAAAAGTTCTTAATGCTATTATTAGCCATTTCATTTTGAATAGTCGCAAAAAACATTTCACTCCTTAACTGGCGGAGTGAGGATAGGAATTTGCCTTCTGACGGAGGCGACACGATCGAGATCCACTGTCACAACCGCCACTTCTTCCTCAAAACCAAGTTGGGTCAGGACGCTTCCCCATGGATCCGCAACAAGCGAATGGCCGTAAGCATGGTAACTGAAAGCGAGATCGCGGGCAGGACTGACCCCCACCATGAAGAGTTGGTTGTCGACTGCTCGCCCTCGGAACAGCAATTCCCAATGAGCAGGTCCGGTCGTCATATTGAACGCACCAGGCACAATGCAGACGAGGGCTCCTTGTTTTTGAAGCAGCTCCCAGTCGCTTTGGAATCGGACGTCAAAGCAGATGCCCAAGCCGAAGAGGCCGAATTCGGTCTGAAACACGCCCATTCCGTCCCCTGGCGTCAGCGTATCTGATTCTCTGAACGCTTGTCCGCCGTCGACTTGGATATCGAATAAATGGGTTTTGCTGTAGTCATGGATCTCTTTTCCTTGGCGATCGAACGTATAGCTTGTATTGTATATTTTATTTTCCTTGATCTGGGGAATCGATCCGCCGACCACATAGATGGCATTTTCTTTCGCCATCTCCGAGAGCCTTCTGTAGGTTTCCCCGCCTTTCGGCTCAGCGTATTCTCTGAAATAGGCGTTATCATAAGGACAATTGAACATTTCCGGGAGCACCGCCAGATCCGCTCCACCATGTGCCGCTCTCTTGACCAATTCCTCTGCCCGTTTTAGATTCGCTTCCTTATCCGCTGTGACCATCATCTGGAGCAAGGCTATTTTCATCCCATCACCTTCCTATTCGTTTTTATCAGTATAACGTTTTACTGCCTAAGTGTCACAAAAAGCAGGGACGCCTGAGTGTGGCCGTCCCTGCTTCTCAATTTTAATAGACTACAACCGGAGTGCCGACTGGATAACTGTAATACAAGGTCCGGACCGCTTCATACGGTGTGTTGACGCAACCGTGCGAACCGTAGTAGAGGTAGATATCGCCACCATAGCCATGCGTCTGCCAAGGCGAATCGTGCAAGCCGACCATGTTGCCAACAAACGGTATCCAGAAGCTTACGGGCGAAGCATAGTCCTCACCGATCAGAACAGATGGGGATTGTTTAAATGGCTGGATGTAGAACAAACCTCGCGGTGTGGCGTTATTCGCCGATGGTTTTCCAGTGATGACTGGAGCAGAAACGAGCATCGTCTCACCTTTATAGGCCCAGACGCTTTGGTGGCTCAAGCTGACGATGATGTAGCTGTTGCCGATGTAGTAAGTGACTCCCGAGTTGCTGCGGAAATACCCGTTGATCACTGTCCAATCCGGACCTTTAGCATAAGTCGGCAATCCCGATAGTGCGGCTTTGTCCACCCATCCGATGTAGGTGCCGTTCAGGGAAATGAGGACATAATGACCATCCGCTGATTCCTTGATGGCATCGACCTTTTGTCCGACATAACTGTCCGTGTTTGTCCGCCACTGGTAACCGGCATAGCCCCAAGGCAACGTGTCGACCGAAAAACCGGCTTTCGCGATTGTCGGTGAATAGTTCACGACGGTTCCACCGGAAATATTCTGTGCCTGGGATCGGTTATTGAAATCCCCCAATGCCTTTTTATCGATCCAACCCAATTTTTTTCCGTTCAGTGAAAGCAGCACATACGCTCCGTTTGCTGTCTCTTTCACAGCCTCAACTCGCTGCTCCAGGTAGTCGGTTGAAGTGGCCATCAGTTGATAGCCGGCGTAACCCCATGGCAGACTGTCTATCGAATAGCCCGGTGAAGTGACGGCTGCCGTGTATGCAACTACGACCGCAGAGGCTACATCCTGGATTTTTGCCGGAACCACGATATCGGTAAGTGCCCGCTTATCAACCCATCCCAATCGGGCCCCGTTGGAAGAAATCAAAACATAAAGGCCGTTCGGCGATTCTTGGACAGCTTGGATGCGCTCTCCAGTATGGTTGCTGGTCGTGTCGATTTGCCCGTATCCGGAATATCCCCAAGGCAAGCTATCGATAGAAAAGCCAGCTGCTGCGATAGTTGCTTTATAATCCACTGGTATACCCGTTGCCAGCTCCTGTACTTTGGGTTCGACATAGATGTCGGTCAGTGCCCGTTTATCGATCCAGCCCAATCTGTTGCCGTTCTGTGTGATCAGCGCAAAGAGGCCGTTGGCGGTCTCCTTGACTGCTTGTACGCTTTGATTCAAGTAAGCCGAACTTGTTGTCATTTGAGCATATCCGGCATAGCCCCAAGGTAAACTGTCTATGGAAAAGCCGGCTGCTCCGATTCGGGCAGCATAGTCCACCGTCAACGCTGAGGTAATATCTTGCACTTTGGGTTGACTGTAGATGTCCGACAGAGCACGCTTGTCGATCCAACCCAACTTTTCTCCATTGAGGGAAATCAGCACGTACTGACCATTTGCGGTTTCTTTTTCAGCCTTTATTTTCTGATCCAAATAAGCTGTGCTCGTTCCCATGTACATGTAGCCAGCGTACCCCCAAGGAAGAGTATCGATTGAAAAATCTTTCCCGCTGATGCGTGCAGTGTAATCAACCGCAATCGCTGAAGCAAGGTCTTGTACCTTAGGTATGATGACAATATCGGATAAGGCGCGCTTGTCTACCCAACCCAACTTTTCTCCGTTCAGCACTGCCAATGCGTAAAGACCGTTCTGCGATTCTCTGATCACCTCGATTTTTTGACCCACAAAATCGTTCGTCATGTAGCGGAAAGCATAGCCGGTATAGCCCCAAGGCAGACTGTCGAGCGTAAAGTCTCCTTTGGCAATGACAGCTTTGTAGGAAACGGCAACATCCGAAGAGCTTTCCTTCACTTCGGGTAGTGTTGGAACATCCGCTGCAGTAATTTCCACTGCGGGGGCAGAATCAAGCGGAGTGGCAGTGCTTGGTTGAGGTTCGGCTTCGGTGACAGCTGGTATCGATCCGGTCACCGGAGGGATACCCTCGTTGCTTGCAGGCACCACTGCTTCAGGTTCTTCCGATGAGGTTTCCGAAGGCGCAATCTCTGAAAGATCCGGTGTTCCAGTCACCGCCTCCTCTGGCGGAACATCCGCTGCTTTGTCTGTATCCTCATAGAGGATGGATGATTGCTCAAGCATATCCGGTGTTTCTGTTTGGGACGACTCGCTCCCGATGGTGCTACTTTCATTCTCTGCAGCAGTTTCCGCAAAAACTGAGGGTGCCGGTGCCATCATTAGCGCGGCTGTGGACAGACCGCATACCATAACAGCACACCATTGAGATTTGACTTTACGCATTTTTTTCATGACTAACCCACCAATCTGTTCAATTATTATCAGGTTCTCTTAGTTATTATGCAAAGTATGTGATGAAAGTGACTCGTGTACCCACTTCATATTTTCATTATATCAATATATTTTTATATAATCAATATATTTTATTTTAATTTATTTCGTATGTTTGAAAATTGGTCCATTGGCAAAAAGAGCCGAGCTGAAACCGCTTGGGTCCCTGCTCAACTCTTCCTTTCCGTTAAGGTAGTTGCGTACATTTTGGCAGGGCTGCATCATTCTGGATCGTAGTCGTCACTGCTGTACCTACTGTGAGGGTCATTGGCATTTTGTGCAGCTTCGAAGCTCTTGTTGTATTTTTCCAACTTCTGCTGGACTTTACGGAAGACACTGCCTTCCGTGTAATTTCCGTCTGGCTCACGGTTTCCGCAATTCAATCCGGTCAATATCTCGATCCCATCCGCAACTGTTTTGACGGAATAGATATGGAATTTAGCTTCCTTCACAGCCGCGATGATTTCTTCCTTAAGCATGAGGTCGTCCACATTCTGTTCCGGAATGATGACCCCCTGTTCTCCGCTCAAGCCCTTAGCCTCACAAAGATCAAAAAAGCTTTCGATTTTTTCGGTGGCTCCGCCGATCGGCTGGATTTCACCCTTCTGATTAATGGAACCAGTGACAGCGAAATTTTGCTTCAGCGGCACATCAGCAAGGCTTGATAGGAGCGCGTACAGTTCTGCACTGGAGGCACTGTCACCATCGACACCGCCGTAATTCTGTTCAAAAGTCAATTGGGCGCTTACTGCCAACGGTTTTTCCTGTGCAAACTGTCCCCCCAAATAGCCAGCCAACGTCAATACCCCTTTTGAATGGCTGCTCCCGCTCATTTTGGTTTCGCGCTCAATGTTTGTCACACCATTGGAACCAATGTAGGTACGGGCTGTGATCCGCGTCGGATGACCAAAAGCGTATTCCTCTGTCTGAATGACCGATAGGCCGTTCACTTGGCCCACGACCGAATCCTGAATATCGATCATGATTTTGTCCTTCAATAACATTTCCTGGAATTTTTCTTCAATCATATTGGCCCTGTATTTCCTGTCAGCCAACGCTTTTTTCACGTGAGTATCGGAAACGATCGGTGCACCTTCGTAATTGGCGATGGCGCTGGATTCATGGACAATCTCCGTAATTTCGTTGAATTGGGTGGACAATTTGGTCTGGTTGCCCGCAAGCCGTGATCCGTATTCAATTACTTTCCCTAAGCCGCTGCGGTCGAAATGGAGAATTCCCGATTCTTCGCAGATCGAACTGATGAATGAGACATATTTCCTGATGTTCTCTGCATTGCGTTCCATACTGATATCGAAATCGACTTTTACTTTGAATAGCTTCCTGAAATCTTCATCATAGGTCAATACTTTGTAGAATATCGGGCTCCCGATCAGAATGATTTTGACGTTTAAGGGGATGGTTTCCGGTTTAAGCGTCAGGGTCGGCACGTAGCGATATTGTTCACCGATGTTTTCGATCAGTGCTTGTTGATGTTTCAGTACTTTTTTCAGGGCATCCCACATGAACGGATCGAACAGGACATCTTTAGCCTGCAGCACCAAATACCCGCCGTTTGCCTGGTGGATGGCGCCGGCTTTCACCATTGTGAAGTCAGTCGTCGTGTACATGAATTGGTTTTTGTATTCGATTTTCCCGAAGATATTGTAATAGTTTGTAAAAGGTTCGATGATCGCTGGGGCACCTTTGCTGTTTTCATTATTCACAAAGAGATTGACTTTGTATTTTATGAAGGGGTCACCATCGTTTTCCGACAGCTGGAAAGGATTTTGCGCTTGTGGTGCATCAGCCAACCGGAAAATAAGGTTGTTTTCAGTGATGTCCGTCAGTACTTTGTCAAGGTAATCCAAGATCTTTTCTGAATAAGCGTACTTTTCTTTTAATCTGGCGATGGGAGGCTCCGTCGCAAATTGGGTGATCTGCCTGTCCAATTCCTTGAGCTGTTTGTCGGCCTCTTTTTCGAGTGCGCGGGAACCGCGGATGATTTCATCCAGCCTTTTTTCAAGCTTGTAGGTATTTTCATCAATGATTTTGCGTTCTTCCGCCGAAAGGGCTTTGTATTCTTCCGGGGAAAGCTGCTTGCCATCCTTGATCGGTATCAAAGCCACGCGGCCAGGCGCTTGTCTGACGATGAATCCCGCTTTGAGAGCTTCCTGTTCGATGCTCCGGAAAATAGCATCCACCTTTTCCTGGACCACTTGGATGATGGTGCCTTTCTGTTGGTCATAATCACTGCTCTCGAACGTTTTCGGAATGAGGCTGCGCATGTCCTCTACGAATTCGGTCATATCATTGCGGAATACTTTGCCTTCCCCTGCAGGCAGAGACACCGCAATCGGTTTATCCCGATCGGCAAAATTATAGATATAGCACCAATCATCAGGTGTATTGCCTTGCTCGGCCAATCTGGATACTACCGTTTGGACGTAGGTGCTCTTTCCGGTTCCAGGTGGTCCGGAAACGAAAATATTGTAGCCGGGTACCGCCATTCCCAGCCCGAAATCCATCGATTTCACAGCCCGGTCCTGACCGATGATGCCCTGCAAGGGAGGGACCTCCCTGGATGATTCGCAAAAATTCAGTTCACCGGTATGCAGATAACTCCAGCGCAGCTTCTCGACAGGAATACGGTATTTTTCTTCAGGTGACATGCAAAGGACTCCTTTACTGATGGATTGCGCGGGTTGCGCCGGCAAAAACTATCTCCGGACGCAAAACGTAAGCGCTATCATACTTCAGTTCTATTGTATAACAATTTTGCTGAGATGTGGAATTTTATCCATTTTCAATTTTATAGTTACATAAGTTATTATTACGCTAAAATTGTCAGTATCCACTTTTCAGTCATGGCTTGCTGCGCTATACTGATTTAATAGGACGGAGGGAAACATACATCATGCGTTTTACTTTTAACACCAAATCAACGGCTTTGTACCTATGGATGGGCGTCATTTTTCTGCTGTCGCACCAAAATGGTCAGGATTCATCCGAAACAAGCGGAATCCTTTTGGAATTGCTGAAATTATTTGGGATTGGCCCCGGCAGTTCCGTTCAAGGTGTACTCAGTTACTTAGTGCGTAAGGCAGGCCATTTCACCGAATATTTGATTTTGGCTATCCTGTTTTTGCGTACTCGGAAAGGGCGGGGATCATCGGGAAGATCAGCTTTGTATGCGTTGCTGTTCGTATTTCTGTACGCCTCCTCGGACGAGTTCCATCAATCCTTCATTCCGGGAAGAGGTCCTGCATTTTCCGATGTATTGATCGATACCGCAGGAGGATTGACCGGCATCATCCTTTTTGAATGGAAGCAGAGCATGCTGGAAAGGCAAAATCGGATCTTCTGCAAAAAATAAACAGGCATCCATCTATTTGATGGTGCCTGTTTTAAAATTATGGAAAAGCCAAGTCGCTGAGCTAATCGACAGCGTCTTTGGGCTCATTGAAGACATAGACGTTCAGATCGACAGAATCGTCTCCGACACTTTTTGCCATGATGTGCAGCCCTTCGCAGATCAATTCATCATCTTTGAAGAGAGGTGTTACGCGATAGCGGACTGTTGTGCCTGATTGGATCGCTTCACTGACAACGAACTCTGAGGCGAAATACATGGCCGGATAGTTCGCGTTGCGGTATAAAGTCACCAGATTGCGCCAATCCTCGCCGCTTCCGCCGAGCACATCCGCCAGCAGATGCCCGCGGTTCAGCTGTTTGGGATTCGAATCATTCTGATTGCTCTTCGACCAGCCAGTCGGCAGGATGCTGCTGTCTGCATCGGTCCCCGTCTGGTACATGTCCGGCGTAATCATGGCGTCCATTGTCGTGACGCGGTTTAGCTCATCCAAATCACCGTAACTGATCCAGCCTTCGCCTTCAAAGTGCAATTCTGAATCATCAAAGGTACTCTTTCCACCATTTATTTCGATTGTATCCGCACCTGTATATTGAGGCACATCATCCGTGGACAGGATTACTGAAGTAGTGGTTGTACTGTCCTGGTTTGAAGTCGGATCGACTCCTTCATGTATCTCGATCCAGGTAAGGATGCAAAACCATGTAAGCAATACCAACAGCCGCAACAATTTGTGCTTGCCTGAAGTTTTTCTTTTTGCCATTTCTTCCCCCACTGTTAATAATTGAAAGCATTCCTTCATTTTATCAGTCAATCATTGGGAGTGCAAACTGATTTCCGTTAACAATCGAACCAGTTCCCTTCAGCATAGCAGCTTTTATTTTGGGAACAAAAAAACTCTTCTTAAATTACAAGAAGAGTAGGTAAGGCAAGATTATTCAGTGGCAGGTCCATTTTTGACACTCGCCCGGATATCGAATTTTTCGATCGGATCCGGCCCGCGCATGACTTCCCGTTTGATCTGGAGCAGGCCGTCCTCATTCACGCGCGTTTTCCATCTGACCAATTGGATCTGGCCACCGGTGATCTCGATGGCAGTGATGCTTGTTGGATAGATGCAGCAACCCGAATTGAAGTAAGGCAAATCTTTGGTCTTCGGATATTTGAAGCGGTGCGTATGGCCGCAGATCAGCATTTTTTCATGCTTCTGGATCCACTTCACGTAGTTTTTTTCGATTTTATGCCGTTTGTTCATATTTTTCACGGGACTTGTCGGGCTCTTGACGCCGAATGCGTGCAGGAACCGCCAAAAATACTTCAGGGAAAGCATCGTCGGGTACCAGAGTTGATCGTTAGGCATATCGCCCTGCATGCCGTGGACGACGAATATTTCCTGTTTCGTATTCCGGTCCTTCAAAACCAATGCTTCGATTGGTCGGATCCCAGGGAGGAAATCATAGAAGAACTCGGTATACTCATCATAGTTCCGGAAGTAATTTCGTTCCACATACCATTGATTTTTCAGATAGATATTGTGGTTCCCGTAAATCATGATAAGACGTTTTTCGTCATAGAAACGTTTCAGGATAGCGAATACTTCCGGATGGGCATTTTTGATGTGCTTGAATTCGTGGTGTTCCCACAGTTCATCACCGTCCCCGTTTTCAACGTATATGAACTCATTCTTATAATAGTATTCCATCGCATACAAAAAAATATTTTTGTTCCTTGCGAATTCATCTGATAAGCTCCCATCGCCTCTGTGACAGTCACTCAAAAAAACATAATTGGATGTATCGTCGATGTATTCGACCCTCGCTTTTTCGTAGGCTTCTGTCAGTCGTTTATCCGTAAACATGCACTACACCTCATCTCACTGAATCCATTACCTATATTATAGTTCTCCAAGGCCGGAAGCGCCACTATTTAGAGTGATGCGGAGCAGCGAGTACACTGAAATCTCTAATCCAGTTCTGCAACTCAGTTAGGTTCGGATGCTCCCTTTGATGCCCCCGACAGCAGCGGCAGGATGCCGAAGATGACCATTCCGAAGCCAACGATGTAAAAATAAGGTAGATAGACTGAATCAGTACCGGCTATTTCCAGAACCCCCTTCAGGAAACTGGCGACTGCGAGCGTGGCGATCCCCGAATGGTAGAGGTTGGAAAAACTGCGGAACCGCTCAGCATCGACGATACCAATCTTTGTGCGGCTTACGAGATAAATGAGCAGGCCCCCTGCTAAAGGGTAAAAGAACATCCAAGTCATTGCCGGTGATGTGACGCCGTGGCCGAACAGCCTGTAAATCTTTTCGATGATGACCGTGACAACCGTCAAAATGAGATAGGTGATGCTCGTTTTCTTTGATGCCGAAAATTTGTTATTCATATCCAAAATAGACAATGTCGCTCACCTCCCTTTCCTCTGTACTGTTGCCGTTTGTAGGATTATTGATGATCTCGCCGTTGAAATAAAGTGTCGATGAACCGCCGCCATCCAAATTGTAGGCCGTGACTGCCCCTCTGCTCTGCATTTCTTCCGCCAACTGAAGCAAAGAAATGCCTTCACTTTCTTCGGTCCGGCCATCCGATACGATGATGATGTAGTGCAACGGCGAGATTTGGCCAATGGCAGTCCGCGGATTGCTGGTCATCGATTGGGATACTTCGCTTGAAGCATCCACGCTAATTTCACCATCTTCAATCAAGGAAGGACCGAAAGAAATGATTTGCGCAATGTTTGTTGTGTCCAAAGAGGACAGGCTCGTTTCATTTTCGGAAATGATCGAGAAGTCGCCCTCTTTGTCGATGACCAACGCCTCCGCATCCTCGGTTTCCCTCGCTGTATCGCGGTAGAGCGTTCCATTCCTGAGGACATAACCGGCATCCCGGAAGCCATAAAAATCACCGTTGATGGCCAAAATCGCTTCATGGCTGACAGCAATGCTTGAAGTGACAGCTTTGATGTTCCTGCCGTAGGTGTCCTGCGCCAAAGCGGTTTTCAGAAAGGAAGCATCGGAAACTTGGATATCCACCGCATAATAGGTAGTATTGTTGCTCCGTCCCGTCTCGATGGCTATTTTGATGTTTTCATCTTCGTAGGAAGTTTCGGTGACCATGGCCTCGGTGATCGTTTGTTCACTTACGGATTCGGACTCATCCGTCTCCGTCTCCTCACTGACTGTGCTGGTCGTTGTCTCTGTAGCGGCTACGGCAGACAGCGACTTTGGGATGACGAAGGCATCCAACAGGACGAATGCAGCAGCTGCACTCAACAGGCTCGAGTAGATGAGAGCCCAACGATAAGGCTTCGAAAAAAATTGTTTCATAAAATGGTATGTCCCTTCTTGACCGTATTGAATACGTATTTTTTTTGGATAGCATAACTGGCAAAAAACAGCGATGCATCAACCAATGCCTTTAGTATAATCAACGGGATCGGCAATCCGCTCAGAAGCTCCACCAACAGTCCGCTCAAAAACAACTGCGTGATGAAGAGGATGCCGTATTTGATTTCTTGGCTTCCCAATGTCAGAGAGTTTTGGAATACCCAATGCTTATTCAGCATAAAATTAACGGCTCCGGATATGCACCTGGCCACCAAGGTCGCCAGGCCTATTTTTGCTGTCATGGATGGGAACAGGTAGGTGCTGAACACTCCGAACAAAGAGAGATCCACTACTGAAGACAGCGCTGAAGACAGACTGTATTTCAGGATATTCCAATAGATGCGGACTGAGTCCTTGATTGGGTTAAAATGCGAGGCACGATTATTCTCGATGTAGATGGTCTCGATCGGCACTTGATTGAAAGGGATTTTATTTTCCGCAAATGTCATGAGCATATTCATCTCATACTCATATCTTTCCCCTGTCAGTCCGAGGCACAGATCCGCGTACTTCATCGGAACGCCCCGCAGTCCGGTCTGGGTATCTTGGCAACGGATACCTGTTGCAGCGCGGATAATCGAAGAAGTCATTTTGTTGCCGAAGCGGCTGCGGAAGGGAATGCCCTGCTCCTTGAAATTCCGTACGCCCAACACAAGTGCATGCGGATTTCCGCCCAGCGCGCCGGCGATTTCCCCGATGTTTGCGACCGCGTGTTGCCCATCTGCATCCGCCGTCACAAAACCAGTGCTGTCCGGATACTTGTCCAAAAGAAATCTGATGCCCGTCTTCAAGGCCCGTCCTTTTCCGCAATTGCTGGGATGCGTGCAGACATCGCATGCGTATTTGCTTTTCAAAAGTTCGAAAATTGCTGCATATTCCGCACCGCTGCCATCGTCCACCACGATAGTGTGCAGATCCTTTTTCTGTAGCTCTTCAACCAATAAAATCAACTTTTCGTCAGGCTTAAGAGCTGGAATGATTACGACTGGATTCATATTGACGCCTCCTAATTTTTCAGTACGGCCAACCGTTGCTCCTTTTCTGGTGCTGATTCCATTTTAAAAGAACGCACCCCCTCATTTCCTCGAAATCCATACGAATAGTTGCGGAAAAAAAGTAGCGAAACATACACAAATAAAAGCCGCCATCAATTCTGGCGCGCAAAAAAAGTGCCCCAACCACAGGAACCGCTCCTGCTGTGGTTGGGGCACTATCATTACTCGGTATTGATTAATTCTGAAACACTGGTGTGGAAAGGTATCTTTCGCCATTATCCGGTGCAATGGTCACTATCGACTTGCCTGCACCGAGTTGACCGGCCAAGGCGATGGCTCCTGCCACTGCCGCACCGCTGGAGATGCCCACAAGAATGCCTTCCTCTTTGGCAAGTCTGCGCGTCATTTTGAAAGCTTCTTCACTGGAAACCTGGAACACGCCATCGAATACTGCTGTGTCCAATACCTGCGGAATGAAGCCGGTACCGATTCCCTGGATCTTATGCGGTCCTTTTTGACCGCCGCTCAACACTGCGGATTCAGAAGGTTCCAGGGCATAAATGCCGACAGCCGGATTTTCTTTTCTTAAGGCTCTGCCCACCCCTGTGATCGTGCCGCCTGTTCCTACAGCCGATAAGAAGGCATCAGGGCCGACACCGTCGAAAGCCGCTATGATTTCCGGTCCGGTTGTCGTTTCATGGATAGCTGGATTGGCTAGGTTTTCAAACTGCAGAGGCAGAAAATGGCCAGGTTGGGCTGCAATTTCTCTAGCTTTTGCGATAGCTGTAGGCATCCCTTCAGCCCCGGGCGTCAATACGAGTTCGGCACCATACGCCGAAAGCAAAAGACGTCGCTCGATGCTCATCGTATCAGGCATCACAAAGACGGCTTTATAACCTTTTGCTGCCGCCAACATCGCCAAGCCTACGCCTGTGTTGCCGCTGGTCGGCTCAACGATCGTGTCTCCAGGCTTCAAGATTCCCTCTGCTTCAGCTGTTGCGATCATATTCAAGGCGATGCGATCCTTTATGCTGCCGCCTACATTGAAAGCCTCCAATTTCAAATAGACATCGGCGAAGCCTTCAGGAACGACTTTGCTTAATTTGATGATTGGTGTATCTCCGATCAACTCTGCTACTGACGATACGATTTTAGCCATGTTAATTCCCCCATTAATTTTCTTATGTACGATTTTATGTGCCAAAATCAGAGAATGATGTTCCTTCTCTGATTTTAGTTGATAAAGGTAGCATAACACGGGAAAACCTCTGTGAAAATCAGACATAAACGAACAAGGGTGATCGGTTTTTCCGAACACCCCTTGGATTCAATTATCGCTATTGTATTATTTATGCCCCATCAGTTCATCTATTGCTTCTTTTGCTTGTTTGTAACGGGCATAATAACTGAATTCGTCCTTCTCGCCGATCCCTTTTGCATCCAACATGACGACTTTATCCAGGTTTCCGCTTCTTGCGATTTCCTCCAGCATCATCTCATGGATAGTCGTCAAAAAGGAATCCTCTGAAAATTCCATATTTCGGTAGCCGTCGTGGACATATTTCAGAGTCGGTGGCACAACCAGGATCAAATCCCACAACTGGCGCGCAATGAAGGCGTTGGCTGACTGTTCCACGATTGCATATTCTTCCGGAGTGATCGCATAATCCACGTCCTCAACGCCAAGGCGTGCGTAGACTTTTGTGACCATCACATCAGTGTCCAATATTGCCATCCCTTGGCTGGCGGGATCCGCGATCGTGTCTCGATTCAGCTGGAACTGTCCGGTGACCAACCGCTGGTAATCCATGCCATCAAGTTCGAAATCATTCACATTCGATTCCTCTTGATACTGGCGTGAATATTCGAAACTGTAGGGACAGGAATACAGTTTTGCCAAATCCTTGACCAGCGTCGTTTTCCCCCCGCTCGGAGCGCCCAAAACCAGCACCTTTTTCGTGAATGCGCGCCGGAAAGGCAAAGCGATGGCATTAAAATAGCGCAAAGCATCATTGCGGATATTCAGGCCGGTGACCGGGTACAAGCTGGTGTCCACCAAATGGACTTCATCGGTGGACTCGTTTCCCAATGCCTCAGCCTGCGCTGTTTTTCCGGTATACCATATTTTTTGCGCATCGCTGTGCTGAAGCGAATCAGCTATCTTGAGGTTGATGATTTGCAACCAGGACTCCCAGTCGGTTTCTTTTTGCGGGATGCCTTGGCCGGCTGCCATCACGACATAAATCTGGTTATCATCCGCAAATAATTCGCGCATATAGCGGAATCTTCTGTAGACATCCAGGCCGAAAGGCTCGCCGAAATCGCCCTCCTGGCCGCAAACGATTACGACGCAACCGTCATTCTCCTTCTTAGCCTCCAAGATGACTTCCAAATGTCCGATATGGCAAGGGGCGAAGGCTCCGAAAACGATGCCGATCCGGCTGCCGCTTAATTTATCCTTGTACAGATTCCCCATCTCGATTCTCCCTTCTGCAGAACGTATTCTCTACGGTGCCTAACATAGCTTTCATATACATTCTACAACTTCCTCACCGCATCGTATAGCATGAAGGACTTTTTCAAGGTAGGGTATCCGTATATCGAGCTGAGTCGACAAAAAAGCAGGCGCGGAGATCGGGGTGATCTTTGCGCCTGCTTGCTTATGGTCGGAACAGAACAGCCTCGTAGCCGCTGTCATTGATGGCTTTTTTTGTCGTATCGCCGATGGCAAAGAATACGAGCGTTTTTTTTTCGGTTTTGTTGTAGACCGAAAGAAATCTTTTCCACGCCGATGGGCTGGCGAAGTAAACAGCGGACAGTTCGTCCATTTTGAGCAGCTCCGTCAATTCCGCTTTGCGTTCCTCCAGGAAGACATTGTGGTACAGAACCGAACCAGTTACATCGTTTTCGCTCCCCAAAAGTTCTTCGATATAATCATCGGCGAGCTGGCTCTTCGGGTAAAAAATCGATGTTCCCGTTGGAAATTTTTCCTGCCAAGCGGAAACAAACTGTTTTTTTGTTTCCTGCGGGCTGACGAAAGCCACTTCAAATCCGCAAGATCGGACCACTTCTCCGGTTTTCTTGCCGATCACGGCAATCAACGGGCGCCGGCCCTTTTCGATGACGGCCAAGACACTTGCTACAGGCGCTTGACTCGTAAAGAAAAGCCACTCGGCCGCGTTGATTTTGTTTTTGATGGTTTCCGTAATCGGCAATTGTTTGATTTCACATAAGGGAATCTCGTAAAACCGTCCGAACCCTTGCGGACGGAACCGGATCTGATCTGCGGCATTCATGGCTAGCGGCCTTGTCAACAGTATCGCTTTCGTCATGGCAACAATTCGTCAGCTGCCGTTTCCGCCAGTTTCAGCGGATTTTCTCCGGTGTAACGTTTCGTGACTCCAGGTTCGTCGATGGAACCAGCCAAGAACGCCAAAAATTCCCATTTCCCATCATCCAATCGATGCGCATAGCCGCCTATCGGCAAGTCGCAATTGCCATTGGCGCGATGCAGGAAGGAACGCTCCGTAAGACAAGCCAATGAAGCAGCTTCATCATTGATGCCACTAAGCAGCTCAATCAGTTGCTTGTCCTCCTCACGGCATTGGACAGCCATAATCCCTTGTCCGATCGCTGGAACACAGACTTCCGGTTCAAGCATGAGCGTATGCAGCCCCTTCAGATAGTCCATCCTTTCAAGCCCGGCTGCTGCCAGGACGATGCCGTCCAAGCCTTCTTCCTTCATCTTGCGGAGACGAGTCTCGATATTGCCGCGGATCGGCACAAACGACATGTTAGGAAATGCAGTCTTCAATTGGTTGATCCGGCGCACACTGCTGGTGCCTATCACCAAAGGCGCTGTTGTCCCTGAAAAGGGTTTGTCGTCGTTCCAGATCAAGCAATCGAGCGGATTCGCCCGCTTGGGTGTCGCGACGATCGTCAATCCTTCCGGTAACCGGGCTGGCACATCCTTGAGGCTGTGCACAGCAAAATCGATTGTCTTGTCCAACAATTGGGCCTCAACTTCCTTCACGAATACGCCTTTCCCGCCGATTTGCGTCAAGGGCACATGAACCAGCCTGTCCCCTTTTGTGGTGATGCCGACCACTTCGACATTCACCGCGGGATCCACTCTTTTCAGAGCCTCAATGACCAGTTCGGTTTGTTTCAGGGCCAACGCACTGCTGCGTGTCCCTACTCTTAGTGTCTTCATGCAGCGACCTCCCTTCTTTCACTATTATAGAGGACTTTCGCTTGTAATCAAACGGATATCTTTACTTCTGCATACCGATTCTGTATGCCATGAAATAAAGCCCGCCCATGAAGAAACCGCCTCCTACCAGGTTTCCGATCCAGACGATGCTGATGTTCAGCATAAATTCCGCCCAAGTCGCCCCACCGGCAAAAATCCCTGCCGGAATCAAGAACATGTTTGCGACGACATGCTGATAACCAGCAATCACAAAAGCCATGATCGGCAGAAAAGTGCCGAAGATTTTCCCGATGAAATCCTTGGCTGCATAGTTCATGTAAACGCCCGTGCAGACCAAGATGTTGCAGGCAACCGAAGAGAAGAACAATTGAACGGGTGCCACGTCGATACGGCCTCTGGCGACAGCAATCGTCCTATCGATAAACGCTCCTTGCAGCGTTCCGGACAGGTATCCAAAGAAGTAGGCTACAAAAAGGGCTCCGATCAAGTTGAACAGTGTGACGACCGCCATGTTCTTCAGCCATGATTTTCCGGATATTTCTTTTGCGAACAACGCAAGTGATACGGACAACATATTCCCCGTCACCAATTCACCGCCCACCAACAGCAGGCAGATGAGTCCGACCGGAAAAACCATCGCCCCCAATAAGTTGACGAGCGTGCCCCACTCAGCCGGCATCGATCCCATCGTGCGGATCATGGCAACACCCGCCAGTCCGATGAAGACACCGGCCATGATACCCAATGCAGCCATCGTCATGATACTGTAATCGGCTTTATGTTTGCCTCTTAGAATGGCTTCTTCTAATAATTCTTTCGGGCTCAATGCTCCCATAATGGCTTCACCTTTTCCGCTTCATATATATTTTTTGCTGCTGCATCATCAAAGATGATGGTATCGAAATGCTGTTCCGCCAAGTAGTGGATGTTTACAGCATCAAAGCGACGGTCGCGCCCTTCGCCTACTTGCATCCACCAGACATCCGCGCCCTTTTGCGTCTGTTCAAGCAAGGCTGCCATAACTGGTTTCCGGGTTGAGACGTACAGCTTAGAGTCGCCTTTTTCAGGCAAGTCAGAAAACCAATCGAAGCGTTCCCCGGCGTGGACGACTTCACCCAGGATGATCATGGCCGGATTCTCGATTTTGGTTTCGCTGATTTTTTGCCTGATGTCTGCAAGCGTTCCTTGTATTTTCGACTGTCTTCCGTATGTACCCCATTGGGTTATCAGGATGGGCATTTCCGCTTTCAGCCCTTGTTCCAAGGCAGCCTCCACGAAGCGATCGAGCGCCTCCACACCCATATAAAGGCATACGGTCTGGCCATTCAATAATTGCTGGAAAGTGTTTTTCTCGTTATCGATCAATCTGCCTGTCGTGAAAGTCACCGAAGTGGCTATGCCTCTTTGAGTCAGCGAAATCCCGCTGTAGCTGGCTGTTCCGCTGGCGGCAGTGATTCCCGGCGTGATGTCGAAATTGACCCCTGCCGCTTGGCAAGCCTCCAATTCTTCAGTCATGCGCCCGAAGATGGCTGGATCGCCGCCTTTCAGACGTACGACAGAATCATGGGATGCGGCGGTTTCGATCAGTTTCGCATTGATTTCTGTTTGCTTGATCGATTTCCGATCAGGTGTTTTGCCGACATAGATGAAAAGGCAATCCTCCTTGCAATGAAAGAGCAGCAATGGATTTACCAACCGATCATAGATGACCGCATCGGCGTGCTGCAACAGTCGCACACCTTTTGCAGTCATCAATTCCGGATCACCCGGTCCGGCACCTACGAAATGGATCATATTGAAGCGCCCTTCAGGTAAATGTCCCCGTCTTCAAGCAACAGCTCATATACCTTCAATTGGCCTTCGTCGGGGTCCTGGATGCGTCCATCAAGCAAGGATATTTTATAATCCCGCAGCGGTTCGTAGAGGTATTCACCTGATACGGTCCCTTCCAGGACAGGTCCGCCAGTCAATGGGCAATAATCTTCGATGGCCGTGATGCGGCCGTCTGATAGTTGGAAAAGGGCAATCTTTTGGTTCCCGATCGATACGGATCGTCCAATCTGCGGAAGCAAAGCATCTGCTGTGGTCAAAAATATTTTTTTTGTCATCTTAATCACCCACCGTCACAAGTTCTCTTCTGTCTATCGAATACAATTTTTCTTGGATGTCGCGGTCGCCGACAATTTCATGCCATGGATCTTTCCGTTTCACTGCTGTTGCGACATCCAATGCTTCAATCAAGTCTTTCCGTTTTGCAGCATCGCTCAGGATATGCTTGACTGCTTCAAATCCTAGACGTTCAACCCATGGAGCAGTCCTTTCGGCATAAATGCCTGTTTCGCGATAATACTGCAGCAAAGCGCCACAATATTCGATAACTTCTTCTTCCGTTTCCACGGTCGTAAGCAACTGCGCTTCCTTGACTTCAGTACCGCCATTTCCGCCGATATAGATCTGATAGCCGTTCTCCACACAGATGATGCCGAAATCCTTCACGCCGGATTCTACGCAGCTGCGCGGACAAGCCGATACGCCAACTTTGAATTTGTGCGGTGTGTCGATGAACTCAAAGCGTTCTTCCAACTTGATGCCAAGCCCCATCGAATCCTGGGTACCAAATCTGCAGAAGTTCTTCCCTACGCAAGTTTTGACAGAGCGGAAAGCTTTCGCATAAGCCTGTGCTGAAACCATGTCCAATTCTTTCCAGATGGCCGGAAGGTCCTGCTTCTTGACACCGTAAAGTCCGATCCGTTGGCTGCCTGTGACTTTCACTAATGGCACGCTGTATTTTTCGGCTACTTTGGCAATCTGCAGCAATTGTTGTGGATTCGTTTGGCCTCCCCTCATTCTCGGAATGACCGAGAACGTTCCGTCCTTTTGGATATTGGCATGCATGCGCTCGTTCACATAGCGTGATTGGCGCTCATCTTTGTGTTCAGTCGGGAAGGCGACATTCAAATAGAAATTGACTGCCGGTCTGCATTTCGCGCAGCCCTCAGGATTTGAAAAGTGAAGTTCCCTGAATACATCCGAACTTGTCGTCAGATGCTTCGCATAGATCTGCGTCATGACTTGGTCCCTGTTCAAATCCGTGCAGGAACAGATGCCTGTTGAAGCTGTGACGCCCTCGCCAAGCTCGTGTTCCAACAAAGTCTGGACTTGCGGCTTGCATTTTCCGCAACTGGTTCCGGCTTTGGTGACTTTTCCGACTTCAGCTACATTTGTCAAGCCTTTGTCGCGGATGCCTCTGATGATGTCGCCTTTCGTGACGCCGTTGCAGCCGCAGACGGTCTCGTCATCATCCCAAGAAACGACATCGTCGCTTCCTGCTTCTTCACCTGCGGCCTGCAGGATCGCGATTGATTGCAGATCAGCGATTTCCTGGCCTTTTTTCATCATGTTGTAGTATCGGTTTCCGTCCGCTGTTTCGCCGTAGAGGACGATCCCCTCGATGCGGTTGTCCTTGATGAACACTTTTTTGTAGTTTCTGTTGACGCCATCGAATGCTTCGATGCTCTGCATCCCTTCAGTGTCCATGATGTTCCCTGCCGAATACAGATCGCATCCGGAAACTTTCAAGGAAGTGAACGTCTTGGATCCCTGGTATGGTTTGGCTTCGATGCCGGTCAATACGTCGGCCAATACTTTCCCTTGTTCAAACAAGGGGGCAACCAATCCGTAGGTTTTTCCGTCATGCTCGACACATTCACCGATTGCGTAGATCTCCGGCAGATTGGTTTCCATGAAGTCATTCACGACAATCCCGCGGTTTACTTCCAGCCCGGCTTCGCGCGCCAATTCGGCAGCTGGTCGGATTCCGATCGACATGACGACAAGATCCGTATCAATCGTGGTGCCGTCCTTGAAGCGCAGTCCGGTGACGCGCTCGTCACCCAATATTTCGGTTGTAGCGTATTCCAGCAGGAATTTCAGTCCCTGTGCCTCCAGGTCCCCCTGCAACAATTTCCCTGCTCTTTCGTCCAATTGCGTTTCCATCAACCATTTGGCCAAATGGACTATGGTGACATCCATTCCCTGCAGCTGAAGGCCTTTCGCGGCTTCCAGCCCAAGCAAACCGCCGCCGATGACGACAGCTTTCTTGTGTTTGCCTGCAGCTTCCATCATTTCAGCCGTATCATCGATAGTGCGGAAAGCGACTACGCCGTGTTTCTGCGAACCGGGTATCGGCAAAATGAATGGATGGGAACCTGTGGCAAAAACCAATTTATCGTAAGGGATCTTCAGCCCTTTTTCGCATGTTACGGTTTTGTTCGCTGTATCGACGCCGACCGCCGGATCCTCATTGATCAACGTGATATTGTTCTCTTCGTACCATGTATATGGATTGGTGATGATTTCATCCACCGTCATTTTATTCTGTAGCACATTGGACAGCATGATACGATTGTAATTCGGGTAGCATTCCTTCCCGATGATCGTGATATCATAGCGTTCCGGATCCCTTTCCAGAATTTCTTCAACCAAACGAACCCCTGCCATACCGTTTCCGATCAAGACCAAATGTTCTCTCATTTGCGCACCCTCTTCTATTCGTTGTTATAAAATTCACAATAAAGGATTTGTGAATCATTTAATATTAGGGAAACGCCTATGTTTTAAAGAATGCCATAATTTGGACAAAGAATGTTGAGTGCGGGTGCAACGTGGAAAGCAAAGGAGAATCCGGCTCCGGTAAGAGCTGCCTACCTCCGGTCAAAGGCAAGCCGGCCGGAGGTACTGTCGCGTTCACCATGCTCAGCTCCGATTAAGCTGTCTTCGCCCGAGGACAGCACGTATAAGCGCCGTTACCTCCGGCGAACGGGCGCTCGTCGGAGTGCCGGTATCGAACCACCTGTTTTCCCCTTGGTCATCCACGCTCCGCAACTCCCCCGCAACAAAAAAACTCAAGCACTAGGCTTGAGTCGGATTTATTATTTCGGCTATTTCATGAAGTATCTGTTTGGCTTTCCGGGGATCGTTCCCGTAAGTGGAGACGGCCACCAGGTAGTCATGCTGGCGCAGCGTAGCAAGATTGATAAAGTCACTGTTGTTGCGGTCGGTCGTGTCGTTCAGGAACTGATTCGGTCCGATTTCCGACCTTACTGCTTTATTTGTAGCCGGATCATCCGTGCAGATGAAGATGAAGGTTGCATCATCAAGATCGCCGGATTTGTATGCCCGCCTGTCCAGCAATACTTTGCTGCTTTCAGCCCACTCCAAAATTTCCGGACTGACGGCAGGCGCGACGACAGTCGGCTGGGCACCGCAACGGATCAATTCCTGCAATTTCCGCGTAGCGATCCTGCCGCCGCCGACCACCACTACTTTTCGTTTGCTGATGTCGACCATCATCGGATACATCCGGCATCCTCCAACCGTTCCTTAAGGGCTTTATGGACGGCTTCTGCATCAAGCAACTGTTCCAGCAACACATCCTGAGGCCGGTTTTTTTCGAACCAAAAACCTATTTTTTTTGCCAAGTAACCATCTGTAAAGAACAGCCGTTGCACAATGTAGGGGAGTTCTCCGGAAATCGCCTGATAATGCGGTTCCCCCAGATGATTCGTAGCGAAGACATCCCTCCCCAAATCTGATCTCAAGGCAGCAGCAATCCTTTCCAGTTGTTCGCCAGGTTCAGGATAATGGGTCGTTCCGTGAGCGACCAACATGATCGGAAACGTCGGGTGTGTCTCTGCAGCTTCCTGCAACCGGTCTTTCAGCCAGTCGTATACAGCTTTCGTTGTCCCCAGTGTCTCGCAGATTTCAAACGGAACCCCAGCGCACGCCTGCATGCGTTGCGGGATGTCCTCCCGAGCGTGCGTAGCCGGGAAAAGCAGCACTGGAACGACAATTATTTTGTCCACCTTTTGTTTTTCCAGCTCCCTGACAGCATCCTCCAACGTATGCTGTTGCCCTTCCAGCATACCGATCGCTTGGGGCAAATCCAAGGTGTCACTGAAATCTTTGACGATATCATAAAGTTTTTGCGGGATACTTGTCTTTCTGCCGTGCAGCACGTACATAATTCCGATTTTCATCATATTCCTCCTAGAAATCGACCAAATGATTTTTCACACTATAACGCAAAAGATCAGCATAGCTGTCGACCTTCAGTTTTTTTCTAATGTTTGCTTTATGAACTTCTACCGTTTTGACGGAAATGAACAGTTTTTCGGCTATGTCCCTGTTGTTGTATCCCAAAGCGACGAGCGGCAGGACCTCTTTTTCCCGTTTCGAAAGACTGGCATAGAGGCTGTCGCCCTGAAAAGTGTCCAGCTCATCAAGCTTGTCGGTTGGATAACCACTGTAATAACGTTGGTTGGCATGGACTTTCCGGATGCCTTCCAGCAAGATGTCGTCGGTTGTGCTTTTGAGGATGAAACCATCTGCTCCTGCATTCAACGCTTCCCTCACGTAGCTTTCTTCATCATGCATCGTCAACACGATCACTTTGATCTCCGGATGCGTTTCTTTGATCCGGCGCGTCGTATGCAAACCGTTTTCCCCTGGAGGCATGCTGATGTCCATCAACACCAGATCCGCCTGCGTATTTTCCAGCTTCATGAAAACTTCGTTGCCGTCAGCGGCGTCACCGACGACCTCCATATCTGGTTGCGCATTCAACATGAAGGTCAGCGCGTTGCGCACCAGCGCATGGTCGTCTGCAATTATGATTTTCATGTCAAGCCCTCCTTATATGGCACGATCAATATGATGCGTGTCCCTTTTTCTATACCTGTCTCGACTTCCATTTTACCGCCTACAGAGTGGGTACGTTCCCGCAAATTCAGCAGGCCGAATCCGAGATGGTAAGGATCATAGATGAACCCTTTGCCTTCGTCCGCAATCGTGACGCGCAGTTCCTTTTGTCCAAAATCAAGGATGATGGACGCTTCATTCTCTCCGGAATATTTCAGAGAATTCGAGATTGCCTCCTGGATGCTGCGGTAGATAACGACATTCCCACGGCTACTTAGATCAATACTGTCCCCGTCTACGATAACATGGATGATAAATCCTGTCATTTCCATTGTCTGTTCGACAAACTGATTTATCGCTGGGATAAGCCCGACATCATCCAGAATGCTCGGCCGCAATTCGGTAGCCAAACTCTTGATTTCCAAAAGTACGTCCGCAAAATGTCGATCGATCGCCTGAAGCTTCTGTTGTTGCTCCTCAACCGGTGTCCACTTCAGCCCTCTCGTTTCAAGCATCAAGCTGTAGATGCTCTGCGCAATCCCATCATGGAGTTCACGCGCAATCCTTTTCTGCTCGCTCTCACGGGCTTCGTTCAAGTAGGTCAGCATGCTTTTCCCTTCAGATTCAAAGGGTATATCGATATAGCGGATCTCCAGCATCCAGTTTTGTTCTTTTTTCACTAGTTTTCCGAAAAATTCATAAGAGACTCCGTCACGGCCCATAAAAGTGATCGGAAAACCATCTGAAGCTGCCCATTTATTCTCGAGCGGACAGTTCTTGCAGGTCTGTTTATCCGCACGGAAAGCGCAGCAAGTGCCCTTGGCTACCTGTACCGCATATTCCATTGAAATGAGGTAATCTTTCTCAAACTTTTCTGCCTGTGAATTCTTGTCGATTACTGTATAGTCAGTATCCATAAGCCAAGTCGGTTGGGGAAAAATATGGTGTATGGATGCTGAATCAGTCATCTTTATGCCCCCCTTCTTCCAATAGGACTGATAGGTCTGGCAAAGCTGCGTAGACAGCAGTCACGTCTGCAACATCAGTAGCGATCGGTTTGCGGTATCCCAGCAACAAAACTGCACGGATGATGCCGTTCTTCATCAGCGGAATACCGATTGTCATATCGAGCTGCTCAAGCCTTGCGATTGGATACTTCAAAAGATTTTGACTGTCTGATTGAATTTTAGTTGCACGTTGTTCCCGGCCCGTGCGCCACACTTCGCCGGCGATGCCTTTGCCTACCCGCAAGCGGATGGATCTATAGTGATCGCTCGTGTTTCCGGCTACATTCGTCCACCGCAATTCGGTCTGTTGGAATGGTGGAGCAACATCCTGGGCCAAGCCTAAAAAATCTGCCTGCCATTCCTTTCTTCTCTCTTCCAACCACAAATCTATTTGTGACATAGTTCACTACTCCAATTCCCTATATTTTTCGAAATCTATGGATTTCTGTTGCCCTTTATCTTAAAAGTAACTATGATGATACCTATTGATGGCAGCAAATTATTTAATAAGGAGTTTATTATGAAACAAATCAAAAGTCTATCATTTTTCAATCTGATCCTGATCATCGTCATGACAGTCTACTCTTTTTCAAGCATGTCGTCTTCTTTTTTCATGATGGGCCTGAAAGCCTTCCCTTGGTTTTTGATCAGCGCCTTTTTCTATTTTATCCCTTATGCCCTTATTGTATCAGAATATACGCGCAGCTATTCGAATCGCACCGGAGGCATCTATGATTGGCTGAAGGACGCTTTCTCGCCGCGGATTGCCTTCATTACCGCTTTCCTGTGGTACTGCAGTTACTTTACCTGGATCATCAGCCTGTTCATGAAATTATTGATTCCTTTCACCATCATGCTTTTCGGACAGGACTTGACTTCCGCCGAGCAATGGTTCGGAATCGACACGTCCTACTGGATCATGGTGCTCTCACTTTTCGCAGTATTTTGCATGACATGGGTGATCAACCGCGGACACCAGGCCGTCTTTTCATTTCTGAAGACGAGTAGCTACGCAATGGTTGGTCTGCTCCTCATATCTGGGATCGGCAATCTGTTGCTGATGGTGAACAATCCGCAGCTGATCCTGCAGAACATGCAGCAAAGCTTGACTGCCCCGAGTTTTTTCAAAGGAACCAGTGATTCTTTCCTTTCGCAGTTGCCTTTCTTTATTTTCGCCATCACTGCATTCGGCGGGCTCGATACCATCGCCAGCCTGGTGGATAAATCCGGCGAACAAAGAAAGAAATTTCCGAAAGCGCTGATCATCAGCGCTGTGATCATCGTCGTCCTCTATTTTGGTGGCATCATGCTCTGGAGCGGCGCAAATAACCTGAATGTGCTGCGGGAAACTAATCAGTTCCACCTTGGAAATCTGATGTACGGCTTGATGGGTAGCCTAGCCAATAACATCAGCGTTTCCTTCGGTCTGTCCGCAGCTGCTCAAACGTTCCTTTATCAAGCGTTCATCCGCTATACTGCCTTTACCTTGTTCGTAGCCTATATCGGGTTGTTGTCGTCCATCACCTATACACCTTTAAAAAGTTTGATCCAGGGCACGCCAAAGGAAATCTGGCCGCAATTCCTGACAAAAATCAATCAAAAAGAAATGCCGCAGACAGCACTTTGGATCCAAGCCGCGGTTGTTTCTGTGTGCATCATAGGCTTATCTTTAAATAGTACCATTCTAGGCGCATTATTCAACCAATTGACCTATATGACAAATGTAGCCCGCGCCATTCCGTATTTCGTTGTAGCCGCAAGTTATCCGTTCTATCGCATCAAGAACCCTGTGCTGTTGAAGCATTCATTGATTGCTTCGCACTGGCAAGGGTACCTTTGCTCGCTGAGCGTCTGCACGGCTACCTTGATCGCCATCACCTTCCAAGTCTATCAGCCGTTCCATACCGGAGAATATGTCCAAGCGCTGTTGCTGATCATCGGACCGATTCTCTTCGGACTTCTCGGCAGCAGCATCTATCAAAGATTCGAAAAGAAACGAACACAATTTTTACTTGAAGATAATCTGTAGATTATACTTGAAAACGCAAAAGGAACCGCTAGGGCAATTGGCCTAAGCGGTTCCTTTTGCGTCCGAAAGCCGTTTTCCCGGTGGCGTTCACGGATCCTGTCGAATACAGCTGACCCTACATAGCGCCACGTCTCAGTGCATAGAAGTATTGCACAATCGGATGCTTCATTTTCACTGATTGTTCCATGTCCATGATCCTTTTTTTGCCGACACGCCTGTCCAGCAAAGCCAAGCAATTCAACAAAATATCCTTGCTCGCAAGGCTGTTTTCGATGGGTTGGCTCAGAAACACGTCTGCCGTTTTGTAGAAATCGGATTTGCTTAAGGCTACCTGGGCGGCCATCGTTTCCTTCGCGTAAGCCAACAGTTTGCGGTCCCCAGCGATCACTGCCAAGCGTTCTTCCGGTACTTTTCCGCCGGTTTCTTTCCGGATATGCTCTATTTCAGCATCGCTGAGCGGAATCACGACGGCAGCATCATTTTTGATATCCTGTTCCGACTGGTACCACTTCATCCCAGTCGTCCCGTCCTTCATGTTGAAGATTTTTTTATTGTCCACGGCTATGCAGCACTGGCCGTTTTTATCGGGTGAATACCGGTAACTGGTGGATAGGTACCCCACTCTGCCAGCCAACGCAGGCGCAAGGAAATTCTCCAACAGCGGCTTCATCTTACTCCAGATCATAATACCCTCCATCAGACAACTTTATTGTTGTCCATTTATTCTTCAATCCGACTTCTATCATTATGGACAACAAAGATAGGGTAGGTCAAGCCTTTCAGGCATGTAAATCATCTTTTTTTGCTTTTGCCATCCGGTGATTTCATTGCCCAGATGTTTTACCGTTACGCTGTCGCATCAGGGCATTTTAATCGGCCTGTCCCGCGGAATATGCTAAAATGTAAGCGCATAGAGGATTGGAAAAGCACAGCCAAGCAAGCCGGATAAGGAGAATCCAAATGATAAAGGGCAGGATTAACCACATATCGCTTTTTTCTTGCATTTTAATCAGTCTGATGCCGCTGAGTCTCATTCGCAGGGATTCCGATGAAACCGAAGTAGCGACCGCAGAATCCGGCATGATTCTGCGATCCGTTCCTTCGGTTGCTGTCCGGCTGGATGTTCCGCTCCTGAATCAGCTAGATCCGCCGGCCCTGCTGCTCGGCTGCGAAGTCACCTCGCTAGCAATGATCCTGCAGTACAACGGGATAACGGTAACGAAAAACGAACTCGCTGACAAGCTTCCAGTGGTTCCCATCTACTATGAAAACGGACTGCAAGGGAACCCGAACGAGGGTTTTGTAGGCGATGTCACCGGTTCGGATTACGGTTTTTGCGTCTACCATGGCCCCATCGCGGCATTGGCATCCGAATACATACCATCCGCTCGCGTGGAGGATGTCAGCGGACAGGACTTCACTTCTGTCATTTCTGCCCTTGATCGAGGCTTTCCTGTTTGGGTCGTCACTACGACCACTTTCCTGCCCGATGATGCGTTGGAAGTGTGGCAAACTCCGACAGGCCCGGTCAACATCAGCTACATCATGCACAGCGTTGTGGTTGTCGGGTACGACGCCGATAGTCTTTACATAAACAATCCCTACGGCCAAAAGGACCAGAAAGTCGACAGGCGGAAATGCAGACAAAAGAATAGGATTCCGGTTTTATCCCGGAACCCTATTCTTTTGTTTGTTTCAATACTAGCGGAATTTATTTTTTTTCATCCTCATGCATCTTGCGAATCAATTCATCGATCTTGCTGCCGTAAGCCACCGATTCATCTCGTTTAAAGATCAATTCCGGTGTCTTGTAAAGTGTCAAACGCGTTCCAAGTTCCTTGCGGACAAGGCCAGTAGCCTTATCCAATCCAAGTTGCGTTTTTTCACGATCGCTGGCAAGTTCCGACAATGTGCTGTAATAGATGGTTGCTTGCTGCAAGTCACCGGTGATTTCCACATCAGTGATGTTCACATTCGCAACACGCGGATCTTTTACACGCTTAGCCAGGATATCATTCACTTCGCGTTGTATTTCTTGTTTGATTCTTCCTGCTCTGAAATTAGCCATTTCGGTTCACCTCTCACTACTTCGATTGCTGTGGCGTTTTATTTCTTGATTTCAACCATATGGTACGCTTCGATGACATCATCGATGCGGATATCGTTGTAATCTTCAATCATTACACCACATTCGAAGCCTTTTTTAACTTCTTTGGCATCATCCTTGAATCGCTTCAAGCTGGCAAGTTTGCCGTCGAAAATGACGATATTGTCGCGGATGATACGGATACTGCTGCTTCTTCCAATGTAGCCATCGGTTACGAACGCTCCACCGATTGTGCCAACTTTAGAAACTTTATAGGTCTCACGGATAAGTGCTTGACCAGTTACTTGCTCTTCGAATTCAGGATCCAGCATGCCCTTCATCGCTGTTTCGATTTCATCGATGGCGTTGTAGATGATACGGTGTAGACGGATGTCCACATTTTCGTTATCCGCTTGGATCTTCGCTTGAGGAGTCGGACGGACGTTGAATCCGATCATGATCGCGTTGCTGGCTGCCGCCAAGGTAACGTCACTCTCGTTGATTGCGCCTGCTGCCGAGTGGACGATCTTAACGCGGACACCTTCGACCTCGATTTTTTGTAAGCTGGCAGCCAAGGCTTCAACCGAACCCTGCACGTCAGCCTTGATGATGACATTGACGTCTTTAAGTTCTCCGTCTTTCAAGCTGGAGAACAAGTTGTCCAAAGTCACGCGATTCTGCGTTGAACGTTGCTCCATAAGGGCACGTTTCGCACGTTCTTCACCGGCTTGACGCGCTGTCTTCTCATCTTCAAAGACAACAAAGTGATCCCCGGCTTGCGGTGCTGCGTTCAAACCTGTTATTTCGACTGGCATTGCAGGTCCAGCCGTTTTAACGCGTCTGCCTTGATCGTTGGTCATTACGCGGACACGGCCATGCGTATTACCGACTACGATCGGATCGCCGATTTTCAAAGTACCTGACTGCACCAAGACGGTAGCAATCGGTCCTTTTGATTTATCCAAACGGGCTTCGATTACGGAACCGATCGCTAAACGATTCGGATTAGCTTTCAATTCCTGTACTTCAGCTACCAACAGGATCATTTCCAACAATTCATCGATTCCTTGTCCGAACTTAGCCGAGATGTTGACGAAAATCGTTTCGCCGCCCCATGCTTCCGGAACCAAACCTTGATCGGACAGTTCTTGCATGACGCGATCTGGATTGGCTGTCGGTTTGTCGATTTTGTTTACGGCAACGATGATGGGAACATCAGCCGCTTTTGCGTGGCTGATAGCTTCGATTGTCTGTGGCATCACACCGTCGTCAGCTGCGACAACAATGATCGTGATATCTGTGACGTCCGCTCCGCGGGCACGCATCGTCGTAAAGGCAGCATGTCCTGGTGTGTCCAAGAACGTGATCGGTTTGCCATCGATTTTGACCTGATAAGCGCCGATATGCTGCGTGATTCCGCCCGCTTCGGTTTGGATTACGTTCGTGTTGCGCAGTGAATCCAAAAGCGTCGTTTTACCGTGATCGACGTGACCCATGATAGTGACAACAGGTGGTCTTGCAACTAAGTCTTCCGGATTTTCTTCCATTTCGAAATAGCTGTCCAAATCGGAAATATCCTGAACGATTTTTTCTTCGGCTTCGATGCCATAATCAGTAGCCAACAATTCCAAGGCGTCTTTTCCTAATGCTTGGTTTTGCGTGACCATGATACCCATCAGGAATAATTTTTTGATGATTTCAGCTGGCTCACGGTGAAGCTTTTTGGCAACTTCCATTACATTCATGCCGTCTGTATAGACGAATGTTTCCGGTAACTCGCGGAATTTGCGTGGAGGAACTGCCGGTCCCTGCTTGGTCGTGCCTTTTTTGAATTTTGAGCGCTTGTTTTTATTGTAGGGATTGTTGCCTCTCCCTTGATTTCCTTGACTGCGTGGATTGGAACCGCCTGAATTTTGACCGTATGATGGACGGTTTGATTTGGCTGGCGCATTGGTGGTAGTATTCGTGTTTGCAGTTTTCTGCACTGGTTTGTCATTTGATTTGTTTGGCGAAACAGAGTCAACTCGATTCATTTTAGTATTTGGACGATTTTGTCCAGCTTGGCTTGTGGCTTGCGCCGGCCGATTTGTATTCTTTTCTGCAGTATTTCTTGTTTGTCCTTTATTTTCGGAACCGTTTTTTTGATTCAGAGAAGGATTCGATGGTTTATTTTTCATGTCTGTGTTTTTCCTCAGTTCACTCTTATCAGTAGTTTTATGTGTTCCGGTTGCAGGCGCCTTTTTGATGTCTGCTGGTTGCTTCTTCTGTGGCGCATTGGATTGCGGTGCACTTGGCTTGGCAACCTGATTTCCAGCAGGGGAAGAGATGGCTTGGTTCAACTTTTTGATGTCTCCGTCTTCCATGGTTGACATATGGCTATGATAATCGATCCCCAATTGTTTTGCTTTATCCAACACCGTTTTGCTTGATACCTTGTGTTCGTTTGCATACTCGTAGACACGTTTTTTTTCCATGTCATCACCTTCCCTTATCTCATTACTTTGTTCCTTTCAGCCGCATGAAACTTTTGGCGAATCCTCTATCGGTCAAAGCGCAAATGGAACGGGACTTGCCTATTGCTTGACTGATTTGTTCCGAAGTGAAATGCACCAGGAACGGGACTTCATAATAGCGGCATTTGTTTTCTAATTTTTCTTTGGTGTTATCGCTGCAGTCCGTCGCACAGAGGACAAAGACCGCTTCATTTTTTTGGATGGACTTGATGGTCATCTCTTCACCTGTGATCAGTTTGCCGGCGCGCAATGCCAATCCCAGCAAATTCAACATCTTATCTTCAGGTGTCATAATAAGCTCCTTGCTTTTTGGTGTTCGACATAATCGAATAACTCCTGATAGAACGCATCACTGATTGCGGTCTCAAGGTGTTTTTCCAAAATGTGTTGCTTCCAAGCCTTCTGCACCAACGCAGGTTCCAGCGAGACATAGGCTCCTCGGCCATTCATGCGGCCGGTAGGGTCAATGGCGATTTCACCTGCTTGATTTTTTACGATGCGGACTAATTCTTTTTTTGGTTTCATCTCATTCGAGACGACACATTTCCTCATCGGAACTTTTCTTGTCTTCATAAACCTTCACCTCACTGATTAGTCTTGAAAGTCCTCTGCTAATTCATCATAGCTTTGTTCCGGATCTGTCTCGACTTCCGAGATCAGTTGTTCTACATCTTCAGGATCAAGGATTTTTTCATCATTTTCGTATTCTTCCGTATAATCCGTTTCGTCCGCTGGAATAGCGATATCTTCAGCGACTTCTTCAGCCGTAAAAATCTTATCCAAGCCAGCGAAGGAATGAAGGGTATCAGCATCTTCTTCATCGGATGCAACTTTTTGAGCACCGGATTCCATCAATAACTTATTATACTCCGTTTCGGACTTGATATCGATTTTATAGCCTGTCAATTTGGCCGCTAAGCGAGCATTTTGACCTTTTTTACCGATGGCCAATGATAGCTGGTAATCAGGAACGATGACTGTGCAGCTACCGTCTGCTTGATGGAAATCCACATTCACGACTTGTGCTGGATTCAATGCATTTCCGATATAGATCGATGGATCTTCGTTCCATTCAACGATATCCATGTTTTCTCCGCGTAATTCGTTTACGATTGCTTGGACACGCTGGCCTCTTGGTCCTACGCAGGTGCCGACAGGGTCGACGTTCTTATCGCGGGAGCGCACGGCTACTTTTGAGCGGTCTCCGGCTTCCCGGGCGATCGAAACGATTTCGACAACGCCATCAAAGATTTCAGGAACTTCTTGTTCAAACAATCGCTTCAGCAAGTCCGGATGACTGCGGCTGACAAAAACTTGCGGCCCTTTTGAAGTGTTTTCGACTTTTGTGACGTACACTTTGATACGATCGTGCGGCTGGAACGTTTCATTCGGAATCTGCTCCTGCTTGGACAATACCGCTTCAATTTTTCCAAGGCTCACGTAGATATAACGGCTGTCCATTCTTTCGACGACACCCGTCAAAATATCATTCTCATAGGCGATGAATTGATTGTACACGATGCTGCGTTCCGCTTCACGGATACGTTGCATGATGACTTGCTTGGCTGTTTGAGCGGCAATCCGTCCAAAATCTTTAGGGGTGACCTCAAAACGGATTTTATCGCCTAATTCGTATGCTTTGTTGATCTGCAGAGCATCCTCCAGACTTACTTCCAAAGTCGAATCAAACACCATATCCACTACTTCTTTAACTGCGTAGACATGGATGTCCCCTTTTTTAGTATCGAATTCCACTTCAACGTTTTGGGCCTGACCATAATTACGTTTGTATGCAGACACAAGCGCAGCTTCCAACGCACTGATGACAATCTCTTTTGAAATACCTTTGTCTTTTTCCAACACTTCAAGAGCACTTAACATTTCTTTGCTCATATTACTTCCTCACTCCTATCTCAAAAAATGATTAAAATTGGATAGCCAATCTTGCGTTTGCGATCTGTTTTCTTTCGATTTCGATATCTTTGGTTCTGGTTTTGATTCTGATCGTCAATACGACGGATTCGTCATTTAATTCCTTCAACGTTCCCTCGTAGAATTTCTCACCATCAATCGCCTGATAGAAGGACAGATGCACGTATTTACCGATGGCATTCTGCATATCTGCTTCAGTCTTTAATGGACGCTCTGCTCCTGGTGAGGATACCTCCAGGAAATACGCTTGCGGGATCGGATCCGGGTCGATGGCATCCAATGCTTCACTGACTTTTTCGCTGATCAGTGCACACTCTTCGATATCGATGCCGCCTGGCTTATCTATATAGATTCTAAGAAACCAGTTTTTCCCTTCCTTCAAAAACTCCATATCCACTAATTCTAAATTCTGTTCATCAACTATTGGTTGAACCACTACTCGAACTTCATCTACTACACGACTCACAGAAATCCTCCTTTATCAATCCTACACCACTGTCATACATTGGCTGACTGCGTAAAAAGAGTGAGCGTTTCCGCTCACTCCATCCGACGACTTATTCTTATATAATCATACACCATTGTGTCAGTAATTGCAAGGACTTACCAATCTAATGGCTTTGGAATAGCCTTCCCTTAAAAATCAAATAAAGAAAGTTGATTTTCGTCAGGTAAGTTTTTCAATACACCATTTTCATTCATGTAATCGATGATCGTCTTCGAAACCTTCCCTCTCGTTGCCAAGTCCTCTTTGGACAGGAACGGTTGGGCTTCCCTCGCTTGAACGATCTGGTTCGCCACGTTGCCGCCCAATCCCGGGATGGCCCGGAATGGCGCAATCAGCGTATCCCCTTCGATCACGAAATTATTGGCGTGCGATTTATCGAGATCTACCATCTTGAAGTTGAAGCCGCGCTCGACCATTTCGTTCGCCAATTCCAATACGGTCAGCAAACTTTTTTCCTTGACCGAAGCTTCCAAACCCTTATCCATGATTTCTTTCATGCGGGTCTTGATCATTTCTTTCCCTTGCGTCATCGCGACCAAATCGAAATCCTGCGCGCGCACGGAGAAGAAGGCACAGTAATAACGGATCGGCTGATGCACTTTGAAATAAGCGACGCGCAATGCCATCAATACGTACGCGGCAGCATGGGCTTTCGGGAACATATATTTGATCTTCAGGCACGATTGGATGTACCATTCAGGAATTTCCTTCGCACGCATCTCCACCTGCCAATCATCAGGGATCCCTTTCCCTTTACGGACACTCTCCATGATTTTGAAGGCCAGACCGTCATCCATACCGTGATGGATCAGATATACCATGATGTCGTCACGACAGCCGATAACGTCAGCCAACGGGATGTTGTTCTCGCGGATGAGCGTTTCGGCATTGCCCAGATAGACATCCGTCCCGTGGGAAAGGCCCGAAATTTGCAGTAATTCCGCAAAAGTGTTAGGACTTGTCTGCTCCAGCATCCCCCGGACAAAGCGCGTCCCAAATTCTGGAATTCCGAGTGTTCCGGTTTTGCTGAATATCTGTTCCGGCGTGATACCCAGCACTTCGGTACCGCTGAATATCTTCATGACATCCGGATCATTGGGCGGGATCGTTTGCGGATCAATCCCGGATAGATCCTGGAGCATCCGGATAACAGTCGGATCATCGTGTCCAAGTATGTCCAATTTCAGCACATTATCATGGATGGAGTGGAAGTCGAAGTGGGTCGTTTTCCATTCAGAATCCTGGGCATCTGCAGGGAATTGGATAGGTGTAAAATCATAGACATCCATATAGTCCGGAATAACGATGATGCCACCTGGATGCTGTCCGGTCGTCCGTTTGACGCCAGTGCAGCCTTTTGCCAACCGATCAATTTCAGCAGAGGAGAATCTGAAGTTGTGGTCCCGCTCATAGGCTTTCACATAGCCAAAGGCCGTCTTGTCCGCTACCGTACCGATCGTTCCGGCACGGTAAACATATTCCTCACCGAAGAGCTCCTTCGTGTAGGCATGGGCCTGGGCTTGATATTCACCTGAGAAGTTCAAATCGATATCGGGTACTTTATCTCCGTAGAAGCCCAGGAAGGTTTCGAACGGGATGTCGTGTCCGTCGCGGTCCATGTCCGCCCCGCATTTCGGGCAGTCCTTTTTTTCCAAATCGTAGCCGGAACCGATCGATCCGTCTTCATAGAAATAGGAATATTTGCATTCCGGACAGCGGTAATGCGGCGGCAAAGGATTGACTTCCGTGATCCCGGTCATGGTGGCTACGAAACTTGAGCCAACCGAGCCCCGGGAACCTACCAGGTAACCGTCTTGGTTGCTTTTCAGCACCAATTTTTGGGAAATCAGATAGATGACCGAGAAGCCGTTGCCGATGATCGAGTTGAGCTCTTTCTCCAGCCTTTTTTCGACCAGGTCAGGGAGTTCTTCGCCATAAAGACGCTTGGCTTCATCATAGGAAAGTCGCGTGACCTCCTCGTTAGCACCTTCCATGTTGGGTGTATACAATTGGTCCTTGATCGGCACGATCACTTCCGTGCTGTCAGCAATTTTCTGGGTATTATAAACAACGATTTCCTTGGCTTTTTCTTTGCCCAGGAAGGAGAAGCAATCCAGCATCTCATCTGTCGTCCGGAAATGGGCTTCCGGCATATGCAGAACTTTCCCTTGGTTCACTTTCAAGGATCCGATCAATATTTCCCTGTAGATGGCGTCCTCCTTGTTCAGGTAATGGACATTCCCGGTTGCGACCACTGTTTTGCCCAGTTCATCCCCGATGGCAACGATTTGGGTGATGATTTCCTCCAGATCGCTTTCATTCTTGACTAATTCCTTTGTGATGAGCGGGGCATAAACCTCTTTCGGCATGACTTCGATGTAATCGTAGAACTTGGCTTTCTCCTTTGCTACCTCTGCCCCTTTTTGCATCATCGCCTCAAATATTTCGCCTTCGCTGCAGGCAGAACCGATCAATAAGTTTCCCCGGATCGCTTGCAGAACGCTGCGCGGAAGGCGCGGTGTCCGGTAATAATACTCGATATTCGAAGCAGATATGATTTTGAACAGGTCCTTAAGCCCATCTTGATTTTTCGCCAAAATCGTTGCATGGAACGGCCGTGCCCTTTTGTATGAATCACCGCCGCCTATGTATTTGTTGAGTTCATCATGAAACAAGATGTTGTGCTCTTCGCGGGCTTCCTTCAGGAATATCCAGCAGAGTGCCCCGGTTGTTTCGGAATCATAAACCGCACGGTGATGCTGTTCCAAGCCTACGCCATAACGTTTCGCCAACGTATTCAAACGATGGGATTTCAATTGCGGATGCAAGAAACGGGACATCTCCAATGTGTCGATCACCGGCTGGGGCGCCTCTGGCATGCCGTAGCGCTCGTAGCTGTTGTTCAGGAAGCCCATGTCGAAACTGGCGTTGTGGGCTACGAGAATGGAACCCTCAGCGAATGCAGCGAATTGCTCCAACACCGTTTTTTCCGGTTTGGAGTCGCGCACCATGTCATCGGTTATGCCGGTCAATTGGATGGTCGTCTGCGACAGCGGATGACCCGGATTGATGAACTCTTCGAATGTCTCGATGACATTTCCTTTGTACATTTTTACGGCAGCCAGCTCGATGATTTTGTCGTAAACTGCCGACAAGCCCGTCGTTTCCACGTCGAATACAACATAGATTGCTTCGCTGAGATCTTCATGAACCGGATTATAGGCAATCGGTACGCCGTCATCGACGACGTACGCTTCAATCCCATACAATATTTTCACGTTATTCGCTTTTCCGGCTGCATGGGCATCTGGATAGCCTTGCGCGGCTGCATGATCAGTCAGCGCGATGGCTTTGTGTCCCCATTTGGCAGCCTGTTTGACGAAATCGCCGATGCCATTGGTGGCATCCATCTGGCTCATGTTTGAGTGCAGATGCAATTCCACTCTTTTTTCGTCTTCGGGCGCCCGATCTTTCCGTTCCGCATGAGCCACTTCATTGACGTCGCGGCCATTCACAACCAAGTCACGCATGAACGTGTCTTCTTGGACACTCCCGCGTACGCGCACCCAGATGCCTTTTTTGACCAGTTCGAAGTTCTGTTCATCTGTTTCATTCGAAGAGAACAGCTTCACCGAAAACGAGGAGGTGTAATCCGTCATTTTGAATACGAGCAGTTTCCGCCCGGATCGCAGTTCACGGATTTCACTGTCAAAAATGTAGCCTTCGATGACCACGGAACGCTCTTCTTCGGTGATCGAAGCCATCTGCTTGATTTCTTCCTTGCCTGAAATTTGTCTGCCGATCATCAAGGGGCCGTTGCCTGCTTTAGATTGTGAGCCGTCACTGCGTTGTCTGTCCTGTTGGTTTTGTTTGATCGCTTCTTCCGCTTGTTTGACCAACATTTCGTCCTGCTCCTGCTTCCTGGCCAGATATTGAGCCATTCTGGCTTCGGATGCCTCTTCGTCCACTTCAATCGTGATCTGGAAACTCGGGAACCCCAAGACCAGATAGTTCTGCTGGATCACGGATAAATAGTTATCCGTCAAATGATTTTTGGTGATCTCATTTTCGACATTGATCACGACTTTGTTGTTCAGGACGACAGGCGTATGTTTGGCAAAAAGCGTCTGGACCAACGGCGAGGAAATGTTGCTGCGCTGGACGACCGTTTCCCAATAATCCAGGATGCTCTCATTCGTCAAGATCGGTTTCCTTGTTTTGATCCGAAGATCGATCGTGGCGATGGATTGGAATTTTATTTTCATGTGGTTCATCAAATCATTGAACACTTCGAAAGGCAGGACGTTATCAAAAACGAACTGGAATGACCATAATTTGGATTTTTTATGCACGATGACCTGTTCGATTTCCCCGTTTTCAAAATACGGCAGGTACTCCGGCTTGTGATGCAGATTTATCTGTTCCAGCATCTGCTGGAACAATTCATGTTTCGATAATGCCATTTGATCGCTCCTTCTCAACTAACAAACAAAAAGATCCAAAGAATGAGCTTTCCTTTCTTTGAATCTTCTTATTATCTTCCTATCATTGTCCAAAGAAAAATCTTTGGATATCGTTCCAAGTGACGATGACCATCAGCAGGAGCAAAAGCCCCATTCCGATAGCTGTGATGATGCCTTCCTTCTCAGGATCCAAAGGCTTGCCTCGGATTCCTTCCACTACGTTCAGCAGCAGTTTCCCGCCATCCAATGCCGGAATCGGCAAAAGATTCACGACACCAAGGTTGATGCTCAAGTAGGCCAAGAAACTGAGCACACTCAGAAAGCCGTAATCGACAACTTGTTCCGTTGCCGCATAGATGGCGACAGGCCCGCCGAATGAATCGGCTTGGAAGCCGGTCCTGAACATGGAGAAGACCAATCCGAAGATTGAAGTGGCAATCACCCAGAATTCTTTGAACCCGTAACTGATTTTAGCCATCAAGCTGCGATCCATAGGAGGAGCAACACCGATCAGCCCATAGTCATTGCCTTGTTCATCGGTTTTTGTATCGGGCGTTATGAGCACATCACGTGCTTCCTGACCGTCAGTGCTGACAGAGAGTGTGATTACGTTGCCCGGGTTGGCTTGGATGGATGCAACCAGTTCCGTCCATTCAGCGATCTCCTCGCCATTCACAGCCAAGATTTTATCATCCACCCTCAATCCGGCAGTTTCCGCAGGGCTGTCAGGCTGGATTTCTCCCAGGCGATTATCGTTGACCGTAACGCCGCCTTGCACGAACGCAATCGTGATGAACACCGCAATACCCAAAATGAAATTATTCATCGGTCCGGCAAAGTTTGTCATCATTCGTTTCAGCAAGGGCGCTGATTGGTATTGCACATCGATGGGAGCGATCTGAACCTCTGTTCCGTCCGCTTCGATGATTGTCGCATCGCGTTTGACTGCATAGGTAACGGGTTCCGAACTTCCCGGAATGATGCCCTTTATGAAGAGAGCCTGTTCCAGATCAGCTTCCAGTAATTCTATCGGAACAGCATGCAAATGTTGTTTATTGCTTATATCTATTTGATTGACCTGTTGCACTTCATCAAGTGTTATATTGAGCGGCATACCGGGTTTCAACTCAGTGTCTTCATCCCCGATTCCGGCCATCCGCACATAACCGCCGATAGGCAGCATCCGGATTGTGTAGGTTGTTCCGTTTTTGCGATGAGAGAAGATTTTAGGTCCCATACCGATTGCGAATTCACGAACCAAAATGCCGGCTTTTTTCGCAAAATAGAAATGGCCGAATTCATGGATGATCACTAGTATGCTGAACACGATGATGAATGTTATGATTGTCTGAAACATGTGATTCCTCACTTTCTGTATCTTGCCTTGCCGTTCTTAAAATATGAAATGCAGAAAAATATGGAACACTGGCATCACAAAAAGTGTGCTATCGAAACGATCGAGCATGCCGCCATGTCCGGGCAATATCTTCCCGGCATCCTTGACGCCAAAATAGCGTTTGAATGCCGATTCAACCAGATCACCCATCTGCCCGCAGACCGAAAGCAGGATAGTCAGCATGATCTGAAGGCCCATCGATAACCCCAGTGGATTATAGTAATGGAAAAACACGATGGCGATCAGCACAGCAGCGATCGATCCGCCGACGGATCCTTCGACCGTTTTGTTGGGGCTGATTGCCGGAGCGAGTTTATTCTTGCCTATTTTTCTTCCGATCATGTAAGCGCCGATGTCCGTACCCCAGATGATGAACAACACTAAAAGTACCATCCAAAACCCGATTTCCCTTGTCTGCATGAAGTAATAGAATCCTCTCCCGACATAAAGGGAAGTCAGCACGGAAGCGGCCGCATCATCGAATGTGAAATCATTCCTTGAAAACACGGTGAAGACGAACAGAATCAGTGCTTCCAAATAAATCAAAAGCATCGCATCGATGCCGTCAGGGATGAAATGCAGGTAGGCTTCCGGAAGCATCAAAAGGACGGTCGCCAAAGCTGTGATGATTCCCTCCACACTGAAGATGGTCAGTTTTTTCATCTTCAATAGTTCTTGGACAGCGATCAATCCGATTGCTGTCATAAGCAGTTGTAAGGCTAATCCCCCAATCCATAAGAATGGGATAAAAACGGCGCCAGCCACTAAGCCTGTGATTACTCTTTCCTTCATGTTATCCTCCCTATATGCCGCCGAAGCGGCGATTGCGATGCTGATATTCTGCTAGCGCAGCTCGCAAGCTGGCTGTTGAAAAATCAGGCCAAAATTCTTCCGTGAAGTACATTTCGCTGTAAGCAGCCTGCCAGAGCAAAAAGTTGCTCAAACGGATTTCTCCGCTGGTGCGGATCAACAAGTCGGGATCCTGCCATTCACCAAGCCCGTTCGTGAATAGATAACCAGCGAATACTTCATCGGTGATTTCGTCTGCCGAGAGTTTTCCCGATGCGACATCGCCCGCAATCATTTTTGTCGCTTGGATGATTTCAGCCCTGGAACCATAATTCAGAGCGAAATTCAAAACCAGACCGGTATTGTCCTTCGTTTTTTCGATCGCATTCTGCACGACCTTCAGCGTCTTTTCGGGCAATTGATCGATCCAGCCGATGGTCGTCACTTTGATGTTGTTCTGCATCAATTCCGGCATGAACACATCAAAAAAATCGATGGGCAACCCCATCAAAAAATTGACTTCGTCAGACGGGCGTTTCCAGTTTTCTGTCGAAAAGGCGTATAGCGTCAACACCTTTACATTAAGGCGGCTTGCCTCTATGGCAATCTTTTTCACGGTATTCATGCCCTCTTTATGTCCGTAGACCCGCGGCATCAATTTTTTCTTTGCCCAACGGCCATTTCCGTCCATAATGATGGCGACATGGGCTGGAACGATGCCGTTTTCATCGAACAGCAATTCTGTTTTTGGATTCTCACTCTTGAATAGAGCCATGCTTTATCCCTCACTTTTTCATAACTCTCTATATTTTAACAAAAACCCGCCTGAATTCCTATGATTAACAGGAAATTATATAATTTTTAAAAAGAGCCAGGGCACAAATCATTTCGAATGATTTGTGCCCTGGCTCCTTTTCTGCGGATGAAATTTTAAACGTCCAAAATTTCTTTCTCTTTGTCCGCTGTTATTTTGTCGATTTCTTTGGAAGATTTGTCGGTGAACTCTTGCACTTTCTTTTCATAAGTGCGCAACTCATCTTCTGTGATTTCTTTGTTCTTTTCTGCTTTTTTCAAAGCTTCGATGGCATCGCGGCGAATATTACGGATAGAGACCTTAGCTGCTTCGTTTTCTTTGCCTACGGTCTTCGCCAACTCTTTGCGTCGCTCTGAAGTCAGTGCCGGGATAACCAAACGGATGACGTTACCGTCATTGGCTGGGTTGATGCCCAGATCGCTTTGGTAAATCGCACGTTCGATATCACCGATACTGGATTTGTCGTAAGGCGTCACCAACAACATGCGTCCTTCAGGAATCGTGATGGAAGCCAATTGATTCACTGGCGTGTTTGTTCCGTAGTATTCCACTTCGATGCGGTCCAACAAACTTGCATTCGCGCGGCCTGCCCGAATCGAGCCAAGCTCGCGGATCAATGCCGCTTCCGTTTTTTTCATTCTGTCGATCGCATTATCCAGGATTTCTTTAACCATGATTATTTCCCCCTAACAGTCGTTCCGATATCTTCTCCAAGTATAACACGGCGAATGTTCCCTTGTCTGTTTAAGTTAAACACAACCAGCGGGATATCGTTATCCATGCTTAATGAGCTTGCTGTAGTATCCATTACTTGCAGTCCTTTGGAAATAACATCCAAATGAGTCAATTCAGAGAATTTTGTTGCGTTCAAGTCTTTCATCGGATCGGATGAATAGACCCCATCAACATTGTTCTTAGCCATCAAAATAACGTCAGCATTGATTTCAGCGGCACGAAGGGCTGCTGTCGTATCAGTAGAGAAGTAAGGATTGCCGGTACCGGCAGCAAAGATCACAACGCGTCCTTTTTCAAGATGACGGACAGCACGTCTGCGGATGTAAGGTTCGGCAATCTGTCTCATTTCGATGGAAGTCTGAACACGGGTCGGAACGCCTGCGTTCTCCAGTGCATCCTGCAGAGCCAAAGAATTCATGACAGTCGCAAGCATACCCATATAGTCGGCCTGCGCTCTCTCCATGCCCATTTCAGCGCCTGTCGTACCGCGCCAAATATTGCCGCCGCCCACAACGATAGCCATTTCTACGCCCAAGTCATGTACTTCTTTGATTTCTTTAACGATTTCTTCGATCGTCGGCGGATTGATTCCGAAACCAGTGTTGCCCGCTAAAGCTTCACCGCTTAGTTTTAAAACAACGCGTTTGTATTTTGGTTCACTCATTCTATATTTCCCTCCGTAATTGGCTGACCCCTGATCAATCAGGCTTATGACTATGATAAAAAAGCCCCAATTAAGGGGCAATTTTCATTATTTTTTGACTTGGCTCATAACTTCTTCTGCAAAGTCAACAGAGCGTTTTTCGATACCTTCGCCTACAGCGTAGCGTACGAATGATTTAACAGCGCCGCCTTTAGAAGCAGCATATTGTGAAACTGTTTGATCTGGATCTTTAACAAAAGGTTGATCGTTCAATGAAATTTCGCTCAAGAATTTGTTCAAACGGCCTACGATCATTTTTTCAACGATGTTGGCTGGTTTGCCTTCGTTCAATGCTTGTTCAGTCAGAACTTTCTTTTCATGTTCAAGTTCTTCTGCAGAAACTTCGTCGCGTGAAACATATTTAGGATTGATGGCAGCGATGTGCATAGAGATATCTTTAGCAGCATCTGCATCAGTAGATCCTTCCAATACTGTCAACACAGCGATACGTCCGCCTTGATGTAAGTAAGCACCAAAAGCATCTGCATCCGTTTTTTCAACGATAGTAAAGCGACGCAAAGTAATTTTTTCGCCGATTACTGTAGTAGCGCTCAAGATAACATCGTTTAATGTACCGTCAGCAGTTTCGATCGCTAAAGCAGCTTCCACTGTTTCTGGTTTGTTTTTAGCGATGATTGCTGTGATATCAGCTACTAAGTTTTGGAATTTGTCGTTTTTCGCAACAAAGTCTGTTTCTGCATTGATTTCAGCGATTACGGCTGTATTTCCGTCAACATATACGTTTGCAAGTCCTTCAGCAGCGATACGGTCAGCTTTTTTAGCTGCTTTAGCCATACCGTTTTCTCTTAGGTAGTCAACCGCTTTGTCCATGTCGCCATCGACTTCTACTAGAGCTCTTTTAGCATCCATCATGCCTACGCCTGTCATGTCGCGTAATTCTTTAACCATTTTTGCTGTTACTTGTGCCATTCTATGATTCCTCCTGAATATTCTTTTTCAAAAAAAAGCTGTCCCAAAGAGAATAGAAAAGATGTCGGCTACCAAATTGGCTATATCTTTCTTCTTTTCTGAGACAGCTCGTTGCTTCAAACTAAATAGGAAATATTATTCGTTGTTGCCTTCTACAACTTCAACGATTTCTTCTAATGAAGTTGCTTCGTCAGCTTCAGCTGCAAAAGTTTCTTCAACAGAAATTTCAACTTGATCTTTTCCTTGGTTGCCTTCGATGAAAGCATCAGCCATTTTAGCAGTGATCAATTTAACTGCGCGGATAGCATCATCATTTGAAGGGATTACTACGTCGATTTCATCTGGATCACAGTTTGTGTCAACCATAGCGACGATAGGAATGTTCAATTTGTGAGCTTCTTGAACAGCGATTCTTTCTTTTCTTGGGTCAACGATGAACATTACATCAGGGATTCTAGGCATATCTTTGATACCGCCCAAGAATTTTTCCAAACGTTCTTGTTCTTTTTTCAAGATAGAAACTTCTTTTTTAGGAAGTAGTTCGAAAGTGCCGTCTTCAGACATAGCTTCGATTGATTTCAAACGTTTGATACGTTTTTGGATAGTATCCCAGTTAGTCAAAGTACCACCTAACCAACGGTGATTTACGAAGAACTGACCTGAACGGATAGCTTCGTCTTTGATTGAATCTTGCGCTTGTTTTTTAGTCCCTACGAATAAAGCTACGCCGCCTTCTTCAGCAACGTTAAGCATGTATTTGTATGCTTCGTCGACTAATTTTACAGTTTTTTGCAAGTCGATGATGTAGATACCGTTTCTTTCTGTAAAGATGTATCTCTTCATTTTTGGGTTCCAACGACGAGTCTGGTGACCGAAGTGTACGCCTGCTTCCAATAATTGTTTCATTGAAATTACTGCCATGTTTGTTTCCTCCAAGTTTGTTTTTATTTTCCTCCCCCGATTTCTTCTACAGCAGAAACTCATCTTACGATAAGCAACGTCCGCCGTATCGATCAAGGTGTGAAATGTGGTTTTGCACCGTTGATAATTATATCGAATTATACTGAAAGAAGCAAGTGTTTTTTCTGAAAATGGCTATCAGGCACCCTCATTACTGTTTATTCAGGATTGGATCCCCAAAATTTGCTTGATGTCATCGTTCGTCAACCGTTGTCGGCTGAGCGCTTCTTCCCCTTCGGATACGATCAACTGATCAAAGAGCATCTTTTTGTCCTGCTGCAGCTGATTGATTTTCTCTTCGATGGTTCCTTCTGCGATGAAACGGTACACCTGCACGTTTTTCTTTTGGCCGATGCGGTGTGCTCGCCCGGCAGCTTGTTCTTCGACCGCCGGGTTCCACCATAGATCGAAGAGGATGACGGTGTCAGCGCCGGTAAGGTTCAACCCGGTGCCTCCAGCTTTCAGGGAAATCAAAAAGACATCCGTGTGGCCTTCGTTGAACTGATTGACCAATGTAATCCTTTCGGCGGGAGGCGTTTTTCCGCTGAGATAGAGATGGCTCAAATTCTCCTTGACCAACTCTGCTTCGATCAACTTCAGCATGGACGTGAACTGTGAAAATACCAAAACATGCTGGTTGTTCTCTTGGGCATTTTTCAATATTTCGACAAGTTGTTCCAATTTCCCCGAGCCGCCTTCGTAGGCCGCATCCACCAAACGGGGATCGCAGCAGATTTGACGCAGACGGGTCAATCCGGCCAAAATCTCCATGCGGTTCCGTTGGAAATCTTCACTGTCATAATCAGATACCTTTTCCTGCAGTTGCTGCAGGTAGGCCAGATACATGATTTTCTGGTCACGGTTGAGGCTGCTGTATAGATCGGCCTCTGATTTTTCCGGAAGATCGCCCAGAACATCCGCCTTCAGCCTGCGCAACATGAAGGGCTTGGCTGTTTTCGAAATGTCCTCAAGCGACATTTTTTTGAATTCCTGCAGTTTCGGGAACAATCCAGGCAAAATCAATTGGAAGATCGCCCAGAATTCCGTCACGCTGTTCTCGATCGGCGTACCGCTCAAAGCGATATTGACCCGGGCGTTCATCTTCGCGATGGCACGGAAGGTCTTCGTATTGTAGTTATTGACGTACTGGGATTCGTCCAGAATCATCGCATAGAAATCGCATTTTTGATAAGATTCGACATCCTGCCGGAAACTTTGATAAGAGGTGATCGCAATTCCGTTCTCGGGCAGCTGGGACAACTGTTCTTCCCGTTCCTTTTTCACGCCGCTGATGACGCTTATCTGAAGCAAGGGTGCAAATTTTTGGAATTCGTACTTCCAGTTGTAGATCAGTGAAGCCGGTGCGATGACCAAAGCGGGCTTTGCATCATTTTTCCCTTCCTCTACTTCGCTGAGCAGAAAGGTGATCAGCTGGAGCGTTTTTCCGAGTCCCATTTCATCAGCCAAAATACCGCCTAAGCCGTAGTTGGAAAGAAATTTCAGCCATCTGAATCCGGTCACTTGATACGGACGCAAATCCGCCTGCAATGTTTTCGGCAGTTCAGCAGGAAACTCGTTCGGGTGCTTGATGAAATGATACAGTTCGTTCAGGAAATCTTGGCTGCCGACCTCAGGATTCAGATCATTGATTTCTTTTTCGAGCGTCATGCTCTTGATCATCGGCATGGAGAGTGTCCCATCATGAAGCTGGGACTCATCTTTGATTAATGAGAGGAAACGATTCATCTCTTTCATTGTTTCCGTCTCCAAAGATAAGATGCGACCGTCTTCCGTCTTGTAGTAGGCATCGTTTTTTTTGAGGCTGTTCAACAATCTGTCTATTTCATTTTCCGAAATGCCGCCGACATCAAACCGGATATCCAAAAAGGAATCCCTTGTTCTGCGTTGGACCGACGTTGACACTTCCGTGTTTTCCACTATCAGGTTCTGCAGGTCAGGACTTAATTCGACTTCTGCATAACGGCGCAAAACAGGTATTTTCCTGTAAAGAAAGCTGAATAGGTCAACATCCTTAGAAGCCAAAAAAGACACTTGGTTTTCGATTATGTTGAATTCCAGATTTTCCAATACCTGCAGGATCCGCTCTTCCCCTATTGTGTCCCTGATCAGGAATTGGGACTCTGTTTTCGATGCGCGGTTCTGTCGGAAGACCGTTTCCCCGTATTTGAAGAAAATTTCCCCTTTTATGCGCTTCGCCGGGCCACGGAATTGGATGGAGACAGTCAACGGCTCATCGATGATGTTGCGTTCCAGTTCTTCGCTGAAGTGCACCGTCCCGATCTGTTTCAGCAACGGGATGACATAGGTCAGTAAATCCGATACATCGGGCTCTTCGATTCCGATCACATTTGAGTCGTCAAAACGTTTTTCAAAGAACGAGAGGTACCCCAATAGTTTATGTTGCTGCACACTGAGCGGATGAACTTTATTCCCCTCGATCAACCAGTCGTAATCCAAGAGCTGGATGATATTCTCAGCCTGGATGCGAAGTTCTATTCCCTTGCCTTTCTTTCCCAGCAGGAATTGATAGCCCGGTTTTTCGGGACTGATCTGCACATCCGGATACGTTTGCTCGCCGGCGATCCATTCGACCCGGCCGGTTTGGATCAAATCTTCCAAAATGGAGTGCGCTGAACTCGGCGGAAGGATCAGATAGGAATCCAATTTTCTGGCCGTGACATTCAGCAATTGCTTATTCAATGCAGCGGGTTGCTCCTCCAGCAGTTTATGCAGCCGGTAGATGATGGGCTGGTCCATTTCCTGTATCTTCACTGTCCGGAAATCGATTCCATCACCGAGACGGTATTCCCATTTTTCTTGTTTGATGAATTGTTCCGTAAATTGTTCGATATTGGTGACCATGTAAGGTTTATCGACCCCTGCCCGCAAGGACAGAGCCAATACATGCTCTCCTGTATTTTGCATTAAGTTGTTTGGTTTCATGCGCAGAACCTGCAGTGTATACTGCACTTGAAAATCTGCTTGGATATTCAGGCTCTGGGCGCCTTTGTTTTCTTGGAAGAAAATCTGCGTCAAGTCATTCACAAATTCTTGACCGGCAGTTTCCGCATCGACCTGAAACTGTTCTGCGCTGCTTTCCGTCAGAATACGGGTACCGCATTTCTCCTTCAGATACAATTCAACAGCGATCGTATGTTTGCAGTACTGATGGTTTTTCCAATACTTGCACTGACATACATCCTGTTCTCTGGCTGTCCCGTCTAAGGTGACATGATACATTTTACTGCCGAGCACCTCACAATGCCACACCTGGCTGTGGAAATCCGGTTGCACGGATAGCACGCGATCCTCATTCACATATTCGCGTCCCTCTTGTATCAACTTGTCCGGCATACTCCATTTCACGCTATCACTTCCTCTGCTTCTTGCTTTCCATCCTTTATTGTACTGCAATTTCGTCGAAAAATATACCTTCTTCCCCATTGATGGCGGCAGGAACGGAATTTTTAACTTGAAATATTCCACAAACTATCTCATACTGATTAGCATAATGCCAAAGAAAAGGAGCCCTGTCATGTTTTTTAAAACAGTCGTCATCATTGTGAGATTTCTGTTCCGTATCCTGAACGGGAAGACTGAAATCCAAAATAAAGAGTATATTCCGAAAGACACAGTTTTCATCATTGCAGCACCACACAGAAGTCTGCTGGATCCTATTTTCATTTCGTTCGGCGTGTATCCGCACGTATTTTCATCAATGGCAAAGAAAGAGCTCTTCAAGGGGAAATTCACGAATTGGCTGCTCACACACCTGAACGCATTCCCTGTCAATCGCGAAAATCCGGGTCCGAGCGCCCTGAAGCAACCTGTTTCGATCCTGAAGGAAGGCAAAACCAGTCTGCTGATCTTCCCGACCGGATCGAGACATTCCGCAGAAATCAAAGGCGGTACTTCATCAATCGCCAAGTTGGCCAACGTACCGATCCTCCCGGTTGTCTATCAGGGTCCACTCACATTCAAGGACCTCCTGAAGCGCAAAAAAGCGACAGTCCGCTTCGGCCAGCCCATATATCTACCAAAGGAAAAGCGGATTTCCAGAGATGAACTGGCTGCCTATGACGAACTGCTAGGAACCACTTTCCGCCAATTGGATCAAGAGATCGATCCGAATTTCGTCTACGTAGCAAAATAAAACGCCTGACATACGTTTTCGGGTCAAAAGACAATCAAAAAAACAGCGCCGGAATATTTCCCCGGCGCTGTTTTTTTGTTGTTGTTTAACACGCGCTCAATCGTTCATCGACTGAAGCATGTACATGTCATAATAGGTTCCCCGTTTGGCTATCAGCTCTTCATGTGTGCCTCTTTCGATGACACGGCCTTTGTCCAGCACCAGGATCAGATGGGCATCGCGAATAGTGGACAGCCTGTGCGCGATCGCAATCGTCGTTCGGCCTTCACGCATCTTCCGCATGCTTTCTTGGATCAGGAGTTCCGTTTCAGTGTCGATATTGGCTGTCGCCTCGTCGAGGATGAGAACTTTCGGATCCCGCAAAATGGTTCGGGCAAACGAAATCAATTGTCTCTCACCGCTTGAATAACTGGCTCCGCGTTCGATCACTTTTGCATGATAGCCTCCCGGCAGCGACTCGATGAATGAATCGGCATGCACAAATGCAGCGGCTCCTTCGACATCGCGGTCGGTATAATCCTTGCTCATCAAACGGATATTGTGCGAGATGTCGCCGTAGAATAGGAAGGAGTCCTGCAGGACCAAGCCTATTTTTGAGCGGATCTCATCGATTGGATACGTCTTGATTGATTTCCCATCAATCAGAATATCGCCTTTCTCAAAATCGTAAAAACGCAGCAAGACATTGATGATCGAACTTTTACCGCTGCCTGTATGTCCTACCAGCGCGACCGTTTCGCCCGGATTCGCTGTAAAGCTGATGTCCTTAAGCACATCCTGTTTGCCGTCATAAGAGAAGGAAACGTTTTTGAATTCGATCCTGCCTTGGATGATTTCCAATTCCGAATCTTCGGGTTGGCTTGGCGCCAATTCGGTATTATCCAATACGCTCAGTACCCGCGAACTGGAGACGATGCCGTCCTGCAGGGCGCTGAGGTTATCCATCATCATCCCCATCGGACGGAAGAAATTTTGGATGTAGGTAGTGAACGCATAGATGACTCCCAGCTCCACGACGCCATTTAACGTCTGATAGCCAAACAGCCAAAGGACGATCGCCAACGCAATTGCCTGCAACAAATTGACGATCGGCATCAACATCAAGGCGTTCATCTGGACCATCGCTACGCGGCCTTTGCTGTAGTCGTCATTGATCGCATCAAATTCCGCGCGCAGACGTTTTTCTTGGCGGAACTGCTGGATGATTGCCATACCGGAAATCGATTCATTCAATTTCGTGTTCAGTTGGCTCAGCCTTTCGCGCATCGTGCGGTAAACGCGCGTGCTGTACTTTTGATAATACCAAATCAGACCGGCCATGATCGGGACAAAAACGATGAACAAAAGGGAAATCTGCTTATTCAATGTCCACATAGCGATGAACACTGTGATGATGCTGAAGATCCCCTCTGCCAAGGCCAAAAATACATTCCAGAATTCCTTGATGGTTTCTGTGTCATTTGTGACGCGCGAAACGATCGATCCGGCCGGCGTCGTGTCATAGTAGCGCATCCCCAATTGATTGATCTTACGGAAAACGGCATTGCGGATATTCTCAACGGTTTGTTCAGACGCCATGCTGAAAATATAACGCTGCAGATACGTGACCAACATCTTCAGCAGGACGACTCCTACATAAACCAACGCAAATAGCACACTGATGTTGGTCGTGACATTGCCGACAGCCAGATAATCATCCATATAAATTTGGATGATGCGCGGTGCAACAACATTGACCAACGACAACGCGATACTGAAAAGTAAAGCGAACAAAAATTTATAGCGGAAAGGATGGGCAAATCGGAAGATGCGTTTGATTACCCGGAGTTGTTCCTTCACTGGAATTGTCTTAGACCATACTGATCCACTCATGCTTCATCCGCCCCTTCCAATTTGGTTTCGAGTTGTTGTTTTTCGTACATCCTGCGGTACCAACCGTCCTGTTCCATCAACTCATAATGCGTCCCGCGTTCGACAATGCGCCCTTCATCAAGGACGATGATCTCATTCGCATGCATCACGCTGCTGATTCGATGGGCGGCAATGATTGTTGTCTGCTCGGCTCGCTTTTCCTTAAGCCCCGTCAGGATCGCTTCCTCTGTCTTCGCGTCCACCGCGGATAAGGAATCATCCAGGATGAGCAGTTCCGGTTCAGTCACCAAAGCCCGCGCGATCGCTATCCGCTGTTTTTGTCCACCGGATAAGGAAACGCCCCTTTCACCGACCAACGTATCATAGCCATCTGGAAAACCGAGGATATCTTGATGGATGGCAGTCAAGAGCGCTGCCTCCTCTACCTTTTGCTGGCTGATGGATGGATCAGCGAAACGGATGTTTTCCCTGACGTCAGAAGAGAACAGGAAGTTGTCTTGGGGAACGTAACCGATTCCGCTCAGCAATGCATCCAATGAATAATCACGGATATCGATCCCGTTGTAGTTGATGCTGCCGGCATATTGGTCATACTCACGCAACAGCAGACGGAAAATCGTACTTTTGCCCGATCCGGTTCTGCCGACGATCCCTAACGTTTGTCCCCGCTCCAAATGAAAGTTGACATCCTTGAGGCTGATTTCTCCGCTGTTCGGGTAACCGAACGAGGCTACCTGGAAATCCAAATCGCCTGTAACCGGCGTCCGGATAGCATCCTTCTGCTCCTGGATCGTTGATTTTTCCTTCAGAAGATCATCGATCCTGCTGTAACTGGCACTGCCTCGTTCCAGCACATTGAATAATCTGCCCACTGCCAACATCGGCCATGCCATCATTCCGATATAACTGATGAACGAAACCAGCTGACCGATACTGATGCTGCCCTCCACGACAAAACGGCCACCAAAGATGATCGTCAATGCAAAAGAAAGCCCCAAAATAAGTTGGATCGCCGGATCAAACAAGGCATCGACCAAGTAGACAGCTTTATTTTTCGCGACGACATCCTTCGTCATAGCCTCGAAATCATGGATATCCTCTTCTTCTTCGCCGAATGTCTTGATGACCTTCACGCCGGATACACTCTCCTGCGTTTTGTCATTCAGATTAGAGAAAGCAGCTTGGGCCTTGCGGAAACGCTTGTGCATCTTCTGTCCGAGAATCCTCGACACCAGCGTCAAAGCCGGCAGCGGAATCATGGCGATGAGCGTCAAACGCCAATCGATCAAGAAGAACATTGTGAAAAGCGTGATCCCGCCTGAAGAAATCGAATCCGCCAATGTCAGGATGCCTGCGCCTGCGACCATCCTGATCGCATTCAAGTCATTCGTCGCATGCGCCATCAGATCGCCGGTCCTGTATTTCTGGAAAAAGACAGCGTCCATTTCGGTGAAATGCTTGAACAATCGTGAACGAAGTATCTTTTCCAACTCTGCCGAAGTGCCCCATATCTTCATCCGCCAAATATAACGGAAAAGGTACTGCAGGATGCCCGCAATCAATATGATTGCCGACCACTTCCACAAAGAAGCCATCGTTAAGGTCCCTGAGGCAATTTCATCGATGATTATTCCGACAACGCGCGGCGAAACGACCTGAAGAATAGCCACAATGATCAGGAAAAAGACGCCCACAAAATAAGATTTCCATTCTTGACGGAAAAACCAACTCAATTTTTTGAAAATACTCACGTATATTACTCCCTTCTTACCTGTATCCGGACAAAATAAAAATGTGGAACCGTAGAGATCCACATTTTGTATATTATTTCATTAGTCTATTTCTTTTTCTTTGTTGATTGTGCTTTCATAGAAGCCATGATCTGTTTTACTTTTCTTTCGGATGGTTTTTGACCCATCTGCATCATCATAGAGCGCAACATTTCTTCATTGATCGGTGGATTTTCTTCAAAATATTTTACCATATAACGTCTTGCAAGGAAAAATCCGCCAACCGCGCCTATTACTATTCCTAAAATGACCATCATTACCCATGCTGTTGTTGACACGTATTCATCCCCCTTTCCAAAGCATTCATTCGTTAATTGTACTAAAGATTATGAGAAAAAGAAATAGCAATCACGCATAAATTTAGCGATTTTTCGAAAACGCTTCAGCTGTTGCCGGTTTCGGGAGAATTTTGAGCATATTCTTGCGTAATCCCCAAGAATATGCGAACATCTGTTTGATTTTTTGGATGATTAATGGTATCCTAAACTTATAAAATTAGGATTACGGAGATGATGATCTCATGGTTAAAAATAAAGATTCACGCCAAATTGAAGTGCTTCAATACATTTATGAAGAAGTCCAAGAAAAAGGCTATCCGCCGACCGTTAGGGAAATTGGGAATGCAGTAAAACTGTCCTCAACATCCACAGTGCATGGCCACCTGTCGCGGCTTGAAAAAAATGGCTTCATCCAACGCGACCCTACAAAACCACGTGCGATCGAACTGACCCAAGCAGGTCTGGACAAACTCGGGATCATGTCGGATAAAATGCCGTTGTTGGGTACCGTCACAGCTGGAGCTCCCATCTTGGCTGTCGAAGAAGCAACCGATTATTTCCCGGTTCCGCCGGATCTGAAATCCGCTTCCGGAAGTTTGTTTATGCTGAAGATCCGCGGAGAAAGCATGATCGACGCAGGCATATTCGATGGCGACTCAGTCATCATCAGAAAACAAGCCACGGCTGAAAACGGCGATATCGTCATAGCCATGACGGACGATGATGAAGCGACCTGCAAACGATTCTACAAAGAAAACAACTACTATCGTCTGCAACCAGAAAATGCGAGCATGGATCCGATCATCCTGGATTCCGTCATCATTCTGGGGAAAGTAGTCGGTCTGTACCGGAACCACATTATTTAACGGATAGTCCCCGATTGTTGCAAAAAGGCTGCCAACTACTGGCAGCCTTTTTGCGCGTCTATTCATTTTCGGATTGTTTGTTGTTCTTAGTATTCCATCAGCGTGAAGATGTCATACCCTTGGATCAGGTCACGGCCCTTTAAATCCAACAACTCGATCAGGAATGCCAAACCGACGACTTCTCCGCCTAATTTTTCCACCAATTCGATGGTTGCGGCTGTAGTGCCGCCAGTTGCCAACAAGTCATCGCAAACCAGCACTTTATCTCCAGGAAGGATGGCATCTTGATGCAATTGCAGCGTTGCTTTTCCGTATTCTAGTCCGTAGGAAACTTCCACCGTTTCGCGCGGCAATTTGCCTTTTTTGCGGGCCATTGCGAATCCGCAGCCTAATTCCACAGCGACTGGGCAACCGACCATGAAACCACGCGCTTCAGGTCCGACTACTTTATCGACATTCAAATCTTGGGCATATTTCACGATCTCTTTGATTGAATAGCGGTAAGCTTCTCCGTTCGCCATCAAGGGTGAAATATCGCGGAAAATGATGCCTTGTTCCGGGAAATCTTTGACATCAGCAATATATTGTTTCAAATCCATTTTGTGTTCCTCCTAATTATTGTACCATCATCTGTTCATTCAACCATTTCGTCAACTGCGAAAACGGGCTGTAGATGAATACCTTCTCAGCTTCCATTTTCTGCAGGCGATCTTTGTATACTTGAGTGTCGTTCAAAGCCCTTTTGACAGGGTTTTTGACCTCATTGATGAAACCATTGTCTATTGTAACAAATCCCGCCTCCAAAAACACTTGAATCATAAAAATGGCAAGATTTTTTTTGATTTTTAAGTATTCTGCCAAGGCATCTAACCGATTTCTCACATCGATATCCTTATGTGAACGGATATATTGGTAAAACTTTGCAAACTGGTCTTTCGGAGGGATTCCATCAGCATAAACGCTGTTCGATTCATGAGAGACGACATACACATTTTCGAACTTATTGCTCTTCAAAAGATCAGCCAGCAAATTCATCTTCAAAGGACACTCGAAAAGCACCAGGTTGCTGGCGCTGACATCCTGCAAGGCGTCCGCTGTATTGTCAGTGAGCAACGCGGCGTTCGAACTGTTCGGGATGCGCTCATAAAATTGTTTCATGATGCCGGAAGTCGAAAACAGATACAAGGCATCTTCCACAGCCAATACCGAATCGTGGATGACGGAACTCCTTTTGTCGAAAAACTGGACATGTTTGTTTTTGATGTCCTTCAGCTGCAGTTGCGGTTTCGCGCTATCCCGCCAAACGTTGATCGAAAGCTCCCCGATGAGGGAAACGACATCCGCTTCGTTCAAGTGGTTGCTGATGCTCCCCTTGTTGAAGCCGATCACGTCCAGAAAGAGGTTTTTGTCCTTGAGTTTGAACTTCAGATGCTTGTTGTCGGCACCAATCTGTCTGATGTCCGTCAAAGGTACATTTTGGAAGCCGAATATAGGCTTTGGATTATCGGTCCCATAAGGTTTAAGCAATTCCAATTCCTTCAAAAACGGCAGCGTGACATCGGCAAGCGGCAGTATGGCATCTATGTAAATGGATTCGCCCAACACGATCGCATCGTGATAATCAGCCGCGTAGCTGTTTATCTTTTCAGTGAAGGCGGACAAATCGGCAGCGGGAAGGCTCATGCCTGCTGCCATTTTATGCCCTCCGAACTTCGCGAGAAGGTCCTTTGAATCGGTCAACGCACTGTAGATATCCAACGCTTCCGTGCTGCGTGCCGACCCTTTCGCGATGCCGGTTTTTTCGTTGATGCGGAATAAGATTGCCGGGCGTCCGAATTCTTCGACCAACTTGCTTGCCACGATCCCAAGAACGCCCTCGTGCCAATTCTTGCTCCCCAACACGACAACATCCGGCATGCTTTCATTCTTTGCCAGTTCGGCGCTGGCTTCTTCATGGATGGATTGGACAATCCCCTGTCTCTCGACATTCTTTTCCTGTATGTAAGCAACCAGTTCAGCTATTTTTACTTCGTCGAAAGACAGCATCAGTTCAGCTCCCGGGCCCGCATCTTCCAACCGACCGACAGCATTCAATCGCGGACCGATGATGAAACCGATGCTTTCCTCGTCCAAATTAGCCGCGTCTATTCCCGCGGCTTCCATCAATGCAGCCAACCCGAGCCGCTGCGTTTGTTTCATGACTTGCAGTCCATGTTTTACGATCCAACGGTTTTCGCCTGTCAAACTGACCAGATCCGCAACGGTACCGATAGCGGCTAGATCAAGCGATTCGTAAGGCATTTCGCCCAGAAGAGCCGCCGCAATTTTCAAGGCTACGCCAGCTCCAGAAAGATCCGGGAAAGGATAGGATCCGGCAGGATGTTTCGGGTGGATGATGGCATATGCATCAGGCAAGTCATCGGGCAATTCGTGATGGTCGGAAATAATGACATCCACGCCCATTTTTTTTGCCATCGCTATCGGCTCGTGGCCGGAAACCCCGTTATCGCAAGTCAGGATCAACTGCGCTCCGTTCTCGATCAATTTCTTGAATGCCGTCGCATTTGGGCCATAACCGTCCGTGAAGCGGTTCGGCAAATAATAGCCGACATTGCCGCCCAAGACTTCGATCGTCTCCACAAGAATGCTGGTGCTTGTGATGCCATCCGCATCATAATCCCCATAGACGACGATTTCTTCTCCAGCTTCAATAGCTTCAGTCAAGCGATGTACCGCTTTATCCATATCGTGCAGCAGATACGGATCATGGAATTCCATTTCGGCCCCATCAATGAAAGCTTTGATCTGTTCTTTTGTTTCTAAACCTCGCTGCATGCAAAGCATGACGAATTTTTCTGATAACCCAGTAGCTTGACTGATTTCCTTGCTTACAGAGTCATCAATTTCTGATTTGTGTAATTTCCAATTCATCTTTGAAGATAACAACTTATCGACTCCTAACTATATAAACTATACAGGCGCACCGAGGCTCCCACTAATCCAAAAAAGACTAGAAGCTGAACTCGTTCTAGTCTTTTCTTTTGAACTGGAAGTGGCCGATCAGGTTAGATCTGCCACTTTTTTTCTTCAAATACTGCTTGGCTGATTCGGGTTTGCCCCTGTAAACTTCTTGATCAATTCTTCTTCAAGCGAATTGATTTTGCTGTCTTTCTGAGTCAATTCCGTCCGCAGTTCGGCGAGTTGTTGTTCATACCCGACTTTCGTCGCATCGACTGCTTTTTGGATTTCTTTCCCTTTTGTGTCGATTTCAGCGCGCATTTGTTTAAATTCTTTGTTCTTCTTAGTTGCACTGCCTGTCGCAACCAACAAGGTGATGAGCGATCCCATCAGGAGAGAAACCAGAATGACGATGATAAGAGGTCCATCCACAACAGCGAAACCAAAATTGACTGGCACAGAATCGACATTGAAAACGGCAAACAACACAATGATGATGATCAAAATAATGCCCGCTACTAATCTCCACTGATTTTTCATTATAATCGCCCCACTCATTTTGATATTTCCCACTCTTATTATCATCTTTTTGCTGCTGCGTAGTCAACTTGAAGCACTTATCCCCGAAAGGATTCTCTAGTGAGCAAGCTGCCGGCGATCATTTCGTCAGCGCTATTTCGAATTCATCATAATCGTTGACGAGTTTCGTGTCAGAAAAGACTTTGCGGGCATCCCGCTGCAACTGATGCGCATTGCCGTTGAGGTAACGCGCGCTGATGTGGGTCAAATAAAGTTGGTTCACGTTTGCTTCTTTGGCCACGTTGGCTGCATCGATGCAGGTCGAATGGAAATAATCCGACGCAATCGCTTGGTCTTCCTTCCCGAAGGTGCTCTCGTGGACCAGCACATCGGCATTTTTTGCCAAAACGACAGTATTTTTGGTTCTTCTTGTGTCGCCCAAAATCGTTACGACACGTCCTTTAGTTGTTTTTCCGATAAAATCCAGCCCATTGATGGTTCTCCCGTCAGGCAAAACAACGGTCTCCCCATTTTTAAGCTTTCCGTAGAGAGGTCCCGCGGGAACATTCATTTCTTTTAGCTTATCGGCCTGCAATTCGCCTGGATAGTCGGCCTCTTCGACACGGTACCCGTAGGAAACGATGCCGTGATTCAGTTTTGCGCAACTCACGCGGAATTGCTCGTCTTCAAACACTACGCCATCTTCAGTTATTTCATGAAAGAAGATCGGATAGCGCAGGTGGGACTGGGATATGCGCAGACTGGTCAGCACAAATTCCTTGATTCCCACAGGGCCATAGATGTTCAAAGGCGTATTTCCGCCTTGGAAAGCCCTGCTGCTCAAGAACCCGGGCAAGCCGAATATATGATCCCCATGCAGATGGGTGATGAAGATTTTTTCGACTTTTCTGGGCCGGATCGTTGTTTTTAGCACACGTTGCTGTGTCCCCTCCCCGCAGTCAAAAAGCCAGATGGCATTGCGTTCATCCAGCAATTTCAATGCAATGCTGGAAAGATTTCTGCTGGTGGAAGGAACACCCGCTCCGGTGCCTAAAAATTGAATTTTCATAATCAGTTGCTCCCATTTTCATCATTTAATTCTTGATAGATTTCCTCTGCCACAAAAAGGGCTAATTGTTGCGCACCGATCGGATTCGGATGGACCTGATCCTCCAGAAGCCACTCGTCGTGTCCGCTGCTGAAGGCATTCCAATCCAAAATATGGACATTGGAATGGTTGCTTTCGGCAAGCGCCAACTGCTCGTTCACGCTGTCCTTCCAGATTCGCGGTACATTCGTCGTGAGGAAAAACAGATTTCGGGATGTCCCGATTTCCGTTATGAAAGTTTCCATTTGCGTCTGAGTGAAAGTCCCGTTGGAACCCAGAAAGACCACGACTGTGTCATGCAACTGCTCACGTTTTTCCAAGTCAGCAATCACCTCAGTGGTTTGGTAAAGCTGTCTGCTGACTGCACCTTCGACAACTGCCCGTCCGAAAATCGTAACCAGCTGATCCGCGACGGAGAGCAATACGGAATCGCCTATGAAGGTAATATCTGCGCCGTGAGCAAACAAAACGGTCTCTCGTTCGAGCCCTTCGATATTATTGATGGCCCTGCTGCGGGTGGAATCGTCGCGATTCATCGCTTCCATCTTGCTTTGGCTGGCAGCGATTTGCTCGCGCAGTTCCTGCACAGAGGCATTTTCGCCGGAGCGTGCTTGGACAAATCCCGTCAGCGCGGTCAACAACAGGCAGAACCCGACGAATGGTGCAAGATTTCCTGAAAAATGCCTGGTTGAACCTTCGGACCCTGAAGCCTTTATTCGGGCAATCGTATCGGCTGGTCGCCAAAACTGCACGGGCGTCATCTTCCAACGCTTCTTTTCGAATATTTGGTAACCTATTTCGGAGAGGCTGAGCATGATTGCCAGCTGGATCAATATATGTTGTCCGGGATCAACGCTCGTATCGACTACTTTTGCCTGATAAAGGGAAATCACAGGATAGTACCAAAGATAAAGCAGGAAGCTCCGCCTGCCGAGCCACTGAATCGGTTTGAACCGCATCATTTTTGAAAGGCTCGTTGCCGGATGCGCTGTTAAGACTACCCCGACTCCGATAATGACGCTGTTAAGGTACATTCCGCCTCTGTAGGTGAGCGTCTGACTATCCAGCATCCTGCTGAACATCACGCCGAGAACTGCGTAGCTGAAAAAGCCTGCAAGCGTCAATCTTCGCTTCGTTCGTTTCGACACCGGCTCGTTCAGCCTCTCTAACGGCCAAACAACCGACAGCGCACTGCCGATCATAAACGAAAACAAGCGCGTATCCGTACCGTAATAGACGCGTGAAGCGTCTTCTCCCGGTACATACAGCATAGCCATCGCAAGGGCAGAAAACAAAGAAAGTCCGACCGCTGTGTAGAGGATTATCCGTTTATCTTTGTACAATGCCAACAGCAACAACACAATCAGTGGCCAGATGACATAGAATTGGCTAATGACAGACAGGAACCAGAGATGCATGAACGGTGATTGCACATAGAATTGTTCAAAATAAGAACCGCCAACGGAAATTTGCCACCAGTTATTGACCATTCCCAATGACGATAGGAGCCATGGCCGCAAATTCAGCAACAGGTCTCTTTGAAACAAAGTGATATAGGCAGTCACCGACAGCAACATCCCTAGCAATGGAAGGAACAACCTCTGAAACCTTCTGGCCAAATAGCGCTTGTAAGCCAATTTTCCTTTTTGGCCGTATTCTTCGATCACAGACGCTGTGATGAAAAAACCAGTCAGGACGAAAAAGATGTTTACAGCCAAGTAACCGCCCGGCAAAACATGAGGCATCAAATGATAGAAAATGATGGCAATAATCGCAAGCGCCCGCATCCCATCCAATGGAACGGAGCGTGTCTGTGATGTCACGATAATTATCCCCCATTTATTGATACTGGTGTTGCTTTTTAATCGACGAACTCAAAATGGTAGGTCATGATGCGGACCATGTCGCCATCTTTCGCTCCCTTAGCCCTCAGTTTTTCATCCACGCCCATGGAACGCAATTGACGCGCGAAACGCATGATGCTTTCGTCATGAGCAAAATTGGTCATGTTGAATAGTTTTTCCAGTCTTTCGCCGCCCAATACCCACGTGGAATCTGGATCGCGTCCGATAGTGAACTGTTCTTGATTTTCTTCGAATTTGTAAAGGACGGATGATTCGACTTCTTCTTCGTCGAACAATGGGAACTCAGGCGTGTCCTTCAGAACTTCAGCAGTGTAATCCAACAATTCGGCTACGCCGGTAGTCGACCAGGCTGAAATCGGGAAGATTCTCGGTGCTTCGTCATCTCCGAATTTTTCGGCGATTTGTTGTTTGAAGATTTCAAGATTATCTTCCGCTTCCGCCACATCCATTTTATTGGCTACAATCACGGTCGGTCTTTCCAGTAAACGCAATTGGTAACTTTCCAATTCTTTGTTGATTTTTTCATAGTCATCGAAAGGATCTCTGCCTTCTGTGCCGCCCATATCGATGACATGCAGAATGACTCTCGTGCGCTCGATGTGGCGCAAAAATTGGATCCCTAGACCGACGCCTTGGGACGCGCCCTCGATCAATCCCGGTAAATCGGCCATGACAAACTCTTCTCCGCTGCGTGTCTGTACCATACCTAAGTTGGGTACAAGCGTAGTGAAGTGATAGGCTGCGATTTTTGGTTTCGCTTTTGACACGATCGACAGCAATGTCGATTTACCTACTGACGGGAAGCCTACCAAACCGACGTCCGCGATGACTTTCAGCTCAAGCTCCAACTCAAGCTCTTGCCCAGGTTCACCGTTTTCGGCGATTTCGGGTGCAGGGTTTCTCGCAGTGGCAAAACGGTTATTCCCGCGTCCGCCACGTCCGCCTCTTGCGACTACAGCCTGTTGTCCAGGTTCGGTCAAATCAGCAATGAGTTCTTTTGTTTCCGCATTGCGTACAATCGTACCAGGCGGAACCCTTACTATTGTGTCTTTTGCGCCGCGGCCGAACATACTTTTGCTCATGCCGTTTTCGCCGGGCTTACCTCTGAAATTACGGTTATAGCGGAAATCCAATAACGTGCGCAGACCTGGATCCACTTCAAATATGATGCTTCCTCCGCGGCCGCCATCGCCACCTGCAGGCCCCCCATCGGGAACATACTTTTCGCGACGGAACGCTACCATTCCATCGCCGCCTTTACCGGCTTTTACATGCACTTTTGCATGATCCAAAAACATTGACATCTTTTTTCCCCCTTGGAAAACTGTTCGGCACTCTTTATGCCGAACAAAATAATTCGATTGGTCCGACTTTTTTCAGATGCGCTTCCGCACTTCAAAAAATTGGACAAGTATCTTTAACAAATAATTTGAGCTCCGTCTATTGAAGCGCTCATTCTTCCCTCTTAATTTACCATATTAACCAAAAAACGAAAAGAAAATACAGTCTTGAAGGTATCGATCCAGCCCGCACCTGGCGGAAGACAAAATGATGGAGCCGGGAGTAAACAATGTTAGCCCCGCCTCCATCACTTCACTATTTAAGGATCAATTTTCTGACATCAGCAAACTGCATAATGCTCAAGGTCAGGTTTCCGAGCGTATTCAAACGGTTGCTGCGGATAGCAACATCCTCGACCATGACCATATTTTCATCGAAATAAGCTTCAATATATGGCGCAATCGCAGCTAAGGCGGTGTAATCCGCTTCCGGATCGCCGTGGGACAGAGCCAAATCGAGATGATTAATCTGCACATACAGATTCTTCTCGCTGGCTGTTTCAAGCAGATCTTTCTGGACGGGAATCGATTCATCAGGATTTCCGGAAATGTTTACGACGCGCGCAAGAGCTTCCATGATCGTTTTGAATGATTCCTCTTCACTGTGCGCCTGCAATACTTTGGCGTTAGCGAATAGGGTGTTGACGTCTTTTTCGCCGGATTGCAGCACAGCTTCAACTATATCATAACGGATGCCGTAGGTTTGAAGTTTCTGTTGGATACGGCCGTTTGCGAAAACGGCAAGTTCATTCATTGTTTTATCGAACGATTCTGCATCTTCAATCGCAAAAACCTCCGTCAACAAGGCAGACAACAAATCTTCCAACGAGAATGACCATTGGTATTTCTCGATGATTTGAATGACGCCGATCATTTGACGACGCAAAGCATACGGGTCGTTCGACCCTGTCGGAACCATACCCTGCAGGAAGAAACTGATGATGCTGTCCAATTTGTCCGCCATCGCCAAAACTGCTCCGATTTGGGTTTCCGGCAATTCGCCTTCACTGGATACCGGCAGATAGTGTTCGCGGATCGCGGTTGCTACAGCAGCGGTTTCGCCTTGTTGCAACGCATAGACTTCACCCATGATGCCTTGCAGTTCCGTAAACTCGGAAACCATGTTGGTCACCAAGTCAAACTTGTAGATGGAAGCCGCACGCAACAATTGCGTTTTGTCGTCCTCTTCCAGATCAAGCAGATCAGCAAGATGGGCAGCGATTTTCGCTGTGTTGTCCATCTTATCATGAATGGAGCCGATTTTCGAATGGAATGTGACTTTCTTCAATTTTTCGACCGACTGCGCAATTGTGATGCGTTGGTCTTCGTTGAAGAAGAACAGGCCGTCCTCAAGCCTTGCTGTCAGGACTTTCTCATTGCCTTTTTTCACGTTATCGATGAATATGCCATTCCCGTTGCGTACGGATATGAAGTACGGCAAAAGTTTGCCCGATTTGTCCTTAACTTCGAAATAGCGTTGGTGGTCCTTCATCGATGTGATCAATACATCTGCCGGCAAAGTCAAATATTTGCTGTCGTATTCACCGAAGAAGGCTGTCGGGTATTCTACCAAAGAAGTGACTTCTTCCAATAAGCTTTCGTCGTTAGGGATGATCCAGCCATTTTCAGCTTCAATCTGTTGGAATTGGGCCCGGATCATGTTTTTCCTTTTGTCCTGATCGGCAATGACATGTTGTTCAGCCAATTTCTCCACATACTCGCCTGCATGCGACAGCGTCACGTCTTCGCCCAAGAAACGGTGCCCGCGTGTGGTCCGGCCTGAAACGACATCCAAGACTTGGAATGGGATGATTTCAGCATCAGCCAATGCCACAATCCAATGGATCGGTCGGATGTACTTGAAGTGATGGTTGCCCCAATGCATCGAAACAGGGAAAGTCAACGACTCAACGACCGTATTCAATTCCTTCAGCACTTCGGATGAAGCTTTTCCGTTCGTTTCTTTCTTGACGAAAACATACTCCACACCATTCAGTTCATCAAAGAAGATGTCTTCAGGAGTCAAGCCTTGTCCGCGGACAAAGCCCAGTGCAGCTTTTGACCAAGTGCCGTCAGCCTGCAAAGCGATTTTTTTTGCGGGTCCTTTGATGACTTCCGCCAAATCCGCCTGTTTATCACTGACTCCGCTGGCGATGACCGCCAAACGTCTCGGCGTCGCATACATTTCGATCGCGTCAAAGCCGATGCGGTTTGCTTCCAAAAAAGCGGCCATTTTTTCTTTCAATTGGATACTGCTGCTGCGCACATATTTCGCAGGCATTTCTTCAAGTCCGATTTCTAATAATACAGTTTGACTCATCAATTTAGTCCTCCTTCAGGGCAAGTTCTTTTTGATCATCCGAAAGCAACGGGAAACCCAGTTCTTTTCTCTTTTGGACAAAAGCTTTCGCCAGTTGGCGCGCCATATTGCGGATTCGTGCGAGATAGCCCGCGCGGTCAGTCGCAGAAATGACACCTCTTGCATCCAAAAGGTTAAAGGCATGCGAACTCTTCAGGACATAGTCATAAGCCGGATGCACGAGACCGTTCTCGATCTGTTTTGTCGCTTCCGCTTCAAATGAATCAAATAGTTGGAACAACAGATCGACGTTGCTTTCCTCAAACGAATATTTGGAATGTTCATATTCCGGCTGGCCGAAGATTTCGCCGTATTTCACGCCCTCTGTCCACTCAAGATCGTAGACACTGTTCACATCCTGGATATAAGAAGCCAAGCGCTCCAAACCATAGGTGATTTCACTTGTGACAGGACTGCATTCCAAACCGCCCACTTGCTGGAAATAAGTGAACTGGGTGACTTCCATTCCATCCAACCAGACTTCCCAGCCCAAGCCTGCGCAGCCCAATGAAGGGTTTTCCCAGTTGTCTTCGACAAAGCGGATATCATGTTCGATCGGATTGATGCCCAATACTTTCAGGCTTTCCAGATATAGTTCCTGGATATTGTCCGGCGATGGCTTCATGACCACCTGGAATTGGTGATGTTGGTAGAGACGGTTGGGATTTTCACCGTAGCGGCCGTCAGCAGGACGACGCGAAGGCTCCACGTATGCGGCGTTCCAAGGTTCTGGGCCGATTGCACGCAAGAAAGTGTACGGGCTCATTGTTCCGGCACCTTTTTCAGTATCATAGGACTGCATCAAAAGGCAGCCTTGATCTGCCCAAAAATTTTGTAGCGCTTGAATCATTTTTTGCACAGTTAATTTGTTTTCCATCATAAATCTCCTCCACTTGAAATAATACATAAAAAAAGTCCCTATGCATCAAGTCTCCTTGAAACATAGGGACGAATATTTTCGCGGTTCCACCCTAATTCCGGCAATTGCCGGCACTTCGTTACAGGACTCGGATACGCCTTTCCGCAATAGTCTCCCGATTTGGCTCACACTATCCCAAACTCGCTTTTCGGTACTGACCAGAGGTACTCTTATCTTCAACGTCCAGTATTTAGTTCTTCTCAATAGTAGCCTTGTTCCTTCAGAATGTCAAGAACTAGTTGAATCGGGCTTTCCGCTTTCGCTCGGCTTGTTTGGCTGCGATTCGGCTGCGGAACGGAACGGAATCTCTACCTTTGTTTCCCAAGCGTACATCTGGTCGATGAAACTCTTGCTTTTCAGTCGGATCCCGACGTATTCCTCATATAATTCGTCGATGAAGGCTCTGAGCGCCTGTTTCGTCTCGGCTTTGATCTGGATATTCCCGACTTGCTTCGGAGTGACCAATTGGAAAATCCGCGCAAAATGGACAGCTGCAGGGCTTGCATGCGATCTTCTGGGGTCTTCCCCGTAATGATTTTGGCACAAGGCACCGGAATATTTGACCGAAAAATCGAAAGGTTCTTGCTTGCTGTGACAGATGACGCATTCCTGCAATTGCGGAGCTGCCCCAAAATATTTCAGCACCCGCATTTCGAAAATGTTCACTACGATTTCCGCATCCATCCCGTTCTGCATAGCGACCAGGGATTCCTCCAACAGATCGTAGAGGTCAGCGGCCTTGATGGCATCGTTGATGGCTGCATCGGCCAGATTGTTCAAATACGTCGCGTAGGCGTTCAGGTGGATATCCGTTTGCATTTTGGAAAAGTGGGTGATTTCGCGGCTGTCCTGCAGGAAGCTAAGTCCGTCATCCTTGACGCGACCCAGATAAGTCGCTTTTGTGAAGGGCAGCAGCGCCGCTTTCAAGGAATGGTTCGGGTTTTTGATGTTCTTCACGAAAAACATCCGTTTTCCATGATCACGCGTAAATATTTTTACCAAAGCATCCTTTTCCCTGTGTTTTCGGATCGATAAGACGATGCCATCAAATTCCTGATATGTCTCCATGTCGCACCCTTTCGAAAAGAGAAGAGTCCGGAAGGCAGCCTCCCAAACTCTTACTGATTGCTATTCATGTATCAATTGAGCACTAACTGATCAATCGTAATCCTTTTGGCGATACCCGTAGTCCTGCAGATAACTCTGCTTGTCGCGCCAATCTTTTTGGACCTTCACCCAAAGTTCGAGGTAAATTTTATCACCCAGCATCGCTTCGATATCCCGACGTGCCCGGACACCAATTTCTTTCAACATTTTCCCGCCTTTGCCGATGATGATGCCTTTTTGGCTGGCCCGATCGACGATGATGGTTGCATGGACGTGGACTTTATCATCCTCGTTGCGCTGCATCGATTCCACGACGACAGCCACTGAATGCGGCACTTCTTCCTTGGTCAACTGAAGGATCTTTTCGCGGATGAATTCGGACACGACGAAGTATTCCGGGTGATCCGTCACTTGATCGTCCGGATAGAATTGGGGTCCCTCCGGCATGTATTTTTTGATGGTGGCCATCATTTCATCGACATTGTTCCCTTGAATGGCAGAAATCGGAACCACTTCATTGAACTCATTGTCTGAAGTATAGTCCATGATGATTTTCAGTAATTCCTCCGGCTTGACCTGATCGATTTTGTTGATGATCAAGAATTTTGGAGTGCGCAGGTTCTTGAGTTTTTCAAGAATGAAATTGTCCCCCGCTCCTCTTTTTTCTGCCGCATTCACCATGAACAGAACCAAATCAACTTCATTGAAAGTGCTGTAAGCGCTCTTCAACATGAAATCGTTCAAGCGCGTCTGCGGTTTGTGGATTCCGGGCGTATCGATGAAGACGATCTGGGAATCATCCGAAGTCACTACGCCTTGGATCTTGTTCCGGGTAGTCTGCGGGACATCGCTCATGATGGCGACCTTTTGACCGACGATGCGGTTCAAAAGTGTCGATTTCCCTACGTTAGGTCTCCCGATGATGGAGACGAATCCTGATTTGAAACCTTCTTTTTTATTCATACAAAACTCCTCAAATTAACTTATAATATAATTCCAAAAACTTGGGCAAAAAAATGATGGCCGCGATCAGGATGGCAAAGAATGCTGTAACCAAGACCGCTCCGGCAGCGATGTCTTTTGCTTTCTTTGCCAGAGGATGATACTCGTAATCGGTCACCAGATCGACCACATTTTCAAATATCGTATTCAGAAACTCCATGATGATCACCAAAAATATGCAGAAGATGATCACGATCCACTCCATTGGGCTCGCTCCGAAGAACCAGGCCGACAGGAGCGGTATCAAGCCAAACAAAGCATGACTGCGCATGTTTTTTTCTTCTTTGAGGATAATGCCGATGCCATCCAAAGCATGCTTCACTGAAGCAAAAAAACTTGGATTCTTTCCGATTTTCCCCATCTTTTCCCTACTCGTCTCTTTTGAGTCCATAAGCATCCAGTATCTCTTTCTGAAGACCGAACATTTCCTTTTCGTCTTCTTCCGTCATGTGATCATAACCATTCAAATGCAGGAAACCATGCAACGCAAGGAAACCTAGTTCCCGCTCGAAACTGTGGCCATAGGACTCCGCTTGTTCAGCGGTCTTGTCGGTCGAGATGATGATATCGCCGATATTTGTCGGGAAGGCGCCGGTTATGCTTTCCATGTTGATCGGGAAATCGTCATCCATTTCATCGTTCAGCGCAAAGCTGATGACGTCTGTGGCCTGATCTTTGTTGCGGAATTCACGATTGATTTCCCGGATGCGCTCATTGTCCACAAAGGTGATCGACAATTCGGTGTCGGACGCCAACTTCAAATACTCCCCCGCAAAAGCAATCAAGGAATGGACCAATTCCGTATGCGCATTCTGTACAGATTCTGTTTCATCAAAAATATCTATTTCCATATAATCGCTCACTTTTCTATATTGTGTTTTGTTTCCTCTTTGACATCATATGCTTTGATGATGCTCGCAACGACCGGGTGGCGCACGACATCATAAATATCAAAGGTGACAAAAGTGATGTCAGGAATGCCCTTAAGTTTCTTCTCGGCATCAATCAATCCTGAAAGGGCGCCTTTCGGCAAATCGATCTGGGTTTTGTCGCCGTTGACGATCATTTTTGACCCGAATCCGAGCCGGGTCAGGAACATCTTCATCTGCGCGACAGTCGTATTCTGCGCTTCGTCCAGGATGATGAAAGCATCTTCCAGCGTCCTTCCGCGCATGTATGCGAGCGGCGCAATTTCGATGACTCCCCTATCCATCAAGCGGGTCGTGTGCTCGACGCCATAGATGGCATAAAGCGCATCATAGACCGGGCGCAAATACGGGTCAACTTTTTCCTTCAGATCTCCGGGCAGGAAGCCTAGATTTTCACCAGCTTCAACAGCCGGACGTGTCAGGATGATTTTTTTTACCTTACCGTTCTTCAGAGCCTCCACAGCCATCACTACTGCTAAGAAGGTTTTTCCGGTTCCGGCGGGCCCTATTCCGAATACGACATCTTTTTTCTTCACGGCCTGCACATATTGCCTTTGGCCGAAATTTTTCGCCCGGATAGGCTTGCCTGCGTATGACCTGCCGATTTCCTCCTCATAAAGGTTTATGAAGAAATCGAGGCTTCCGCGTTCGGACATTTTTATAGCTGTGACGATATCTGTTTGTGAAATAGGGATGCCGCGCGCTAACAATTCCAAAAGTTGCTTCAACAGCGAGCGGGCCTTGTCGACAGCCGGCTCCTCGCCACTGATTTCTATTTTCATGCCGCGGCTTGTAATGGTCACATGCAAAGCATCTTCCAACATCTTCAGATGCTTATCCTGCGATCCAAATAATTGAGGCAAAACGGATGCGTCCATCACTTCAATTTTCTCTGTTTTATTCACTTTATCGGTCAAACAAGCTACACTCCTCTTTTTGGGGATTTTTTTCACTGCTTATTGCTAATAGTATAACATAAAGCGGCATGGCTTATGAAAATATTTATCCCCTTGTGTTCAAGGCGCTTTTCTGGACGACAAAAAAATGGAATGATACGGAGATCATCCCATTCTTTATCGATTAGTCTCTAAGAATTTTAGAAAGCAAGCATCTTGCTGTTAGAATTTACGTTTTCTGGCAGCTTCAGATTTCTTCTTACGTTTCACACTTGGCTTTTCATAAAATTCATGTTTACGAGCGTCTTGTAGAGTTCCAGTTTTTGAAACAGTACGTTTAAAGCGACGAAGAGCATCATCAAGAGATTCGTTTTTACGAACAACTGTTTTTGACATTAAATATTCCCTCCCTCCGAGCATTAAAAGTAACGTTTCCTTTTGAAAATAAGAAATCAAAATGAAATTGTTCTTTTGATATTATATCATAGGAGAAAGCAATTGCAACGTTTTATTGCAAAACAAAAGAGTGTATCATCAAAATCGGTTAAAGCATCAGTCTGGCTGCCTTCAGGAAGGACTACGCATTCGCCAAACAATTCTTGCAAACACCAAATATTTCGAAGCGATGGGACGAAATTTGGCATCCCTCCAACTGTTGCTCAAAGAAATCCATCGGACACATCTGCAAAGCAATCGTCATCCCGCATTGTTGACAAATGAAGTGATGATGGTGGTGTCCCTCGTGCAAACAAGTGATCCGGAACAGTTTTTCGTTGTTCAATTCTGTTTCTTCCAAGATCCCAACTTCCACAAAAGTATACAGGTTGCGGTATATCGTGTCATAGCTGAGTGTCGGATATTCGTCCTGTAACGCATGCAGAACTGATTTTGCAGACAGATAGCGGTTAGCTTCCACAAAAACCGTAATGATATCTTCTCTTTTCTGGGTATATTTATAACCTTGTTTCTTTAATTGCTGCAGTGCAATGGTTACGGTATCTACCGGCATCATTTTCCCTCCCGACTCTATCAATTTCAAATTGACTATAGTATATTATTAGTGAGATTGCAATCATTAAGATTCAGAAAGGATGAAATTATATGGAGCAACAGGACCTACATTTTGTCATCATATCAGATTCGGTAGGAGACACCGCCAGGAAAGTCCTTCAGGCCGTATTGGCACAATTCCCATCGATTACTGTTCATATGTATCATTATCCATTCATCAGAAAAATGAAAGATTTGGAGCCTGTATTGGTAGAGGCCAAAGAACTGAAAGCATTTGTTATCCATACTTTGGTCGTCGAGGATTTGAGTGAATACACGGACAGTTTCTGCGCAGCAGAGGACTTGCCTTGCTATAACATATTGAAAGCACTGGTTAGTGACATCACCGAAAAGACCGGGCAGCAGCCTATCCGGAGAGCAGGCGCCCTGCATCGTTTGGATGATGAGTACTTCAACCGGATCAGCGCCATCGAGTTCGCAGTCAAGTACGATGACGGGAAAGATCCAAAGGGTTTCTTGGATGCCGATTTGGTCCTGCTGGGCGTTTCGCGCACTTCAAAGACGCCACTATCCATGTTTTTGGCGAACAAGACCATCAAAGTGGCGAACCTGCCGATCATGCCGGAAGCCTCAGTGCCTGACGAAATTTGGCAAGTGGATCCGAAAAAAATCGTCGGATTGACAAATGATGCCGAGGTATTGAATAATTTCCGCAAGGAGCGGATGATCGCTTACGGATTATCGCCGGAAACCATTTATTCGGACATGGACCGCATCCGGGCTGAACTGGAATACGCCTATGAATTGTACAATAAATTGGGTTGCATCGTCATCAATGTATCCAAGCGCTCTATAGAAGAAACAGCCGCCATCATTATGAGCAGCATCGAAATTTCCGATACAACCATCATTCCCTGAAATTGAAAGAAGAGGACCCGATTCATTTCGGGCCCTCTTCTTTTGTTGTTCTATTCAATTGTTTCAACAGGTGCTTTAGAACCCTCTGCTGGATCCGCCTCCTCCGGAAGAACCTCCTCCTCCGAAGCCGCCTCCTCCGCCAAAGCCACCACCACCGAAACCGCCACCGCCATACCCTCCTCGATGATTGTTGCCGCGGTACCCACCTCCGCCACCGCTTAGAAGCAACCACCACAACGGATTCATTCCGCCACCGCGTCCACCGCGTCCGCCTCTGCCTCGACCGCCAAAAAAGAAGGACAGCAGCAAAAGGATGAACAGGAATTGGACGATTGACGCGAAAAACGATGAATCGTCTTCAGAGTATTGCGTTGTATCGACAGGATAGCCCGAGAAAATTACTTCGTCATCATATTGGTATTCCTGATTGACGACAACCGCCGCTTCCGTAAAAATTTCTTTCAGCCCGCCATCGAAGTCATTGGCCGAAAGATAATCCAGATGATTGTCTAAAATTCTGCCTGTCCTGCTGTCCGTTAAGGCACCTTCCAGACCGTATCCGATTTCGAAGCGGATTTCCCTTTCTTCCAAAGCCAACAAAATCAGCACGCCGTTATCGGCATCCGCCTGGCCAATTTTCCACTTTTCGAACAGGTCGACAGAATACTCCTCGATTGTCTCACCTTGCAGCGAATCGACCACCGCCACGACAACTTGGGGTTTTTCTTCAGTCAATTCGTATTGTTCATTCACGCTCAGGATGAATGATTTCGTTTCTTCGGAGAGCGTGCCGCTTGGATCATAGACATAAAATTCAGTTGTCGGATCAGGCAACGCTTGCGCATGTTTGGAAGGCGCGAAAGCCATCGAAAAGAGGAACAACCCCAAAACCACAAGCAATTGCCACCGCGCCTTTTTTCTCATTTGAAACAAAGCATCATCAGCCCCTCAATTATTCATCGTCTGTATTCAAGTCTACACTTGGAGCAGTTTCAGCGCCGCTGACCGCTTCAAAATAAGATTTTTCATCAAATCCGAAAAGTCCTGCCATGAGTGATCCCGGGAACCGTTTGACTTTGTTGTTGTATTGTTGCACAGCTTCATTGTAACGATCCCTCTCGACCGAAATCCTGTTTTCGGTACCTGCCAACTCATCCATCAGAGCCGTCACTTGTTCGTTCGATTTCAGTTCCGGATAGTTCTCAACAATCACCAATAGGCGCGAAAGCGCGGATTCCATTTCGTTGCTGGCTGTAACCTGTTCTTCGGTCGTCTGGGCACTGCCGATTCTGGCACGGGCATCAGCGATTGCACCGAATACTTCCTGTTCCTGTTCCATAGCGCCTTTTACCGATTCCACCAAGTTGGGGATCAGATCATAACGTCTTTGTAGTTTGGTTTCCACATTCGCCCATTGCACATCGACGTTGCTTTCCTCAGTCACCAAACCATTATAGGAGCTGATCAATGGTACTCCCAACAGCAACACCGCAATAAAAACACCAATTAAGCCCTTCAACCAACCTTTCATCTTCCCATCTCCTTTATTTTTCATTTTGTGCTTACATACAATTATCCCTGAACTTCGGCAAAACCGCATCCATCCAAAGATGTATTTCTCACTGATTCAGGATGTCTTCCAACAATCTCGGATTGAATGTCTGCGACTTCAGCATGTCCAATTCGAACCTGTAAGGCGCCTTCTTGTTCTTTTTGTCCTCTCCGACGAACGGAGTTTCCAATATTTTCGGCAAATCCTGCAATTGAGGGTGATGAACAATTTTGTTCAAGGTTTCAAAACCGATGGTGCCGAACCCGATGTTAGCATGCCTGTCCTTATGGGTCCCTCTTTCGTTTTTCGAGTCGTTGATATGGACCATTTTCAAACGTTCCAGACCGATGACGCGGTCGAACTCTTCCAAAACACCGTCGAAGTCCTCTTTGACGTTATAACCCGCATCATTTATATGGCACGTATCCAATGTTACGGATAACTTGTCGTTGTAGACTACCCCATCCATGATGGCAGCCAACTCCTCAAACGTCCGGCCGATTTCGGTGCCTTTTCCGGCCATCGTTTCCAATGCAATCTGTGCAGTCTGACTAGGCTCCAGCACTTCATTCAAGCCCTTGATGATCTGTTTGATGCCTATATCAGAACCGGCACCGACATGCGAACCCGGATGCAGCGTAATTTGTCTTGCTCCAAGAGCTTGCGCCCGCACGATTTCATCGCGCAAAAATCCGATTGCGAATTCAAAATGGTCCGGTTTCGTTGTATTTGCCAAGTTGATGATGTAGGGTGCATGCACGACCAATTCGACCAGACCGTGCTTCGCCATATAGTCCATGCCTTCCGGAATATTCATCTCATCGACGCTTTTTCTCCGGGTATTCTGCGGAGCGCCTGTGTAGATCATAAACACCGAAGAACCGTAGGATGCTGCCTCCTCTGCTGAACCCAACAGCATTTTTTTACCGCCCATAGAAACATGTGAACCTATCTTTAACATATCTTCACCCTTTTATTATGTATTATCCTAAAAAGCATTTTCGCCTTCAATAAACCCGGAGACGAAAAACAAGCCTTATGATACGATTATTGTATCATAAGGCTTGTTTTCCTTACCATCAGATGCTCTTTTTAGTGCAATTGTTAGTCCAATGAAGCGATTTTCAGGCTCAGTTCTTTCAACTGAGCTGCGCTTACTTCGCTTGGAGCGTTCGTCATCGGGTCGAAAGCTTTCCCGTTTTTAGGGAACGCGATCACTTCTCGGATGTTCGATTCGCCAGCCAACAACATGACCAGACGATCCAGCCCTAAAGCGATGCCGCCATGTGGTGGGAAGCCATAGTCGAATGCATCCAACAAGAATCCGAACTCCTCTTCGGCATCTTCTTTGCTGAAGCCAAGTGCCGCAAACATCTGCTCTTGCACTTCCCTTGTGTAGATACGCAGAGAGCCGCCGCCGATTTCATAACCGTTCAGGACGATATCGTAGGCTTGTGCATAGACTTCTTCCGGGTGGTCGGCTAATTTGGCAAGATCTTCGTCGTTTGGACGAGTGAATGGATGGTGCATCGCTGTGTAGCGTTTTGCGTCCACATCGTACTCAAGCAATGGCCAATTTACAACCCAAACGAAAGCAAATTGGGATTTGTCGATCAGATCAAGATCGCGGCCGAACTTCAGGCGCAGCTCTCCTAATGCTTGATAGACGATCTCTTTTTTATCAGCAACGAACACCAGCAAGTCGCCAGGCTCCGCATCCATCAGTCTGATCAATTCTTCGCTGTCTTCGGTGAAGAATTTAGCCACGGCGCCTTTCAGTCCGTCCTCTTCGACTTTCATCCAAGCCATGCCTTTTGCACCGTATTGTTTGGCGTACTCGATCAGGTTATCCATGTCTTTGCGCGAATAGGCATCGGCTTTGCCTTTGACGTTCAAGCCACGAACTTGGCCGCCGCTTTCGCTGGTCGCTTTGAATACGTTGAACGAAGAAGTTTTCGCAAATTCATTCATGTCGATCAGTTCCAATGCGAAACGGGTATCCGGCTTATCGCTGCCGAATCGGTTCATCGCTTCATCGTAGGAAATGCGCGGGAATGGAGCCGGAATATCTTTGCCCAAAACGTCCTTCATGACTTTCTGAAGCATAGTTTCGGTGATTTCCTGGATTTCAGCAGCAGACAGGAAACTGGTTTCGATATCGATTTGGGTGAATTCCGGCTGTCTGTCACCGCGCAGATCTTCATCACGGAAGCAGCGAACGATCTGGTAATAGCGGTCAAAGCCTGCGCCCATAAGCATCTGTTTGAACAGTTGCGGTGATTGCGGCAGCGCATAAAATTCGCCTTGATGGACACGGGACGGAACGATATAGTCACGCGCACCTTCCGGAGTCGATTTCGTCAAATATGGCGTTTCGATGTCCATGAAATTCAAGTCATCCAAATAGTTGCGGACAGTGCGCGTCGTTTGGTGGCGAATTTTCATGTTGTTCATCATTTTGTCTCTTCTTAAATCGATGTAACGGTATTTCATGCGCAATTCATCGGATACGTTCAGATCGCCTTCGATATAGAACGGTGGTGTTTTCGCTTTCGCCAAAATCTCCACGGATTCCGCTTCGATTTCGATTGTGCCTGTGCCGATGTTCGGATTGATCTGATTTGCTTCACGAAGGACTACTTTACCTTTGACCTGCAGGACATATTCCCCACGGATCGTTTCCGCAATGCGGAACGCTTCTTCATTGAATTCTGTGTTGAAAACGACTTGGACGATGCCTTCGCGGTCACGCAGGTGGATAAAGATCAATCCGCCTAAGTCTCTTCTTTTGTTAACCCAACCATTGGCGACGACAGTCTGTCCAACGTTTGCTTCCGTAAATAATCCGCAATATTCTGTTCTTCTATCCATTTTCACTACCCTTTTCTGTATGTTCTAGTCTTCTTTTCCGAAAAATTCATTGAAAGCTGTCATATCGGCTGTCTGTGTTTTGTACACTTTGTCAAAATCAGCGTAAATCTCAGTCAACGCCACTTTCTGCTCTTTACCGGTCGACATCACTTTGAATTGCACTTGTTTGTTGTTCAATTCATCTTCGCCGATGGTCAGCACTACTTTGGCCCCATTTTTCGTGGCGGTTTTGAATTGTGCTTTGGCTTTGCGATCATGGAAGTCCCGGTCCGCTGAATACCCTGCTTGGCGTGCGTTTTGGACCAATTTCAAGGATTCGATGTTCGTAGCTTCTCCCAGACCGACCACATAGACATCCAACTCGGATAGTTTCGGTATATCGACTTGCTGATCCTTCATCAAGAGGATCAGTCTTTCCAAGCCCATCCCGAAGCCGAAGCCTGGCACTTCCGGTCCACCGATTTCCTGAACCAAGCCATCATAGCGGCCACCGCCGCAGATGGTCGTTTCCGCCCCGAAAACTGCGGATGCACTCATGATTTCAAAAATCGTATCTTGATAATAATCTAGACCACGGACCATATTGCTGTTGATCGTGAAGGGGATTTCCAACGCCTGAAGCATTTCCTGGACCGATTCAAAATGTTTCTTCGAATCTTCCGACAGGAACTCCAAAATGCTCGGTGCCTGGGCGACAATTTCTTTGTCGCGCTTGTCTTTGCTGTCCAGCACGCGCAACGGATTTTTGTGCAGACGGGTCTGGGAATCCTTGCTCAATTCATCATGGAAAGGTTCCAAGTAGGCAATCAGCGCTTCGCGGTATCTGATCCGATCTTCAGTCTTGCCCAACGAATTGATGACCAATTTCAGATCGCTCAATTCCAATTCCTTCAGTATATCCCATGCCAGTGCCATGGTTTCGACATCGGTCGCTGGATTGATGCTTCCGAAAACTTCGACACCCAGTTGGTGGAATTGACGCATTCTTCCGCCTTGTGGTCTTTCGTAGCGGAACATCGGGCTGATGTAATAGACTTTCAGAGGTTTCGGATGTTCAGGGCCGAACAGCTTGTTTTCGACGTAAGCCCGGACCACTGGAGCCGTTCCTTCAGGCTTCAACGCGATGTGTCGTTCGCCTTTATCATAGAAATCGTACATTTCCTTCGATACGATATCACTCGTATCGCCGACCCCTCTTGAAAACAGTTCATAACTTTCGAACATCGGGGTGCGGATTTCTGAAAACTGATAGTCATGCAGTAAGATGCGGGCTGTTTCTTCCACGTATTGCCAAATTTCTGCTTCCTGCAAAAATATGTCGGCAGTCCCTTTTGGTTTTTGTATCATTTTTATAACCATTCCTTTCGCTTCATACTGTCTTCTGTCTGAAAAAAAGCAAAAAAATAGCCCTCTTTCCATCATGGAAAAGGACGATTAGTCAGACGTGGTGCCACCTTTATTCGAAAGCATAGCTTTCCTTTAACGAGTAACGTTCGTGGCGTAATAGCTTTTCACTATTAATCCTCCAACCTGTCTTTCAAATAAACGTTTGGGAGTGCTCTCAGCCGCGGCAATCCTCTCTGAATCAAACCAATCTATTCTACTTCGATCTTCACTGGACATTTATAATTTCCTTAACGATACAAGATAAGCACCGAATTGTCAATACTGTTTTCATCATATTTTCACTTTCGGGGCCAGCATAGTCAATCGCATATTTTGTGTCGTACTGCTGCGTCGCGGTTCAGCTTTGTCTATATAAGGAACAGATCCATAATTTCTGAAAAGGCTTTGCATTGGATGCCGTATCTTTGCTATAATGATAGAAGAATTGAACAATTTTTGTAAATTTTATGCATTCCAAACCAGAAAGGAGACAACTAGTGAAGACTATCGCAAAAAATAGACATCTGTTCTTCTTGACGCTTTTTTTGTTATTTGTCGGATTGGGCTCCTTCGGTACGGTAGCATTGGCCAACTATACTACAGTCGGCATCTCCGCCAGCATCGTAAATGTCAGGTCCGGCCCAGGATTGTCCTACGACATCATGACGCAAATTCAAGGCGGCTCCTCAGTCAATGTTTTGGCCGATAAGAACGAATGGTATAAAGTCCGGCTTTCGGACGGAAGAATCGGATGGGTAGCCAGTTGGCTGATCAACAACACCGAGATCGCGGCAACATCCGAATTATTGGCAACTGTGCTGGTGCCCTCCGCCAACGTTCGACAAGAGAACAATGAAGCATCCGAAGTTGTCGGTACGGCAAGTGAAGGCGAAAAATTCGCCCTGTTGTATGAAGAGAACGGCTGGAGTCAAATCAAGTACAACAATAAGGTCGCTTGGATTTTATCGGAGCTGATCGAAATTTCACCAGGCAGCATCCAATTGGCACCGGAGACAGTTGATACCACAGCCGTTGTTGCTGACGACGCTAATCCGAAAGTGATCATCACCATGGATGGCGTAAATGTCCGCAGCGGCCCTTCGACAGGCAGCGATATCCTGTTCATTGCCGAAAAAGGCGAAGAATACGAACTGATCAGCGAATCAGGTGATTTCTATAAGATCCTTTATGAGGGAAACAAGGAAGGTTACGTCGCCTCTTGGTTGGTGGAAACATCCGAATCGCTCAATACTCCCGTCACTGCTTCATCGACAACCACGCTTGCCGAAGCGACCATCGTGATCGATCCGGGCCACGGTGGGGAAGATCCAGGTGCGGAAGGTACTTATATTTACGAGAAGGAAGTAACACTCAAAACTGCTGAAGCAGTTGCTGAAAAATTACGCAGTGCCGGAGCAAACGTCATATTGACGCGCACCTCTGATGTCTACGTAACCCTGGAAGATCGGGCAGAAATGAGTAATGTCAACGACGCCGATCTGTTCATCAGTCTGCATTATGATTCCACCGCAAGTGGTACTTCCGCGACCGGCTTTACTACCTATTATTATGCCGATGCGGATATTCCGTTAGCAAATCTGGTCGATGACCACCTGGCCGATACTTTACCGTTGCAGGACAATGGTTCCAAATTCGGCGATTTCTTGGTCACGCGCGAAAATGAGCAACCAGCCTTGTTGTTGGAGCTCGGCTATATGAATAATGACTCCGACGTCAAAACCTTCAATTCCGATTATTATCGCTCGCTGGTGGCAGAAAGCATCTACCAAGCATTGACCGAATATTTCCAATAACAAAGAAAAGCTGAACGGGTTCGTTTAGCCCTGAAAGAAATTTAGGAAATCGTGCTCCGCAACGTTCCCTACGGTCACCTTGTACTGGGAGTCTAAGGGATGAATCCCTAAGACTCCCATGCAACTGAGCATCGTAGAGCGCAATATGCTGAGATACTTCCTGCGTCAGCAGGTTAGTCGAACAGTATCCTTGGCTCGTAGAGACAAGGGGTTCCTTTATTTCTTTCCGAAGGGCTTACCCGTGAAGCTAGCCATCAAAAAACAGAGTCGGCAGCTTGAACCTCGAATGGTTCAAGCTGCCGGCTCTATTATTTGTTTTTGGAATCGATGAGAATGGTTACGGGTCCATCGTTGTTCAAACGGACAGACATGTGCGCACCGAATTTACCCGATGCCACAGAGAACCCTTCCGCTCTTAACAGCTCGTTGAACGCTTGATAAAGCGCCTCCCCCATTTCTGGAGCGGCTGCATTGGTGAAGCTTGGGCGGTTCCCTTTTTTTGTATCAGCGAACAAAGTGAACTGGGATATCGAAAGGATGGCTCCTTCCACATCCTTCAAGGAGCGGTTCATTTTGCCTTCTTCATCCTCGAAAACCCGGAGATTTGAAACTTTGCGGACGAGGTAGTGCACGTCTTCATGTGTGTCATCCTTGCCGATGCCGACCAAAAGCATAAAGCCCTCTCCTATTTCCCCGATGATTTCATCTTCAACCGTTACGGACGCTTCCGTAACTTTCTGTACCACGACACGCATATTTGCCCTCTATTCATTTTGATTAGGATGTGACCCTTCTGACTGTGTAAACATCCGGGATGTTCTTGATTTTATCGACGATTTTATCCAGTTGACTCAAATTTTGGATTCCGATTTTCAGCGTAATGACCGCAATTTTATTGCTGTCGACTTTTCCGTTCACGCTGCTGAGATTTTTGGTCATCGTATTCACCACATGCAGGATTTCGTTCAACAGGCCTGAGCGATTGTACCCCTCAACCGTCAATTCGGTTTCGTAATCGATATTGGAGGTGCCGGAATCTTCCCATTCGACATCAATCAAGCGATCGCCGTGCTCTCCGGACACCTGAACATTCGGGCAATCTTTCCGATGGACAGAGATGCCGCGGCCTTTCGTGATGTAACCGACAATTTCATCCCCCGGGACCGGATTGCAGCAATGGCTGATGCGGATGAGCAGATTGTCCACACCTTGAATGACTACGCCGCCTTCATGACGGATCTTCATTTTAGGATTATCTTTTTTTGTTTTTTGCTCGATCGTGTCCAACTGTTGTTCCGCTTTGTGTTTATCCCGCTCGCGGCGAGCTTTCTCGGTCAAACGGTTCGAAACGATGAACGCAGACAGTTCACCGAAGCCGATGGCGGCATAGAGGTCATCTTCCGAATTCACATTGAAGCGATTCAACAAATCTTTGATCGCTAGTTTTGTAAGGAACTCTTTTGGCGAAAACTCCATTTCCGCCAATTGTTTTTCCAGCATATCCCGGCCTTTGATCACATGTCCATCGCGGTCTTGCAGTTTGAAGTAGCGTTTGATTTTATTTTTTGCTTTGCTTGTGGAAACCAAGTTGACCCAGTCCCTGCTTGGACCGAATGAGTTCGGGGATGTCATCACTTCGATGATGTCGCCATTCTGCAGCTTGTAATTCAAAGGGACAATCTTCCCGTTGACTTTCGCCCCGATGGTTTTGTGTCCGATTTCGGTATGGATGTTATAAGCGAAATCCAAAGGACCGGCACCGGATGGCAATTCCACGACATCGCCTTTTGGAGTGAAGACATAGACCTTGTCCTTGAAAATATCCTCCTTCACGCTTTCTACGAATTCGCTGGCGTTCTTGGAATCATCCTGCAGATCGATCAGATCGCGGAACCAATCGATCTGATGGGGCATTTTATCCGGATCGATTTTTTTGGTGATGCCTTCTTTGTATGCCCAGTGCGCCGCAACCCCATACTCCGCGACTTGGTGCATTTCGATTGTCCGGATTTGGATTTCTACGGGTGTTCCCTGCGTCCCGATGACGGTCGTGTGCAGTGACTGATACATATTCGCTTTGGGCATGGCGATATAGTCTTTGAAGCGGCCCGGCATAGGTTTCCATTTTGTGTGGATGGCCCCCAAAACGGCATAACAATCTTTGATTGAATGGACGATGACGCGGATAGCCAACAGATCGTAGATTTCCGTGAACTGTTTCTTTTGGTCCTTCATTTTTCGGTAGATGGAGTTGATGTGCTTCGGTCTGCCGTAGATGTCAGCTTCAATTTCCAATTCATCGATTGATTCTTTGATTTTATTGATTGTATCTTTGATGTACAGTTCCCGTTCATCGCGTTTGCTGTTCATCAAATGAACAATCCGATAATATTGCTGCGGGTTCAGATACCTGAGCGACGTATCCTCCAATTCCCATTTGATCCGGTTCATCCCTAAGCGGTGGGCTAAAGGTGCGTAAATTTCCAGTGTCTCATTGGATATGGTCCGTTGTTTTTCCGGTTTATGGTATTTCAGCGTGCGCATGTTGTGCAATCTATCCGCCAACTTCACCATGATGATCCGCAAATCCTTCGCCATGGCCATCAACATCTTGCGATGGTTTTCAGCTTGCTGCTCTTCATGCGACTTGTATTCGATCTTCCCCAACTTCGTGACGCCATCGACCAGGATAGCTACGGTTTTGGAGAATTCCCGCTCGATATCCTCTAAGGTATATTCTGTATATTCTGTATCTTCCACAACATCATGCAAAAATCCCGTTGCAATCGTTTCTGGATCTAATTTCAAATCTGCCAATATCGCTGCGACTTGGGTCGGATGAACGAAGTACTCCTCGCCGGACTTGCGCATCTGTCCGCTATGGGCTTCCCTGGCAAAATCACACGCTTTTTGGACAAATGCCACATGGGTTTCATTCATATATTCCGCGCATAGCTGCACAACCTCTTCAGGCGAATAGGTTTTGATTTTCGGCATGTTGTCACTCCTGACTCTTAAGATTATGTATTTACTTACTGCGATTCCGTCCGCAAACGGAAAGGCTGCTGAATATATCATATTTTGCAAACAAAAAAGAAAATATATTTCCCTTTATTATACTTTAAATCGGAACGATGCGCCATCAACATTTATCCCCTGTTCACAAGCTTTAAGCACCAAAAAAAAACCTTGAAGGACAGCTTCATAAAAAGAAGGCCCTCAAGGTTTCCTTGATCATTTAATTATTCGGATGCAAACGGAGCACCCCATGCATTTAATTAGCCGCAAGCCAACCTTCGACGATTTTCTTGCCGCTGGAAGTGCCCAAACGCGTTGCGCCGGCTGCGATGAAGGCCGATGCATCTTCATATGAGCGCACACCACCGCTTGCTTTTACGTCCATCACAGGACCGACTGTCTTGCGCATCAGTGCGATATCCTCCAATGTTGCGCCACCTGTTGAAAAACCGGTGGATGTCTTGACAAAGTCAGCTCCTGCCTTTTGAGCCAACTGGCAAGCAATGACCTTCTCTTCATCGGTCAACAGGCACGTCTCGATGATGACCTTCAGGATCGCCTTGCCTTTGACGGCTTCGACCAAAGCTGCGATTTCATGTTCAACAGTTTGATAATTGCCATCCTTTAAAGCTCCGATATTGATGACCATATCCACTTCATCGGCACCGTTCTGAACCGCCTGTTTTGCTTCGAAAGTTTTCACTTCTGCCGTATTGGCGCCATGCGGAAAACCCACGACAGTACAGACAAGCACATCCGAACCGGTCAGGAAGGCTTCTACTTTCTTGACCCAGAAGGGTTGTACACAAACGGATTTGAAGTCATATTCCCTCGCTTCTTCGCAAAGGGCCTTGATTTCCTCCTCTGTCGCATCTTGTCTTAGTAAAGTGTGATCGATGTATTTGTTTAATTTTTCAACCATTTTTATCCGCTCCCTTTCTTAATTCCATTTCATAGGATACTGCCGTCAATGCATACAAAGGGGCTGTTTCAGCCCGCAAAATCCTCGGCCCCAACGCACAGCTCTTATGGCCGGCTTTTCTGAATGCCACCAGTTCTTCCGGCGCTAATCCGCCTTCAGGCCCAAACACAAACAACAACGAATCGCCTGGTCCAAGATTTTCCAATGTGTTCACCAGGGTACTGCCCTCACCGGCCTTTGCATCCTCTTCATAGGCAATCAATACTTTACTATATTTTTCCGCTTCCGCCAACAACTCTTTGAGGTTGTGGACAGGATGCACAAAAGGCTCTTTTTGGCGGTGCGATTGCTCCGTTGCCTCTTTCGCAATTTTCTGCAGGCGCTGCTGTTTTTTTGCGCTTTTGTCGGCTGTCCACTTCACAACCGCATTTTTTGCTGCGAACGGGATGAAGGCTACCGCGCCCAACTCTGTGCCCTTCTGTACGATATATTCCAGCTTGTCGCCTTTCGGCAAGCCGCAGGCAATCGTAATCTTGACCGGAAGTTCCGTTGAGCGGTCTTCATCAACCACCCATTTCAAACTGACCGTATTTGCGGATATGTCAATGAGCTCCGCAACGAACGAAATGCCTGAATTGTCGGCCAAATATACTTGCTCCCCCTGCTTCATGCGCATCACATGCACCATATGGTGATGGAAATCATCCGACAAAATGATCGGCTGCGTTTGATAATCTCTTGTTAGAGGCGGAATGATGTATCGTTGCATGCTTCAATCCTCCACATTTTTTGTGCAGATCAGGCAGACCCAATCTTTCATTTGCTTTTCTTGCTCGATCTCAAAGCCATTGCTGATCAAAGCATCGATCAGTTCCGCTTTCTTCGATTCGATGATGCCCGAAAGGATGAAATAGCCATCATCCTTGAGGTTCTTGTAGGCATCGGGAAGCAACAGCAGCAGGATTTCTGCTAGGATATTCGCAACGATGATGTCCGCTTCTTGATCAGCGATCCCTACCAAAAGGTTGTTCTCTTTGACGATGACGTCCGAAGCATAAGCATTATAAGCAATATTCTCTTTGGAGACGCGTGTTGCGATTTCATCGATATCGTAAGCGTAGACTGTGTCCGCGCCCATTGCCTTGGCTGCGATGCTCAGCACGCCTGACCCGGTTCCGACATCGATCACTTTTTCGCCGCCCCGCATCACTGCTTCGAGTGCTTCGATGGACAGACGCGTTGTCGGATGCGTGCCGGTACCGAAGGCCATCCCGGGGTCCAACTGAATCAGCATTTCTTTTTCATCTTCAGGCGTGTAGTCTTCCCAATAAGGTACGATCGTCAAAAAACGCGTCAAGCGGATCGGATGGAAATATTCCTTCCAGGAATTTTCCCAATCCTCTTCTTTCACTTGGTTGATCTGAAGCTCATTCTTCCCGATCTTCAGATCAATTTTTTCCAGCTCCGCCAGCTGTTCTTTGATGAACAACACAGTGTCCTGAAAACCCGCATTGTTCGGATAATAAGCCATGATATAAACGGCATGCCCTTCTTCAGGCAACGCACGTTCCTCTTTTATCTGGCCGAAACCGTCATCCTGCAGATTGACGAAGTCTAATTCGTCATCTATGGCGACGCCTTTCGCACCGGCTTCCATCAATATATTCGATACAGCCTCAACCGCTTCGGTAGCAGTCACAACCTTCACTTCATTCCATTCCATTTGCAATCACCTTTCCTATCATTAAGGATAACGATAATACGTTTCATCAAATCTTCCTAGTTCCTTCAGTGTTTCGATTGTCTGCATAAAATTCAGCTCATTCCAATGCAATTCGAAGCTGGAGTCTCCTTCATTACTCAGAAAATCCCTGAGTTTGCTGTTTGCTTCGCCTACCGTCAAGCGTATGTTCTTGACCACAGCCTCGGCCAATCCGCCCTGGATCCCTTTTTTCCGATCGAATGGGATGCCGGTCAAATACTCCTCTGTTTTGATTTTTGAAGATGCACGATCATAGAATAAAACGGAATCTTCAAAAACGAACCGATCTTCATGATTCGAATGGCCAAATATATCAGAAATACTGTTGTCTGGAGGATAACTGACTTCTAATAATAACACAATTTCGACTGTATGGAAGGGTTTATGCCACTCCAATCGCCATTCACAAGGCAATTGCTGTTCTTCCAATTCCTCGTGGATTTTGTCGATCATACTTTTGTCCATTGTCTTCCTCCTCGTTTTATTTGTTTCGGCAGTGCCTAAATGGATGTGTACCGCTTCGGGATGAAGCTCTCCATCCATTGTAGCAAAAAACGGGACAAAGATATATTCCGGGCTATGCATCAACAAATCATTTTCCGAAAAACGGCACGCGACATGCAGCGAACGATTTATATAAGGGGCGGTTTGTGATATATTTAGGTCAGGCAAAAAGTTGGAGGGATATTTCATGACAGAACAATCAGAGATCAGACAATCCATCGATTACTTAGTGACGCGCATCGCCCGTGATTACCAGAAAACAGAATACAAAGACAGCTTGAAAGTCCAGATTCCGTTCGGTCGAAGGGCTGAAATACTGTTGGCTGAGGATTATCTCACAGCGGATGAAAAAATCATTTTCGAAGACGGCATCGATCCGGCCACAAAAAGCGAACTCTTCAAAGAGGTACTGCAATCCAAAACGGATAAGGTCTTCAAGAGCTTTCTGTTGGAGATATTCGGCAAGCAACCTGTTCTTAATGAAAATTTATCCATCACGACAACCAAATCCGGAAACAAGCACTACATCATCATAAATTTCCAAGGAGCCATGCCCTATTAGGCTTTCCAAACATTTCTGGCTGCCTCACTAACCGGTGGGGAAAATAAAAATTTAGGTTGAGTTTATGCGAAAAGCCTGATATGATGTTGATTAGAATATTTGCTTATTAATATTACGATTTTATGCTATACTGTTTAGGTAACAAGGACAACTAACGAGGTGTGCAAATATGGCAGATAAAAATCTAACAACTAAAGATATTCTGCAAAAAGAATTCAAAAGCGCTATGAGAGGCTATAACGTTGCAGAAGTCGATGAATATCTGGATATGATCATAAGAGATTATGAATCTTATCAAAAAGACCTTTCTTATCTTCAAAGCGAAAATGAACGTTTGATGAGCCGTGTGGATGAGTTGACGAAGCAAGCAGTTTTAGCTAAGCCGACCCAATCGAACGCATCATCAGTCGGCAGCGGTGTAACGAATTTTGATATTCTGAAACGCCTTTCCAACTTGGAGAAACATGTATTCGGTTCAAAACTGGATGAAACCAACGAAGAAGCAAACTAGCATCAAAAACCATTTGTAAATTTCGGGTAATTGCGGTCTCCTTCATGGAGGCTGAGGAAAGTCCATGCTCGCACAAGCTGAGATGCTTGTAGTGTTCGTGCTTAGCGAAACAATAAGCTAAGGCAATCGATAGATTGACGGCAGAAAAAAAGGCTAAGGGCTCTGCCTATGCCTGAGTATTCTTGAAAGTGCCACAGTGACGAAGCAGACGGGGAAACCTTTCTGGTGGAACGCGGTAAACCCCTCGAGCGAGCAACCCAAACTTTGGTAGGGGCACTCTTTCCAAGGAAATGAACGAGGGAAAGAGGCAGAAATGCAGATAGATAATTACCTCCGCCATCAGAGGCCTGGCTCCGATGGCGCGACAGAACATGGCTTACAGAAATTTACAAATCAGGCTTTTTTTCTTCAAAAAGAATACGATCGAGGATGGGACAAGCTAATTTTTGTCCCATTTTTCGTGCATTATCCGGCAATTTCTAAGGCAAAACAATAAGGAGCAATAAATGAAAACATATCAATTAATGGCTACGGCCGCAAGCGGCATCGAAGCCATCACCGGCAATGAGCTGAAAAAAATGGGCTACAACGTCCAGGTCGAGAACGGCAAAGCCTACTTCTCCGGTACGGAAGCGGACATCATCACCACCAACCTGTGGCTGCGCACCGCTGACCGCATCAAAATCGTATTCGGCAAATTCGAAGCAAAAACTTTCGATGATCTTTTCGAACAAACGAAAGCTTTGCCATGGGAACAAATCCTACCGATGGATGCGGAATTCCCTGTTTCCGGCAAATCGCAAAAATCGACCTTATACAGTGTCCCCGATTGCCAAGCAATCGTCAAAAAGGCCATCGTCAACCGCCTGAGCGAATACTACCACCGTCGTACCCGTTTGCCTGAATCCGGCGCACTCTATCCGATCGAAGTGGCCATCAACAAGGATGAAGTGATCCTGACGATCGACACGAGCGGTTCCAGCCTTTTCAAACGCGGTTACCGTTCCGAAAAAGGCGGCGCACCATTGAAGGAAAATATGGCAGCCGCTTTGGTGATGTTGACCAATTGGTTCCCTGACCGCCCCTTCTATGACCCAACTTGCGGTTCCGGCACGATTCCGATCGAAGCCGCTCTGATCGGCCTGAACATCGCGCCTGGATTGAAGCGCTCATTCCCTTCCGAAGAATGGAACATTTTTGAAGAAGGTTTATGGGATCGCATCCGCAATGAAGCAAAAGCTGCCGCCAACTTCGATGTGAAGTTGGATATCGGAGGTTCGGACATCGATCCGCACGTCATCGCCATCGCGAAGAGCAATGCCGAAAAAGCAGGTGTTGCGGATTATGTCACTTTCAAACAATTGGCTTTGGCCGACTTCACGACTACCAAGGAATACGGCACGATCGTCTGCAACCCGCCATACGGTGAGCGACTTTCCGATCAGGAAGAGATCGAGATACTCTACAAAGAGATGGGCCAAGTTTTCCGTCCATTGAAGACATGGAGCAAATACATCCTGACGAGCGAATTGCTTTTCGAAGAATTCTACGGCGAAAGAGCCACGAAAAAACGCAAACTCTACAACGGCAGATTGCGTACCGATTTCTTCCAATATTGGGGAACGCGCCCGCCAAGAATCAAAAAAGAACTTGACGCCAGCGAAACCAAAGAAAAATAATTTTTTAAATAAATAAAAGCAGTCCGAACGCCCCGCATCAGAGAGGGAGTTCAGACTGCTTTTTTTGGATAGTAACCCTATTTGCGTGGGCAAAGCTTTTGGTTGAAAGACTGATCAACACTGCCGCACAGCTTTCTTGCGATGCTTGCTTCCACAAACGTACTGGCACCCGGAAATCCTACAGAGATGGCAAAACGATTCATCGAAAGCGTTAATATCACACCGGCACCACTCCGCATGGTGCTTGGTTCGCAAGCGCTGGCCAGCACCATTGCTACGCTCGAGAAGCGCTTAGCCGATTTCCGGACGCAAACTGAATTGGCCGCCTCGACGGACTATAAGGAATAATCCCTGTCACCCTAACAAAGGAAATAACCGCTGAACATAGAGAACAATCCAAGAAAAGAAAGCATGAATAGATCTCCTGGCTGCAGGAATCCATTCGGGCTTATTTGTATTTTCAAACTCGAATCTTTTTAGTTGTGCCCCATTATGTGATGAGGGATGTATGGTTCTTCCAGAGACAGAATGTCCTCCGCAGAAAGCTTGAAGTCGAGAGCCGAAATAGCGCTGGTCAGATGGCTTTCCTTGGTGGCTCCGATGATCGGCGCAACGACTTGATCCTTCTGCAGCAGCCAAGCCAAAGCAACCTGAACCCTCTCGACGCCATATTTTTCGGCAATCGCTGCAACCCGTTCCACGATGACGCGGTCCTGCGCTTCGGTCGTATCATACTTATGCTTCGCCACTTGGTCCGTTTCGAAGCGTTTCGTAGTGGCCGACCAATCACGGGTGAGTCTCCCTGAAGCCAACGGGCTGTATGGCGTTACAGCAATCTTTTGATCCGTGCACAACGGCAGCATTTCCCGCTCTTCCTCCCGGTACAAGAGATTCAGGTGATTCTGCATCGAAACAAACTTTGTCAGGCCGTTTTTTTCGGCAACAGATTGCGCTTTGGCGAATTGCCACGCGAACATGGCGGATGCGCCGATATAGCGGGCTTTGCCGGATTTCACTACATCATGCAGGGCTTCCATCGTTTCCTCGATTGGTGTGTTGTAGTCCCAACGGTGGATGATGTAAAGGTCCACATAGTCCATGCCCAACCTTTCCAGACTGTGATCGATTTCAGTCAGGATTGCTTTGCGGGAAAGGCCCCCTCCGTTCGGTGCCTGGCGCATCTGCTGATGTACTTTTGTCGCCACCACGATCTCATCCCGGTTGGCGTAATCGTTCAAGGCTTTCCCGAGTATGCTTTCACTGGCTCCGTATGAGTAGATGTTTGCCGTGTCAAAGAAATTGATCCCCAAATCCAACGCACTTTTTATGACTTTTCTGCTCTCTTCTTCTTCCAGCACCCAATTATGGAAGCCGCTATTCGGATTGCCGAATCCCATGGCTCCCAAACAAATCCGTGAAACATCCATTCCTGTATTGCCGAATTTCACATAATCCATCAATAATTCCCTCCATCTTCAATTTGATGACATAGAAATTTACTATGTTAGTGATAATATACTCCTTGAAGTGAACTCCAAGTCAAGCATAATCTATGACTCGTTTACACTAAAAAGCGACTGGAGGCTAACAAAAAAACCATCCCCGTTTCAAACAAGAACGGAGAGAGCCTTTATTGAGATATGAAAATTGCTTTTTTTGGATTCCGGAAGACAGCCCTTTCGGACTCATTTTTTCTTTTTGATAAGCTGATACAGCGCTTTTTTGGCGAGATTATCTGCCCCTTTGTTTTCCTTTTCCGGAATCCATTCCAAATAAAAATTTGGGAATGCAGCCAAATCCTGCAATGCCTCCTCCAGATACAATTTGTGTTCCGCTTTTTTTGTATACTTTTTCCGGATCGACTCAGCAACGAGTTTACTGTCGGTGTAACAAAAAACGAGCTGGTCCTGTTTGTTTTGTTTTTTCAGATGACGCAAACCATACAGGAGCGCTTCGAATTCGGCCCGATGATTATCCATTCTGTCCTCTAAAGGCAAACCTATCTGCTCTTGTACGCCGTCCTCAACGATCAAAATCCCGATGGCTGCATAGCCTTCTTTTCCGGTAGCCGCCCCATCCACAAATAATTTTATCAAATGTTCCACATCCTAAAAAACAAAGGTGAAAGAAAATCCTGAACGGATTCCCCTCACCTTTGCGGTTTACTGTACTTTTTTATGATTCTGCCAAGACGATCACATTTGTGGCCTGTGGTCCTCTTACGCCTTCAGCGATATCGAACTGAACGCGTTGCCCCTCTTCAAGTCTTTTGAAGCCTTCTCCAGCTATACCGGTAAAATGTACGAAAATGTCGTCATCCTGTTGGTCGAGTTCAATAAAACCATACCCTTTATCATTATTGAACCACTTTACTTTGCCAAATTCCATTGTACATCCTCCTTAAAAACTCATTTCTTTGGAACTGCTTTCACAAAGACGGGTTACCCCCATTATAGAGAGGAATCCCTATAGAGTCAATTATTCTGATAGCTTCATTGGCAATTATTCAAAAAACCCGAAAAATTCGGCCAGCTTACTTTCCAATTGTTCAATTTCATCACGGATGCTCTTTTCGCTTGGCTCGCCCGTCGATTCGGCCCCGTTATAAATGCGGTAGAGCACCTCCAACCATTCCGTCACGGATAGGATCGTCCTATCTTCGAACGGATAAAGGAGGGATAATTGCATGAAGAAGGCATTCTCCATGGCATCTGCCATAGTCAGATTTTTATTGGCAATTTCTTCCCGGATATACGCCATTCCTTCTTTGTACGTTTTCGAGTCGATCAACGGGACAACTCCAGCCAGATCCAATTTTTCTTCGTTCCCGTCCAATCTGACAGTAACCGTCGGATGGAGCCCGCGCGCAAGAAATTGATGGATGATCTCTGTCTTGAGCATCCGGTGGAGATTGTTATTCATGAGGAGGCGTTGCGCTATCTTGCCGAATTGGTCATCCTCCAATTCCTTCAATTGTTGCGCGTATGTTTGTTGCTTGTGGAACGGTTGCCTATCGATGGTTTTTTCGGCTTGGAGGATTTCTGAACTTTTTTTCAGTTTTTTCTCCAAATTCTTCAGTTCAACTTTCTCGACTTCAGCCTCCAATTGCTCCAAAGCGAATTGATGTTCCATCGACAGACCGAAAGTATTTTTGCGTGCTTCGATTTGCTCGCGGGCCATGTCGAATGATCCGGAATGCGACAAACCTTTCAAGTAAAGGAAATCGATGTCGTCCACCGAAATGGAGGAAGCAATATCCGGACGCATTTCAGTTATCATTTCCAGACTCTTCTCTGCTTGATCTGTCTCCTGCAGCAACATGAGATACAGCGGGAGGATATCGTCCGCTTTTTTGATGGCAACAGCCTTGCCGATCCATTCTTCGGCAAGCTGCAGATTCCCCTCTTCAAATGCCAACAATCCCTTTTTCAAGTATCCTTCGTAATTTAATGGAAAAACAATTTTTTCTCCCATTTCCATCACCCCAATCTACGCTGATTTTCCTGTTAGGTCATTATAACACAAAAGCGAACGCGAAAAAAACCGCCCACACAGCTGCTGCTGCGCGGACGGTCGATAGCTGTTCTTGAATCAATAGTTGCGGAATCGTTTCTGTCGTTGCTCGACCAATTCAGCTGGAGTCAGTTGCTTCAGCTCTTTCAGCTTGGCACTTAATTCCCGCTTCAGTTCCAACATGACATCATCCGATTTACGGGCCACTTTCCTGCGGGTTTCCATAATGATTTTGTCAATGACGTCCAATGAAAAGAGATCATCAGGCGTCAACTTCATTACTTTGGCTGCTTCATCGGATCGTGAAGAATCTTTCCATAAAATGGATGCAAAGCCTTCCGGGGAAAGGACAGAATACATGGTATTCTCCAACATCCATACCTCGTTGCCCATTGCGAGCGCCAAGGCACCGCCGCTGCCTCCCTCGCCGATGAAGATGGCGATGAAAGGAACCGTCAATTGACTCATCACCAAAAGCGATTCAGCGATTGCTTCACCGATGCCTCGATCCTCAGAGTCGACGTCGCAAAAAGCACCTGAGGTATTGATGAAAGTTACGATCGGACGATTGAATTTCTCCGCCTGTTTCATCAAACGAATCGCCTTCCGATAGCCCTCCGGATGTGGGGATCCGAAATTCCGGTAGACATTTTCAGTCACATCATGGCCTTTTTGTGTTCCAATGACAGTTACCGGCATGTCATCCAGCAATGCGATTCCACCGACGATAGCAGGGTCGTCACCGAACTTTCTGTCGCCGTGGAATTCAACGAAACCTTCACAGATGGCATGGATCATTTCTGTCGCCGTCAGACGGGAGATGCTTCTTGCAGATGTGATAATTTCTTTGACATCCTTCACTGCACTTCACCCGCCTTTTCTGCAGGAGCATGCAACAGCAAAAGATGCTGCAATGCTCTCTTTAAATCTTTTCTGGCTACAATTTTGTCGATAAAGCCGTTTTCCAGCACCTTTTCAGCTGTCTGGAAGCCATCAGGCAATTTCGCTTTGATTGTCTGTTCGATGACGCGTTTGCCGGCGAACCCGACAGTCGCGCCAGTTTCCGCCAGGATGATATCCCCTTGCATCGCAAAGCTGGCCGTTACGCCCCCAGTCGTCGGATCGGTCAGGACTGTGATGTACAACAGTCCTGCTTTACTGTGATTGGAGACTGCAACGCTGACTTTCGCCATCTGCATCAAGGACATGATGCCCTCTTGCATTCTGGCGCCGCCCGAAGCCGTGAAGACGATGATCGGGAGCTTTTCTGACGTTGCGCGTTCAAACGCGAGCGTCAGCTTCTCGCCGACAACTTTCCCCATGCTTGCCATGATAAAGTTCGAATCCATCACACACAAAGCAACTTTATGCTTATTGATGAATGCCGCGCCGGTTACAACCGCCTCGTCAAGTCCCGTTTTTTCTTTGGCAATCTTCAGTTTGTTCTCATACCCCGGAAAAGCCAATGGATTTTCTTCGGGCATGAGCACGTTCCATTCATCAAAAGAACCTTCATCAACGATATTGGAAATACGTTCATAGGCCGAAATCCTGAAATTATAGGCACAATGAGGGCATACTTTATCTTTCCCCAAATCCTTGCTGTAGATCGTCTTTTGACAATTCGGGCATTTTTCCCATAAGCCTTCAGGAACGATCGGTTTCTGAACGTCTGCTTTTGAAGCGGGAACTTGGGCTATCGGAATGTAAGGACGCTTACGAAATAATTTCATTTCCTCACCTCTAGTGTGACTTCTTGACTAATTGATTTATTCACTTTCCTCTTCTTCAGGTGCCCACGTTTTCAGGAACACATTCTGAAGATATTCCGTATCGTAATCTCCGGAAATGAAATTAGGATCCTGCAGAATATCTTCCTGGAAGTATTGGTTCGTGTCGACTCCCTCGATGACAAGTTCCTGAAGCGCACGCCTCATTTTGGCGATTGCCTCACTTCTGTTCTCGCCTTTTGTGATGATTTTGGCGATCATCGAGTCATAGAATGGCGGAATCGTATATCCTCCATACATGGCGCTTTCGACACGCAGTCCATTCCCGCCGCTAGGCAAGAATAGGTAGTCGATTTTCCCGGATGAAGGGCGGAAGCCCAAAGCCGGATTTTCAGCGTTGATACGGCACTCGATCGTGTGACCGGTGATGACAACCTCATCTTGCGTAAAGGACAAAGGCTCACCGCTCGCGATGCGCAATTGTTCCTTGACGATATCGATGCCAGTCGCCATTTCGGTTACCGGATGCTCCACTTGGATACGCGTGTTCATTTCCATGAAATAGAAACGTTGGTCCGCATCAACGAGAAACTCGATAGTGCCAGCGTTGGTGTAGCCGACATGTTTAGCCGCACGGATGGCGACGTCCCCCATCGCTTTGCGTGTCTCTTCAGAGATGAACGTGGACGGGCTCTCTTCCAGCACTTTCTGATGATTACGCTGAAGGGAGCAATCGCGTTCGCCCAGATGGACAACATTGCCGAATGAATCCCCTAAAATCTGCACTTCGATATGGCGAGCCGGGGTAATGATCTTTTCAAGATACATGCGGTCATCCCCGAAGGCTGCCTTAGCTTCCGCCTTCGCTTGGCTGAAGGCTGCCTCCAAACCGTTTTCTTGGTAGACTTTCCGCATCCCTTTACCGCCGCCGCCAGCGGCAGCTTTCAGGATGACCGGATAACCGATTTTCTCTGCTTGCAGCACTGCCTCTTCATAAGAAGAGATGTAGCCTTCGCTTCCCGGGGTTACGGGCACGCCTGCTGCGATCATCGTTTTGCGGGCGTTTGCTTTGTTGCCCATCAGGTCGATGATGGTGGAAGAAGGTCCGATGAATCGGATATTCATTTCTTCGCACATCGTGGCGAATGCACTGTTTTCCGAGAGGAAACCGAAGCCTGGATGGATGGCTTGGGCTCCTGTAACGACTGCCGCACTCAAAATGCTTGTCATATTCAAATAGGAATCGCTCGCTTTTGCAGGCCCGATACAAATAGCCTGAGTGGCCAGTTGGGTATGCAACGCTTCGCGGTCAGCTTCAGAATAGACCGCTACCGTCTGGATTCCTAATTCATGACAAGCACGAATGATCCTGACAGCAATTTCTCCTCTGTTTGCGATCAATACCTTCGTAAACATATTATCTACCAATGATGAATGTCATTTCAACTTCACAAACTTTTTTGTCTCCGACAAAAGCTTGTCCATAACCGATACCTGCAAATTTTTTCAATTTGATGATATCAACTTGAAGGCGAACAACATCGCCAGGAACAACTTTTTGACGGAATTTGACTTTATTCAATCCGCCTAAGTAAGCTGTTTGTCCCTTGAAATCAGGTAATGTCAACAAAGGAATAGAACCAGCTTGCGCCAACGCTTCAACGATCAATACGCCTGGCATTACTGGTTCGCCTGGGAAATGTCCTTGGAAGAAAGGTTCGTTGATTGTTACGTTTTTGTAGCAGACGATGTGTTCGCCTGGTGTCAATTCTTCAACTTTGTCGATGAAGAAAATCGGGTAGCGGTTTGGGATGATAGCCATTACTTCTTGTGCACTTAATAAACTCATTATATTAGTCTCCTTTTATTAGACGATGCGGAACAGCGGTTGGTTGTATTCAACGATTTGTTCATTTTCAACCAACACTTCAACGATTTCCCCATCGAATTCGCTTTTGATTTCATTCATAAGTTTCATTGCTTCCACCAAGCAGACAACGTCGCCTTTAGCGATATTCTGACCTTTAGTGGCATACGGTTTCGCATCCGGAGTCGGTGCTAGGTACACAACACCGACAATCGGAGAAGTAATGATCTGTCCTTCTTTTTTCGCAGTCGCTTCAGAAACGGCTTCTTTGATGTTTTGGACCGGAGCAGTCACTGTTGGAGTTGGAGCTGCTGCCGGAACGCTGTCGTTTGATTGCTGGTTCGATTGAACTAACTTGTTCTTGGACAACAAAAGTTGAAAGTCGCCTGTCTGATAATGTAATTCAGTCAAGGTTGATTCATCGATCAAGGAAATAAGGCTTTTTACATCTTCAATATTCACGTATTAAGCCTCCCATTTTTTGAAACATAGTACGGCATTGTGGCCGCCGAAGCCCAAAGAGTTGCTCAATGTGTAAGTGACTTCTTTTTCACGACCGACATTCGGGATGTAGTCCAAATCGCAGCCTTCATCAGCCACTTGGAACCCGATTGTTGGCGGCATGAAGTCATCTTGAATGGCTTTTACGCAGACAACAGCTTCGATACCACCGGCAGCGCCCAGTAGGTGACCAGTCATGCTCTTTGTGCTTGAGATAGCGACGTTGTGCGCCTCTTCGCCGAATGCGTATTTGATGGCAGCTGTTTCGCCGGAGTCGTTTGCTGCTGTGCTTGTTCCGTGAGCGTTGATGTAATCGACTTGCGCCGGAGTGATGCCTGCTTCTTTCATTGCTTGAAGCATCGCTTTGCCAGCTCCGCTTCCATCAGCAGATGGAGCCGTCATATGGTAAGCATCACAAGTGACGCCGTATCCGACAACTTCAGCCAAGATATTTGCGCCGCGTTCCAATGCGTGATCAAGATTTTCAAGCATCAAGATGCCGGCACCTTCACCCATTACAAAACCATTTCTTTCTTTGTCGAAAGGAATGGAAGCGCGATCCGGATCAGTGCTTGTGGACAAAGCAGTCAATGCCGCAAAACCAGCTATGCCGATTTCGCATACCGTTGCTTCTGCTCCACCTGCAAGCATCAGATCTGCGTAACCATGCTTGATGCTGCGGAAAGCTTCTCCGATAGAGTTTGTCGCAGAAGCACAAGCAGTAACGATGTCCATGCTCGGTCCTTTAGCGCCGAATTTGATGGCAGTATTTCCTGCCGCCATGTTTCCGATCGCCATCGGTACGAACATAGGCGGTACGCGTTTCGGTCCTTTTTCATGCATTTTGATGATGCCGGATTCCATAGTGATGAAACCGCCGACACCTGAGCCGATGGTAACGCCAAAGCGATCCGCATCGATTTTTTCCATGTCGATGCCGCTTTGTTCCACGGCTTGAGCAGAGGCTGCTACCGCATATTGCGAGAACAGATCCATACGCTTGTATTCTTTGCGGTCCATATATAAAGTCGCCTCGAAGTCTTTCACTTCGCCTGCGACAGAAACGCCCGTTTCGGATGCGTCAAATTTAGTGATGGCAGTAATACCGTTTTTACCGTTTTTGATGCCGTCCCAATATTCAGTGACTGTATTTCCTAAAGGTGTGATAGCACCCATACCTGTAATAACAACGCGATTCATATTTATCCTCCTGTCTTACATGTACATTCCGCCATTGACACTGATGGTCTGACCGGTGATATAAGTATTCTCACTTAAGAAGACAGCAGTGTTTGCCACTTCTTCGGCTTTTCCAAATCGTTTCAATGGGATTTGCGTCAACATTTGTTCCTGAATCTTTTCTGAAAGAACATCCGTCATTTCCGTTTCGATGAAACCTGGCGCAATAGCATTACATGTAATGCCTCTTGTCGCAGCTTCACGGGCGACAGATTTCGTCAATCCGATGATTCCGGCTTTGCTGGCGGCATAGTTGGCCTGCCCTGTATTTCCGGTTTCGCCGACGACGCTTGAGATATTGATGATGCTTCCTGCTCTTTGCTTCAACATAAGCGGCAAAGCGTGACGGATCATATTGAAGGTACCCTTCAGATTCACTTGATAAGTGGCATCGAAGTCTTCTTCATCCATGCGCATGATCAATTTGTCGCGGGTAATCCCTGCATTGTTGACCAAAACATCAACGGAACCGAAAAGTTCTTTGGCTTGGCTGACGATTTCTTTGGCAGTCTGAAAATCGCTGACATCACCTAAGATTGTTTTGACAGTGACGCCGTAAGATTCCAGATGCGCAACTTTTTCTTCAGCAATCGGTTTGCGTGCATTCAGAACGATATTGGCTCCACGTTTCGCATACGCTTCAGCGATGGCTTCCCCGATTCCTCTTGAACTACCAGTGACGATGACCGTCTTTCCTTTTAAATCCAAGACTATCCCTCATTTCTTGTCAGATCTCTTTATTTTTGTAACGCTTCAAGGGTCTTGTTGAGGGATTTCAAATCCTCCACATTGTATACAGCGACCTCTTTATTGATTTTTTTGATGAATTTGCTTAAAGTCGTGCCTGGGCCGACTTCCACGAAGGTGTCCACACCCAGGTCAACCAGCTTGCGGACGCTGTCTTCCCATAATACCGGCGATTCGATCTGGCGCACCAACAGACCCTTGATTGCGTCCCTTGTTACGATAGTCGCTTCGGTATTGCCTACAACCGGTATCTTCGGTTCATCGACAGTCACATCAGACAAAGCCCCTTCCAACTTTTCCGCTGCAGGATGCAACAGGGCTGTATGGAAAGGACCGCTGACGTTCAACGGGATGATGCGTTTCACGCCTTTGGATTCAAGAATTTCGATGGCTTTATTGACGCCTTCGATTTCCCCGCCGATGACGATCTGGGTCGGCATGTTGTAGTTGGCTGGCGCGACATAAGCTGTCTCGCTTGCTTCCCGGCAAGACTCTTCAATCACAGCGCGTTCCGCATTCATGACCGCAGCCATTTTGCCACGGCCTGCAGGAACTGCTTCGCTCATGTATTTGCCGCGTTTCGCTACGAGCGAAATAGCCTCATTAAAAGAAAAAGCATTGGCTTTCACCAGTGCTGTATATTCTCCGAGGCTCAATCCTGCAACAAAATCTGGCTGAATTCCCTTTTCAGCTAGTAATTGATCAAGGGCGTAGCTAACCGTTAAGATTGCTGGTTGTGTATATTCAGTTAAATGAAGCTTGTCATTCTCTTGGAAACATAGTTCTGCAACATCGTACCCAAGCGTAGCGGAAGCTTCATCAAAAACAGTGCGCACAACTGCATACTCGTTATAAAGTTCTTGACCCATACCGAAGTATTGCGCACCTTGACCACTATAGACAAAAGCTGTTGCCATAATTTCACCTCTATAAGTTTGTTACTCAGCCCACAATTTTGCTTGGGCTAAGATAACTTCTTTGCATTCCGTCATATACTCTTGTATGATATCGTGACACGTCTGTTCCTTCGAAATCAAACCGGCAATCTGGCCGGCCATCATCGAACCGTAGTCTTTATCACCATCGACAGTCGCTCTTCTCAGAGCGCCTTTGCCCATTTCTTCAAGTTTTGCGAAGTCCGGATTTTCCTTGCTCGTCTCTTCTTTCTCGACTTGCAGATATTCTCTGGTCAACTTGTTGCGCAACACACGAACAGGATGTCCGGTAATCTGACCGGTAATGACTGTGTCGATGTCTTTCGCTTTAAGTATGGCATTCTTGAAATTTTGATGGGCATTGGATTCTTTGGCAACTACAAAACGAGTCCCGACTTGAACAGCAGATGCTCCCAACATGAAAGCAGCTGCCATTCCGCGTCCATCACCGATACCGCCGGCAGCGATGACAGGAATGGAAACGGCATCGACAACCTGAGGAACCAGGGCAATTGTCGTTGTTTTTCCGATGTGTCCACCGGATTCCATGCCTTCGACAACGACAGCGTGTGCGCCGTCTTTCTCCATTCTTCTCGCTAAAGCTACGGAAGCCACAACCGGAATGACTGTGATGCCTGCTTCTTTGAATTGGTTCATATAGCGAGCTGGACTTCCGGCGCCGGTTGTGACAACCTTGACACCGGAAGCGATCACTGCTTCAACAATTGCATCGACATGCGGATTCAAAAGCATGATGTTTACGCCAAAGGGCTTATTCGTCAATGCTTTCATTTTCGAAATTTTTTCATTCGCTACATCCACACTATCATGTCCAGTCCCTATAAGACCAAGACCACCAGCATTAGAAACGGCACTTGCCAAATCAGCATCCGCTACCCACGCCATTGCCCCTTGAATGATGGGATATTGAATACCTAATAATTCACATAATTCTGATTTCATACAAGGCCTACTTTCCTTCTACTGCTTATTCTGCTAATTGCGCTTCAACGTATTTAACTAAATCTTCAACAGTGTTGATGCCTTCGTCTGATTCGATTTTGATGTCAAATTCGTCTTCGATGTCGTTGATGATTTGGAACAAGTCCAAGCTGTCTGCATCCAAGTCTTCTCTGAAGTTAGTTGCTAATTGTACTTCTTCTTCTTCTTTGTCCAATTGGTCCACGATGATTGCTTTGATTTTTTCGAATGTCATAATAAATTCCTCCAAATATGTTTTTTTAGTTTAATGATACTACGATGGCTCCCCAAGTGAGGCCGCCACCAAATCCTGTCATCAGCACCTTATCTTTGGTGCCGAGTTGAATTTCCTTAGTTTGAACAAGCTGATCCAACAGTATCGGAATGCTTGCTGCTGAGGTGTTGCCCGTTTCCGCAATGTTTGTGGCAAACAATGAAAATGGCAATTTCACTTTTTTGCTGATTGCCTCCAATAAGCGTACATTCGCTTGATGAGCCAAAATCTTCTTCAGGTCGCCATCAGAAAGATTTCCTTTCTCCATCACTTCGCGTATGACGCTAGGCACACTGCGGATTGCAAAGTCGAAGATGGCTCTGCCATCCATCGTAAGGAAAGCTTGGTCCTCTTGAGAGGAGTCTCCATACGGGTTTTCAACTTTCATTGTGTTCGCCATCAAAGCCATATGGCGTCCACCATCGGAATGGATCGCTTCTGCAACGAAGCAATCGTCTTCCGTTCGTTCCAACAGCACACCGCCTGCGCCATCCCCGAACAGGACAGCCGTTGAACGATCTTCCCAGTTGACGACTTTCGACATTGTCTCAGCACCGATGATCATCCCATATTGATATAGACCGCTCTGCATCATATGGAGGCCGGTAGACAATGCGTAGACAAAGCCGGAACAAGCTGCATTAATGTCGAAACAGAAAGCATTTACTGCACCTATCTTTTCCTGCACTAAGCAAGCGGTCGATGGGCTAAGAGCATCCGGCGTCATTGTTGCTACAATGATGAAGTCCAGTTGGTCTGCAGTGATGTTGCCGTTTTGCAAAATTCTGAGGGCCGCTTTGCTTGACAGATCGGAAGTATTCTCATCCTTCGAAATGTGTCGGCTGCGGATGCCTGTCCTTTTGCTGATCCACTCATCACTCGTATCCATGATTTTAGACAGATCATCATTCGTGATGATCTGTTCAGGAAGGTAGTGACCTGTTGCGCTAATTTTTGAACCCAATTCCATCAACCCTGTTCCTTGATATTTTGAACTAAACCAAATAAGAAACCGTGAAGATTGTTTAGGCCTTTCAGCAAAACTTTCACTTCCTGATCTTCCATATCGCGAATGGTATTCTTTACCATCTCTCTATGGAACTTATCATGAAGACGATACAGTAAGCGTCCTTTTTTGGTTAATCCTAGTTTTACGACTCTGCGGTCTTTCTCCATCCGAATGCGTTCGACATACCCCTTTTTTACCAGAGCGTTTATGGCCACCGTTAAAGTTCCCGCAGTTATGTTCAATTTTTTTGCTACTTCAGAAGTTGTATGAGCTTGATACATGCCGATTGCCTCGACTGTATGCATCTCTTTGATGGATAAATCAGAAAATGTACTGACACGCAATGCACGCTCTTCGATATCCAACACTTCATTGAAGACAGCTACGAGATATGAGTTAATTTTATCTATGGAATGATCCAAAGATAGCTCTCCTCCTTTCGATGCCCAATCAATCCACATTAGTTTGAAGGTCAAAATAGTTTGATGTTCAAACCTTTCGACTTTCAAACTATATAAAATTTTATACAACCTGTCAAGCATTTCGATAATAATTTTCTCTAAAATCTTCTGGTGCTGCAAGATTCATTGATTGCCGACTAATTATAAAACGGTTACGTAAAACAGTTGGATAAACAGCCTGCTTGGATCGGACTTCTGCGACAAAAAGAAGCGACGATGAGCGCCGCTTCTTTCCATATATATGTATTAATCAACTTTAACAAACTCTTCAATGTCTTTGAAATTCACAATCGTTTTATCCTCACAAATATCCTTCATCGTTCCGGAAGATAAATCCCAATAAATTTCTACAACGGCGCTATTTGTCAATAATTTCCGGATTACCCCTACCATTTCCTGCTTGCGGAAGGTAAATTTTATTTCATCACCGATTTCAGGACGTATAGATTCCTTGATGGCATCAACGACCTCCAAAGCCTGCTCATACGACACACCAAGCAGATTCGCAATACGTGAGTTGCTCGTACCTTTACGTAATTCGCTCTCAATCATGGTTTTCGTTTCGTTAGTAATATTTCGTACCATTTCCATTATCGCCTCACTTTTAAGAACCAGGAACTGCAACAGACTTACAAGTATTAGTATACCACACTTTTCATAGTTTAGCCTAAATTTCCACTTATTGCCTTTAACATCGACATATAACTTTCAAATTATTGACTTGTGCCCGCAATTTCATTTTAAAAATGTATTAATTATCTGTTTGCAATGAGGTATAATGGGGATGTGAAGAGTTTAACATTCTGTTTAGGAGGAATTTATGATGTTGAATGACCTTATTACGATACTGAAATATGAATACACGGTTCATCCAGGTGAGTATTTCAATGTGGATACTTACTGGGTGAAGAACATGACGGAAGTGAAGACCGTCATCATCGATCAGGATCATGTATTCACGAAAATGGTAAGTTTTTATCCGAAAAATTTCGTCATTTATTTGGAGCAGTTCCCTGATCAGAGCATCTACCGTACCAATTTCCCATTAAAGAAAATCGATAACAGCGACTCGCATGAAGTTGTTTTCGACGAGACAGGAAAAAATGTCTTTGAATACCTGGATTGATTTCACGAAACTTTAGAATCATTGTCACAGAAAAAGCCTGCTGCGAGGATCAAATCCTTGCAGCAGGCTTCTTATTTGTTAGATACGTCTCAAGAGAGATTCGAACTCCCGACCGTTCGCTTAGAAGGCGAATGCTCTATCCGGCTGAGCTATTGAGACAGAATTAATATTCGGAAAGACAAGTTTTGATCCGTTTCAAACCGGTGTCACAAGAAATGATTATACAGCAAACCGTTTAAATTGTCACCATGATTTTGGCTTTTTTTCAAAAAATGTTTTACCCTCGCAATAAAAGGACATTTATATCGTGCTTTCCATCTATAGACCGACCCACAAGGCCGTCCTGAGAAAAAAACGTTGCATCCGCTTCTTCACGAATGCAACCGATTCTGAAAACAGATATGACGTCTCAAGAGAGATTCGAACTCCCGACCGTTCGCTTAGAAGGCGAATGCTCTATCCGGCTGAGCTATTGAGACAAAATTTTGATCCGTCTGAATGACTCACAACATTTAATAGTATAGGCGGAAACCAGCTTAAAGTCAACACTTTTTCGTGGGAAGGTCTTGCTGGTTGACATTTTTTGGAGTTACTTAGTTCCAAAAGTGTGATTTCCGGGCTGAATCTGCGTGCTGTTCAGCCCGGAGCCACAAATTATTGTGCGAAGAACGTATCCTTCACTGCTGCTGTTACAGCCAATTTGACATGCTCATAGGTCAGTCCGCCCTGCACGTAAAGCAAATAAGGCGGTCGTATCGGACCATCTGCCGTCAATTCCAAGCTTGCACCCTGAATGAAGGTTCCGGCTGCCATGATGACATCATCCTCGTAACCGGGCATGTAAGCCGGAATCGGTTTGACAGCTGCGTTCACGGGGGAATATTTCTGGATCGTCTGAGCAAAAGCGATCATAGCTTCCTTGCTCGGCAACGCGACCATTTGGATCAGATCAGTCCGCGGGCTGTCCCAAGCAGGGGTGGATAGTACACCGCACTCTTCCAAGAGTCCAGCTGTAAAGACAGCACCCTTCACCGCTTCACCGACAACATGGGGCGCCAAGAACAACCCTTGGTACATTTCCAGAAGGCTATATAGGGAGGCTCCTGCTTCACGCCCGATCCCTGGAGTCGTCAACCGGTATGCGCACCGTTCGATCAGGTCTTCCCTGCCGGCGAGGTAACCGCCCATTTTTACGATGCCGCCACCCGGGTTTTTGATGAGAGAGCCGGCAATCAAATCGGCTCCAACTTCGATCGGCTCCAGCGTTTCGACAAATTCTCCATAGCAATTGTCGACAAAAAAGACGGCTTCTGGCCCCACATGCGGCCGGATCGCCGCAATCATCTCTTTTATTTCATTTATCGTAAAGGAGGGTCTGGCAGCATAACCGCGGGAGCGTTGAATCGCAATCATTTTTGTTTTGGGACTGACCCTCTCAAGAACCGTCGGAACATCAACTTTGCCGTCTGCACACAGATCGATATGTTGATAAGCGATATTGTATTCTTTTAAAGAGCCGATCCCATTACCGGTCAGACCGACAATATCCAAAAGGGTATCGTATGGCGTTCCGGTCACGTACATCAATTCATCCCCGGGCCGTAGCACTCCGAAGAGCGCAGTCGAGATAGCATGTGTTCCGGAAATGATTTGCGGCCTGACCAAAGCTGCTTCAGCCTGAAAAACCTCTGCATAGACTTTTTCCAGCGTATCGCGGCCGTCGTCATCATAGCCATAGCCTGTGCTTGGGTTAAAGTGGTAATCGCTGACGCGGTGCTTCCGGAAAGCTTCAAGCACCTTGCCTTGATTAAATAAAGCCTTTTCCTGTATCCCTTTAAAAACGGGCTGGATTTTATTGTCGACTTTTTCGACTAACCCGGCCAGCCTTGCTTCTTTATTCGTCGCTTGCATCCGTTGCTTTGTCCCCTAACCATTTTGAATTGCTTTTAGCGTACCCTCTTAAGCGGTATGCGTTTGTTTCTTCTATATATTCGATGGATTCCACAAAGGTCTCTTGCTGCATTTTGTTCATCGTGCGGGCTTCAGGGCCGCTAGCATCAAGGTCTTTTGTATAAGGAACCAACATTTTTGCGATTTCATCCCAGAGGAAGTCCTTCAATCGGTTGATGTCGTCATCATCTAGTGCTGAAATGACGATATTCGGAAAGAGACGCGGCTGGAAATCCGGACCGGCAAGATCCCGTTTGTTATAGATCGTCAACATAGGCGTCTTATCCATATCCAAATCCTTCAATAGATCCAATACGGTTTTTTCATGTTCATCGATGAAAGAAGTTGATGCATCGACCACGTGCAAAAATACATCCATGTTGCGGCTCTCTTCCAATGTTGAATGGAAAGCATGGATCAACTGTGTCGGAAGATCCTGGATAAAGCCTACGGTATCGGTTATGGTAGCCTGGAATTGATTCGGCAACGTCAGTTTTCTTGTCAAAGGATCCAGAGTCGCGAACAGCTTGTCCTCTTCCAACGTTGCTGCGTCAGTCAAACGATTGATGACCGTCGATTTCCCTGCATTCGTGTAACCGATCAAACCGATCTGGAAGACTTCGCTGGCATGACGTTTTTCTCTTGCCCTTTGGCGGTGCAACTCTGTTTCTTCCAATGTCTTCTTGATTTCCTGCATTTGGCTGTGGATGTGTCTGCGATCGGTCTCGAGTTTTGTCTCACCTGGTCCTCTTGTTCCGATTCCACCACCCAACCGGGATAAATTGATGCCTTGGCCCATCAAACGCGGCAAGAGATAGCTCAACTGCGCTAAGGCTACCTGAAGTTTCCCTTCTTTACTACGGGCGCGCATCGCAAAGATGTCCAATATCAGTTGCACGCGATCGATGACTTTGCAGTCGACGGTCTCTTGGATGTTGCGTACCTGTTTAGAAGAAAGTTCTTGCTGGAAAATGACGGTATCCGCCTCCAGCTCTGCACACAAATTCACCAGTTCTTCCACTTTGCCTTTGCCGATGACTGTGCGGGAATCTTTGCGATCCCTCTTTTGGGTCAATACGCCGACAACTTCCCCTAACGCGGTTTCGGTCAATTCCGCCAGTTCTCTCAGTTGGTATTCAAAGGCTTCATCTGTTTGATTCGTCTGAACATTCACCAAAATAACTTTTTCTTTCGTATTTTCCATAAAATTTCCAACTTTCTTTTTTCGTTCATACTCATCTATTAGGCTAAGAACGAGTCGACTGAATCTTCGATTTTCTGCATCTCTTGATCGTTCTGAACCAGATCAAACCAATGGATGCCGCTCATTCTGTTCCGGAACCAGGTCAACTGCCTCTTGGCATAGCGCCTTGAATTTTGCTTCAGCATTTCTGTGGCCTCTTCAAATGTGACCTCACCATTGAAATAAGCGAACCATTCTTTGTATCCGATGCCTCTCGTCGCTTGCGTCTTGGCAGGCAATTGCCTGTCAAAGAGGGCTTTTGCTTCTTCAACCAGTCCGCCTGCAACCATCAGATCAACGCGCCGGTTGATGCGCTCGTAAAGAACGCTTCGATCGGTGTCAAGACCGATCAAGAGTGCATCATAATGAGGCTCTGCTTCCCGATCGGCCTGACCCGAGAAGCGTTTCCCGCTGAAATGGATCACTTCCAAAGCGCGGATGACCCTTCTGCTGTTGTTCGGGTGGATCTGTTCAGCCGCTTTGGGATCCTGCCCCTGCAATTGCTTCCATACATGCATGGCATCGGTCCGTTCCAATTCAGCTTCCAATTGTTTCCGGTAGTGAAGATCTTCGGCAGCCACACCGCCGAACTGCATATCAAACAAAAGTCCTTCTATATAAAGGCCCGAACCTCCGACCACAATCGGAAGCTTGCCTCTTGCGATGATCGCCTCGATGGCTAGTCTTGCGTCCCTTTTGAAGTCGGACGCAGTGTAATCCTGCTCAATCGGAACGATATCCAACAGATGATGCGGGATGCCTTCTGCTTCTTCCTCGGTCACCTTCGCGGTCCCGATGTCCAAGCCTTTGTATACCTGCATGGAATCTCCGTTGATGATTTCGCCGTTGTATTTTTTTGCCAGTCGGATGCTAAGTGCGGTTTTTCCGACTGCTGTAGGGCCGACAATGACCATGATTTTAGATAATTTTCTTTTTGTTGTTTCAGACACCCTGAATCACCTTTCTCATCTGCAGTGCGCGTTCCGGATAATCCGTGATCATCGAATCGATATTTTTGCGCAGACAGACTTGCATTTCGACCTTTCGATTCACCGTCCAAACGCGTAGCGGGATCTTGGATTGTTCGAAAGGGGGCAGACTGCGCAGAATCGAGAATTTCGGATGCCAACCCTCTACAGTGATGCCTTCACCCAGCTCCATTTGTTGCTTGCCTTTCTTGCTGAAAAGTAGGGCAATTTTCGAGTCTTGGCGCAACGCCTTGATTTTTTTCAAGGTCTCATAATGGAAACTGGAGTAGATGACCGAAAATTGGGCAAGATAAGGCTCTGCCAAAGCAAGCACCTTTTCTTCGATTGCGGGATATTGAAACACATCCGTCTTCAATTCAACATTAAGGACGCCTGAAAAATGATTCTCAGCCAAAAGGGTCAACACCTCTTGGAGCGTCGGGATGCGGGCGTTGCTGTATTTCGGATCGAACCAGCTGCCGGCATCCAATTTTTTCAATTGTTCCAGCGTCATCTCTTTTACATAGCCTTTTCCGGATGTCGTGCGGTCCACGGTCTCATCATGGATGACCACGACTTCACCATCTTTAGTCAGATGGACGTCCAATTCAATGCCGTCGCTTGCAACTTTCAGCGCTTCCTGAAAAGACTCAAGCGTATTTTCTGGTCGGGTTCCACGACTGCCCCTATGCGCGATGATTTTAGTGTATGCCAATCTCCCCAATCCTTCCGGTCTGCTCCTCTGCGCAGTTTTTAATTCAAGCTTTGTTTTTTTCGGTATCGGCCAACTGCAGCAATTCTTTTGCGTGGGCCAATGAGAGCTCCGTGATATCGGTACCCGCCAACATGCGTGCGACTTCGTTGATGCGTTCAGGCCCGAACAGCGGTTTGACATGCGTCTTTGTCCGATCGGCAATGATCTCTTTTTCTATATAGAGATGCTGATCCGCCATCGCTGCCACCTGCGGAAGATGCGTGATGCAGAGCACCTGCGAGTAACTGGCCACCAAGTGGATCTTATTGGCTATCGCTTGCGCTACCCTGCCCGAAACACCTGTATCAACCTCATCAAAGATGATGCTGGTGATGCCTTGCGTTTTGGTAAAGATAGCCTTCATGGCCAACATCATCCGTGAGAGTTCGCCGCCGCTGGCCACCTTGGCCAATGCTTTCAGGGGTTCGCCGACGTTCGTAGCGATATAGAATTCCACGTGGTCCAACCCGTTATCCGTAATCGCAAGCTTCCCAGGTTGTACATGGAAAACAGTCTTGAAAAGGACCTTTTCCATGTAAAGTTCCTTTAACTGCAGTTGGATCTGTTCTTCCAGAACGACTGCGGCTTTTCCGCGGATGGCTGTCAGTTGTTTGCCGATAGCCAAAATCTCTTCTTTTGCTTTATTGTAGTCCACATTGAGTTTCTCAAGGTAGCTTTCCCGGTTTTCGATCAGATCCAGCTCTTGGGATATCTTTTCGTAATGCCCCAGCACTTCACTGATTGTGTTTCCGTATTTCCGCTTCAACTGGCGGATCAATTCCAATCGGTTCTCGATTTCGTTCAAGCGCCCTTCATCGTAGGACAATTGCTCGATCTCTGACAGGATGTCCCCGGCGCATTCCTGCAGTTGGTAATACGCTGCCGATACCGAGGATGCGATTGCCTGATAGACCGGATTGATGTCCTGCACTTTTTCCAACGCCGCCATGCCGAGACCGATTTTGTCGATGCCGTTCTCTTCGCTGTTCTGCATTGAATCGTACGCACTCGTTAAAGCTTGCATGACTTTTTGATAATTGACGAGCAGGTTCCGTTCTTCTTCCAGTTTTTCATCCTCTTCAGGATCTTTCAACTGCGCTTGCTCGATTTCCTTGATTTGGAAAGTCAACAAGTCGATTCTTTGGACTGTTTCTTTCTCGTCTGTCTTCAATTGGATCAATTGCTTACGTGTATCCACATATTTGGAATAAGTATTGAGATATGTCATTTTGACTTCTCTCAGTTCATTCCCGGCGAACTGATCCAGCAGGTCAATATGTTTTTGTGGATCCATCAATTCTTGATGCTCGTTCTGTCCGTGGATATCGATCAGCGTTTCGCCGACTTCGCGCAGAGTCGCAACCGTTACGATTGTGCCGTTGACGCGGGAAATGTTCTTACCGTTCCGGGAAAGTTCCCGTTGCAGCAGAACTTGGTTCCCATCCGCTTCTATTCCATACGATTCCAACACGGACACTGTCTTGGCGTTTTCGGGAATACTGAAAAGCCCTTGGATGACCGTCTTGTTTTCGCCGTATCGAATCAAATCGTTGGATCCTCTTCCGCCTGCCAACAGACCGACGGCATCGATGATGATGGATTTCCCTGCTCCGGTTTCCCCAGTCAGCACAGTCATACCCTCGTCGAAACTCACTTGAAGATTTTCAATTATTGCAAAATTTTTAATGGACAACTCTTGTAACATTCCGCATTCCCCTTCGCAACAGTTCCTTAAAACGCCTATTTATCGGAAATTGAGATTGATTTGCTTTTTAGCTGCAGATAAGCCTCTTTGACAATCTGCGGGCTGTCGATTTCTGGAGAGACGATACCTGGCGCATGCTCATTGGCCTGTAAATGAACCAAAAATTCGATGTTTCCGGTTCCACCAGTGATAGGAGAGAAGCTCAGATTTTTCACATCGAATCCGGTCAGGGAAGCAAAATCCAAAATATCCTTCAACACTTCATTATGGACTGCTGGATCACTGACAATGCCTTTTTTGCCGATCTTCCCTCTTCCGGCTTCGAACTGCGGTTTGATCAGCGCAACGACGTCTCCACCGACTGCGATGATTTCTTTCAGAACCGGCAAAATCAGTTTCAGTGAAATGAAGGATACGTCAATGGAAGCCATCTCCGGCTGCCCTTTTTCAAAATCCTCCAGCTTGCTGTAACGGAAATTCACCCGCTCCATGACCTCGACGCGTTCATCCTGGCGCAATTTCCAATCCAATTGATTGTAGCCAACATCCAACGCATAACAAAGCTTCGCCCCATTTTGCAGCGCGACATCCGTAAAGCCACCCGTTGAACTGCCGATATCCAAAAAGATTTTGTCCTTGGGGTCCACTTGGAATAAAGCGATGGCTTTCTCAAGTTTCAATCCGCCACGGCTCACGTATTTCAATGTTTCTCCTTTTATATGGAGGGTTTTCTCAACGGAAATCTTTTCGCCTGGTTTGTCGTAACGCTGGTTGTTTTCGTCATAGATTTGCCCAGCCATGATCAATCTTTTAGCTTTTTCACGGGAATCTGTCAAGCCCTGTTGTACTACAAGTAAATCCAATCTTTCTTTTTCCATGGTAATCTCCCGTTATATTCTGACATAGTCCAATAATTGGCGGAATACATCTATTTTATCTTCCGCATCGCCATTGGAAAGTGCCACTCGGTCCAGGCAGTCTTCCGCTTGGCGGATCACGCCGTTCAGTTGGTGGATGGATCCGGTGACACCCAATAACGATGGGTATGTATTTTTGTTCAATGCGGCATCATGATGGATGGTTTTGCCCGTCTCGGCCTCATCCAACACGACATCCTTTAGATCATTGTGGATCTGGTAAGCCAAACCCAAGTGTCTGGAGAATCTTTCCATCTCGGTTATGAACGGTTCATCCGCATCCGCGATGAGACATCCCGCAGTGACAGCGTATCTTATCAATGCGCCGGTCTTGTTATCGTGCACGTGCTTCAACTCTTCTAGTGTCAGCGCCTTCTTTTCACCCTCTACATCATCCATCTGTCCGGCGATCATTCCGTTCGGACCCGAGGCTTTCGCTAATAAGCCGATCAGTTTGATTTTTTTGTCTGCCGAAATGACAGAGGATTCCGCAAGGATTTCGAAAGCAGCAGTCAGCAACGCGTCCCCTGCAAGGATGGCGGTGGATTCTCCGAATACTTTATGGGAAGTTAAGCGCCCCCGTCTGTAATCATCATCATCCATAGCAGGCAGATCATCATGGATTAAGGAATAAGTATGGATATATTCCAAAGCGGCTGCAGCTGCGAAGCCCTCCGAAATTTCACTGTTTGCCAACGAAATGGTCGCCAACACTAAAAGAGGGCGAATTCTTTTTCCGCCCCCCATTAAAGAATACGCCATCGCTTTGTGCAGATTTTCTTGCGAAGGCACACGTGCATCCAACTCCGAGTAGAGGAAAGCATCGAATCGAGGAATCCATTCCGATTTAAATTCGCTAAGATTCATGCTTGTCATTCTCCTTCGGGTTGGGTTGCCAGCTCTTCAAAATTCGCTTCCGAGCCATCCGGGTTGATGATTTTCGTCAGCGTTTTTTCAGCATTGTTCAAAGTATCTTGGCAATACTTGCTGAGATCCATCCCGACCTTGAATTGCTCCAATGCCTCTTCCAATGGAACATCCCCTGCTTCCAGTCTTGTTACAATAGCTTCTAATTGGTTCATCGCTTCTTCAAAACTTACTTTCTTTTCGGCCTTCATCATTTTTCCTCCACCACATGTTTTACTTCTGCTTCGGCATAACCATCCGAAAAATTCACCTTCAATTTATCGCCGCTGTGCAACTCTTTGACGGAGGCGACTACGTCCCCGTTCCTTGTCGTATAAGTGTACCCGCGCGACATGATCTTCAACGGACTCAACAAGTCCAACGATTGCATAGCCGATGTCAGGTGCATTTCCTTTTGTTTCAAATAGCGACCCATGGCCCTTTGCAGCTCATCGGCGAGCTGTTGTCTGCGATTGCCGGCCAGCTGCACTTCCCTTGCAGGATTGCGGTTTTCAAGGCGCAATTGCAGCCTTTGCAGCTCATTTGACCGCAGTTGGATCTGCTGCTGCATCTGATTTGCCAGGCGTTGTTGTGCCTGATCCGCTTTGATGGCATAGCCTTCATACATCCTCTCCGGTTGTCTGAAGATATAGGATTGCATGGCGCGATTCAATCGCTGTTTTTGTATCGTGTGCAGATGCCGCATCTTTTGATAGAGTCTGTTGTCGATCTGATGGATATAACGGATGACATCGCTCAACACAGGCACAGACAACTCCGCCGCTGCTGTTGGAGTAGCGGCGCGGACATCCGCAACAAAGTCGGCCAACGTCGTATCCGTTTCATGCCCTACGGAAGAGATGACCGGGACACTCATGGCCGCTATTTGGCGGACGACTGTTTCCTCATTGAAGGACCAAAGATCCTCAATGGAGCCGCCACCTCTTGCGACGATGACCACATCAAAATCACCTTTTTGCTCAATTGCTTTCAGATTCTTTATGATGTTGGCAGCTGAATCCTTTCCTTGCACAATGGTCGGATAGAGCACGAGCTGGACGATCGGGTATCTTCTTTTCACAGTCGTCATGATGTCCCGGATGACGGCACCGCTTGAACTGGTGACTATGGCGATGCGTTTCGGAAATACTGGGAGCTTTTTCTTCGGCAGGGAAAATAACCCTTCGCGCGTTAATTTTTCCTTCAGTTCCGAAAACGCTTGGTACAAAGCACCGACCCCATCCGGTTCCATATGCTCGACCATGATATTGTAGGTTCCGCCCGATTCGTAGACATTCACCCGTCCGATGAGCATGACCTTCATCCCTTCCTTGGGCTTGAAGGTCAACTTGTCGAATCTGCCTTTGTACATCACTGCCGAGATGACGGCATGGTCATCCTTCAGACTGAAGTATTGATGGCCCGGACGCGGACGATAATTGGATATTTCACCAGTAAGGTAGACACGTTCGAGATAAGGATCGGCATCAAATTTTCTTTTGATGTATTTGGTTAGAGCGGTGACGCTGAGATAGACAGGTTCCAACTTTGTGCCTCCTTGATTATTTTCCTTTATCGATTGTTTGTTGCAACAGCATCGTGATGGTCATCGGACCGACACCGCCTGGAACTGGCGTGATATGGCTTGCGATGCCCATTGCAGCGGCCGTGTCCACGTCGCCGATCAATTTACCTTCTGCACTGCGGTTCATCCCTACGTCGATTACGACTGCGCCCTCTTTGATGAAATCAGCAGTGACGAAATGGCCTCTGCCGATCGCTGCAACCAGGATGTCGGCTTCTTTAGCCAATTCTTTCAGGTTTTTAGTGCGTGAATGGGCAATCGTGACTGTCGCATTTTCGTTCATAAGCATGATGGACATCGGTTTGCCGACGATATTGCTGCGGCCGATCACTAATGCTTTTTTACCTTCAAGTTCGATGTTGTATTCTTCCAAAATTTTCATGATGCCGTACGGTGTGCATGGCAAAGCTGATTCATTGCCCAGGAAGAAGTTGCCGACGTTCATCGGATGGAAACCATCCACATCCTTCTCGTAACGGATGGCGCGCAAAACTTTTTGTTCATCTATGTGTTTCGGCAAGGGCAGCTGAACCAAAATGCCGTGCATGCTGTCATCTTGGTTCTGTTTTTCAACTTCTGCCAGGAGATCTGTTTCGGAAATGTCTGCTGCAAGACGAACGACACGTGAATTCATACCCATTGCTTCGGATTGCTTCTCTTTATTGCGGACATAGACTTGGCTTGCTTTATCTTCGCCGACCAAAATGACGCAAAGACCCGGGGTTTTCCCTTCTGCTGTCAATGCTGCTACCTGTTCTTTCATCTGATCCTGCATTTTTTTTGCTAAGCCTTTTCCATCCATGATAATCGTTTCCATTAATCAATCTCCTTTTCCTTGGTGTTACCGTTTATTTTAACATATTATCTTTGATTACGGTTAGAAAAGCGGGCTTGGCATGCCCGAATTCATCGACAAAAAAAGAAAAACCCTTATGCCGAAGCATTAAGGATTTTCCGTTTTAGGAATGAGGTTGGACAATACGCCATTGATGAATTTGCTCGATTGTTCATCGCAATAAAGCTTTGAAATCTCGATTGCTTCATTCAACGCTACCCTTTGAGGTACTTGTTCCGTATCTCCCAACAGCATTTCATAAGCAGCAATCTGCATGATCAAAGCATCTGCTTTGGCCAATCTGCCCACAGTCCAGTTCTTCAGGTAAGGTTGGATCGCTTCATCGATCGCCGCTTGATTATCCAACACACCATGCACTAATGTGACCAAATAAGGATAATCCTGGATTTCGACATCCTCTTCGCTGTTCCACTCCTCTGAATCGCTCAAAACCGCTTGCTTGATGGCTTCTTCAGGGGTCAATTCTTCGTTCGTTTTCAATTGAAAAAGGGCTTGGAGCGCCTTTTCACGGATTTCTCTTCTGGTTAAATGGGAAGTGCTCACGCATTCTCCCCCAATTCTGTATCCAAATCAAGATAGGCATTGTCTTCGGACTTCGGTGCGACAAGGCCAACCACATGGACGTTCACTTGTGAAACTTCTAGATTGCTCATGTAAAGGACTTGCTCCTTCACTTTTTCTTGCATATCCAAAGCGACTTTCGGTACTGAAGTCCCGTACTTGATGTAACAGTACACATCAACCGCCAAACCATTTTCGTCGACTGTCAAATGTACACCTTTGTTATGGGCAGTGCGTCCCAATAATTCATTGACGCCAGTCTTGAAAGACCCTTGCATCGCATAAACACCTTCTACTTCATTCGCTGCAATTCCCGCGATCACTTCAATCACTTCAGGAGCAATTTCAATCTCTCCCAGCGGAGCCGGACCGTTTGCTAAAGGAATGTTTGTTTCTTCCATCATCTGTCATTCTCCTTTCTTGGGAAACATTATGCGCGGGATACGTAAGAACCGTCTGTTGTGTTGACGATAAGCATATCATCCGCATTCACGAAGAATGGTACGTTGACCATCAATCCAGTCTCCATTTTAGCAGGTTTTGAACCGCCTGAAGCTGTATCTCCCTTGATGCCTGGCTCAGTTTCTTCCACTCGCAGGATTACTGTGTTCGGAAGATCGACACCGATTGTTTCTGTTTCGTACATCAGGATGTTGACTTCCATGTTTTCTTTCAGATAGTTCAATTCATATTCGATTTGGCTTGCATTCAATTCGATCTGTTCATAGTTTTCTGTGTCCATGAAGACATAAGCACCGGCACTCTCGTACAGAAATTGCATTTTGCGGTTCGCGATATGCGCTTTCCCGACTTTTTCACCCGCACGGAAAGTTTTTTCCTGCACAGCTCCTGTGCGAAGATTCTTCAATTTTGAACGGACGAAAGCCGCACCTTTACCTGGCTTTACGTGTTGGAAATCGACAACTTTCCATAACCCTCCATCAATTTCGATCGTCAGGCCTGTCTTAAAATCATTTACTGAAATCATTAATAATTCCTCCTGTGGCAACTCATTTGAAATAAGTTTACCATTATTTTGGTTTGGATTCTATTTTTTTACAAAATAAACAATTCTTTTGGAGAATGTGTCAAAATCTCGTTGCCGTTATCGCGGATCACAAGATCGTCTTCAATCCGGACACCGCCAAGACCGGCGAGATAGATTCCCGGTTCATTCGTGATGACATTGCCTGGCACAAGCACTTTTCCGGCTTTTTGCGATGTATTCGGTCCCTCATGTATCTCCAAACCGATTCCATGTCCGTTGGAGTGGCCGAACGCATCTCCGTACCCTTGTTCCGTAATGTAATCGCGTGCGACACTGTCGACTTCGATGCCGGTCATACCCGCTTTTGCCGTTGCATTCACACGCAATTGGGCAGCCAGAACAATCTCGTAAACCTTCTTCAATTCTGCATGCGGTTGCCCCACTGAAACTGTGCGGGTCATATCCGAAACATAGCCATTGTAATAGCAACCGAAATCCAGTGTCACGAAGTCGCCTTTTTCGATCAACTTCGGACTGGCCACACCATGCGGCATAGCGGAACGGATGCCGCTGGCGACAATCGTTTCGAAAGAAACGCCACTCGCTCCCAATTCGCGCATGTGGAAATCCAGGCGGTTGGCGATCTCTATTTCCGAAACCCCCGGACGGATGTGGTCAAGGATGAACACAAATCCGGCATCCGTAATTTCACAAGCCCGTCTGATAGTCTGAATTTCTGCTTCGTCTTTGACTTCCCGCAATTCCTCGATGATGCCTGAAGCAGGAATCAGATCGCACGTCACCATGTCCTCCAGATCCTCAACACTACGGAAAGACATGATGGCGTCTTCGAAACCTAGTGATGAGAGGCCCTTTTCCTCCACGATCTTTTTCACTTCATCGAATATCGGTCCTTTATTCTGAATAATCTGAAAACCCTGCGCCTGTGATGCAGCTTGCTGGGTATAACGGAAGTCGGTCACAAAAAAAGCTTCCTCTTGAGTGATGACCGCCAAACCGGTCGTACCCGTAAAATTGGAAACATAACGTAAGTTATATTGACTTGTCACCAGCATTGCATCCATCTTCTTCGCTTTGATGGCAGCCTGCAATTTTGAGACTCTACTCATTTCACATACTTCCTTCCAAAAAAAATAGCCTGTTTGTTTACAAACATACCTATCCATTATATCAAAAAATAGCCCGCATAGATAGAGGGAATATCCGACTTGCAGACGACAGCTTACATCCACAACACTTTCCAAAACAGCGGGCATACAAAAAACGCACAAACAAGTCAGCTTGTTTGTGCGTCTCGCTATAATATAGGCCTCGTGCACCGATTTAAAGCACAACATTTCCTGCTTGTCACTACGGAGACAGGAATTCCAACACCACCGTTTCGCTGTAGTCATTTTGCAGGGTCACGGTGGCAGTTACTTTGCCGGTCGCATCCGCAATGCAGTGCACGACTCCTTCTTCGAAAGACAAGACAGCTGGAACGATCCGACTTTCCGGAGTCGATGCTTCATTATTATTCTTTAGCCAGTAGTCTGTATAGGCCAGCAAAGTTTGCGCTTTGTAATGGTTTTCCGTCAATCTGTACAGATAGAGCTGATTCTCATAAACCCTTATTATTCCGAAAAGCATCATTTGTGAAAGGAACAGGTAGAAAATGGTGATCGGCAGGATGGAGCCAGCAGTTCTCTGAGAACGATCACCTTCAAACGGGTGCCTTCGGCAGGATGAGATGCGCTCTGCGCATCTGGTTGTCCGAAAGCGTAGCCTGGATAGAAATCCCCTCATTGGTCACCTCGTAGTTCAGTGCTTTGACATGCATCAGCATCGGATGATAGCCGACCCCGTTTTTGTAACGCAGGACTTTATTGATCCGGAATTCATAGGTATACACAGCCGGATCGGCCGGATTTTTCGATTTGGTGCGGATGGTCGTACTGGTCTTTTGAACCAGCAACTCATCCTCCAATTCATGCTCGAGTTGGATCAGGAAAAGATGCCATTCCGCATCCTGGGTCTTCTCCATCTGGATATTCACAGTGCGGATCACTTCCATGCCTCCCATCATCAGCAGGAGCACCATCGTATTGACAACCAGTGCAAATGCCGCTTCCAACAAAGTGAATCCGGCTTGCGATTGTTTACGGGGCTTCCGCTTGGATTTCCTCAGCATGCACCTTCACCCTTTCTGTACCATCACAACCGTTCACAATCAACTGTGCGGTTTCCGGATTCCAAGTAGTGATGAACAGCATCCTTCCGGAAGCCTGACTTCCGGTCGGGCTGCCTTCCTTGGCGATGACTTGCATCTGGTCCTGCGCAACCCGCCAACAGGCAACTTCCTCACCTGCCGCTTTCAAAGTCGTGAAAAATTGAACGGAATGCGGAATCAGCACGTAAAGGGAGATGCTGACCATGGCCAAAGCGATAAGACTTTCGAAAAGCATATAACCGCTGCTATCGTTTAGCTTTGTTGACTTCATAACGACCGCTCCCCAATTGGATTGTGATGGTATAGCGATAACGAGCTGTTTCCATGATGATAGTGTTCGGCTGCAGATAACCGCTGCCCCCTTTGATAAATCCGGTGTAGCCTTGGATCACTCTTGATCCTTCAGGCAACAGCAGCTTGCGGTTGATGTAGCGGTCCGATCCGGCACTGTCTTTGAAATCAGCGTAATGCGTTGCCCCGATTGGCCGTACGACATCCATATTGACGCCGTTACCGGTGATGACCGCGTAACTCTGCGCCGTGTGCAGTTCCGTCAGGAAATCGTCCAAAAACAGATTGAACGCGAATTCATCCGTTGCGGTTTCCAATTGCGGGGTCAGCAGCAAAATCATAGCTGCGATCAACAGCACCAATAGGCTTTCGAACAAAGTGAATCCGCTCTTGCGCATCGGTCAGCTCATCATCAAGGCGTGACAACAACTTCAATCGGTTCAACTTCGCCGGCGGTTATCGTCAGTTTGGCGGTCGCTTCAGTCACCTGTTTGTCACTGAGGTACCCCGCCGTATTCAGGACAGTGAAACTCGCCGCTTCAGTACCTGTATCGAGTTCGTACATGTTGGCCTGGGTCTGCACGACGACCGCCAAAGCATCCGTCCCTTTGGTCTCAACGCTTTTCTTGGTGTTCGCCACATTCGGGATGATCATCAGCATCAGCACCGAGATGATGAACAGGACCAGGACCATTTCCATAAGTGTGAAACCTTGTTTGTTTTTTAGTGTTTTTTTGATCGTTTTCATTAATACATACCTCCTAATGAACTAAGCATTGGCATCAATAATATAAGATAGATTGCCATCACGATGACAGCGACCATGAGAAACAGGACAGGCTGCAGCCAACCGATTTTCTGTTCGATGTCCGCAATCAGCAGTCGGAAACATTCTTCGCTGTACATGCTCAACTTGATCGGCAACTGGCTGGTGAGCTCGCCGTGATAGATGATCCATCCCATCTCCTCTTTGAAGATGGGGTAACGCTTGATGATTGTCGTCAGGCTATCGCCTTGCATCAGCCCTTCCTCAACCAATCCGGATATTTCCTTCATCCAGGCAGTCCCTTCATCGCCGCGCATCAGCGAAACGATTTGGTTCAACTGCATGCCATTGCGGAAGAAATAGGCATATTCCCGGCAGAAGAAAAAGGAGTAGTAGAGTTGGACCCATTTGCTGAAGAGCGGAACCCTGCAGAACAGCAACGACTTTTGGAAAGCTGACTTCTTTTTCAAATAACTTTTTGACAACAGGAACACACCGGCTCCTAATGCCATAGTGCCCAAAATGATGAGCGGCAGGTTTTCCAGGTAATTCAGGATGATTCGGATCATCAGGCCGGAACCTTCTTCCGAGGGCACCAGCATCGTTTCCAAACTGGGCAGCAGGACCTGCCTGATCGCGATCAGCATAACATTCGCGAAGACCAGCAAAAATAACGGGTAGATCAAGACTTTTCTGAGCTTATGCAGCTGTTTGTCCTTTTCCGTCAGGAAGTCTGAACAAAACAGCAAAGTTTCCGTCAATTTCCCGTGAAGGAAGGATAGCCGCAGCTGCGATACGACTTGCTCCGAAAAGCCGCATCCTGCCAATGCATCAGCAAGATTGATGCCTGTTTCCAGTTTGGCCAGCATGCGCTGGATATCGTCCACTCGCTTCGGCTGCATCATCTTCAGAAAAGCGAGCCCGTCGGACAACGAAAAACCTTCCTTCAGCAATTCACCCAAGCGCCTCAGAAAATATGCCTGCTCTTTTGCCTGCCAACGTTTTTCAGACGAGATTCTCCAGGTAATTCTTCTCCGTAATGTATCCACATGCATAGGCTTTTCGCAATTTATCATTCAGAGTGACAAACCGCTTTCCGTCCTCCTTGTTCTGCAGATGATTCTGCAGTTCCTTGCCTGCCAATATTTCGTAGATGGCAGCCGACTTTTCGTTTACCTGATAGTGGGAACAGTGAATCGTGCACTTACCGGAGCACAACGGACAATATTTTGCAATCAGACGTTGGGAGACGACAGCGAGCAGCGTCTGATTCATTTGTTCGGAAGAAATAGCCAGTTCCCGCAGCCTTTCCAATACCCCGAACGACTCTTTGGCATGGATCGTTGCGATCACCAAGTGTCCGGTCAATGCGCTTCTCACTACCATTTTGGCCGTTTCTTCATCCCGGATTTCGCCTATGACGAGGATGTCCGGATGGTGGCGGAGACACTGGCGGATCAGCAGATCGTACGTGATGCCCGCAGCTTCGTTCACTTCGGCCTGCAGAAACAGCGGCTCCTCAATTTCGACTGGATCCTCCATCGTAATGATCTGCAGCGGTTCATCGGCGTATTTCCTGCGCAACAAATGATAGATGGTGGTTGTTTTCCCGGAACCGGTAGGTCCGGAAAACAGCACCAGCCCGCTCTTATGGTCCAACAGTTCGAGCAACTCCGCCTCCTGGGCCGGGAAAAATGCGTGCAAACCCGGCTCAGAACCCGGATTTACGTACAGCATGCGGATGACAAGCGACTCTTGGTAGCGGAAATTTGCGATGGTGGACAGTCTCAGTTCTATTTTTTTGCCGTTCAGCCGGTACCTGACAGCACCGGATTGGGGTTTCCGCCTTTCGCCCACATTCATGTTCGAAAGGAATTTAAAATAAGAAATCAGTCGTTCACCCTTTTCGATTGTATACACCGATACTTTCGACAAGCCGGTACTCACGCGGAAAAAGAGTTCGTAGTGGTCTTCATAAGGGAGCAGATGGATGTCGGAAACACCCAGCCGCATCGCATCGGCCAATAGGCTCTCTGCTTTTTCTTCCATATCATCACCTCATTTCTATTTTGCCGTCACTTATAGCTTCTGCAAAATCCTCGCATCCGCTCTTTCTCCGACGAGAAACTTAGTTGAAAATATGTTATATTGGCATAAATAGCGGTCCCACACGCGAAAAACAAGCGGGATCACTCAATATTAGGGAGGTGAACTTTTTTGAAAAAGAACGTTGTTGGTTCGATTCTTCTGATTGCGATCGGAACATTTCTGTTCGCGGTGGGCATCAATATGTTTTCCGTTGCGAACCATCTTGGTGAAGGCGGCGTCACCGGCATTAGTTTGTTGGCCTTCTATACCATGAATGTTCCGGTAGCCATAACGAGTTTCGTTTTGAACGCCATCATTCTGGTCATCGGGTTCCGCTTTTTGGAAAAATCGACCATGAGGCTGACGCTTTTGGCCACGCTGTTGATGTCGGTGTTTCTTTATCTGACGGCGGCTTGGCGCTATCCGATGGAAACAATCATTCTAGCGCCGCTTTGCTCCGGATTTTTGGTTGGCACAGGCTTGGGTCTCGTGATGCAGGCAGGCGGTTCGACGGCCGGTACTGATATCATCGCCTTGATTATTAATAAATATCTCGGCTGGAGTACCAGTGTCGCACTGGTCGTATTGGACCTATTCGTCGTTGGACCTTCCATCTTCGTGATCGGGCTGGAGAATGTCGTTTTGACTGTCGTGCATCTCTATGTGCAAACGAAAGTGCTGGATTTCATCCTGGAAGGGTTCAATCCGAAGAAACAAGTTCTGATCATCTCGGAGCGGTATCAGGAAATCGCTGAGGCAATCGATAAAAAAATCGGTCGCGGAATGACCTTTTTGGAAGGCGAAGGCTATTACTCCAAAAGCCAGAAGAAGGTGATTTTGATTGTCGTCAACAGACAGCAATTGATGCCGCTCAACCGGATTGTGACAGCCATCGATCCGAAGGCTTTCTTCACAATCAGCGAAGCCCAAAGCGTCATCGGCGAGGGATTCTCTTATTTGATTTCTGATGAGCACTACCAACAAAAAATCAACGACTTCATCGACGAACAGTCGGAATGATCGCTAAACTCCATAACCAAAAAAGAACGGCAAGGACATTTGAAATAGTCCTAGCCGTTCTTTTTTGGTTATGGATGCTTCTTTATCTTACTGTTTTCACCCTGTCAGGAAAGCAGGAAAACGACGGTTTTCATGATGTCCATCTTCTCCACTGCGGCGCTGTAGTTCAATTTGGCAATCTTCAGGTTCTGTTCCTCCTCGCGCATAACGGCGAGGTTTTCTTCCGAATTGTCTTTGATCCATTCGCCTTTCACATCTGCAAAGGTGATTTCCTGCAGTTCGACTGCTTTCTTCGCTTCCAGCAGCTCGAACTTCAGCAATCCGTACTTCCTTTCCAGATCCTGCATTTTGATGGGATCCTGTTCCTTCAACGAATCGATTCTGGCTTTCAGTTCTTCCATATTCCTGCCGCCTCCAGTTCCTCACCACCAGCCGTGTTTCCGCTTTAACCAGCCAAAAACTTGCAGATTTCCAACCCAAACTGTTTTGCTTGATCCGGACCGCTAGCAGTGATGAGGTTGCCATCCACTGTCACATCGGACTCAGAGTAAACTGCGCCTTTGGCTTCGATAGCTGCAATCTCAGATTCGAAAACAGTTGCATTTTTCTTCTTAAGTAAACCCGCGTTCGCTAAGATGACCGGTGCGATGCAGATTGCAGCAACCATTTTGCCTTGCCCATTCATTGCCTGCGCCAACATCCACGCATGCGGATCGTCGAAGAAAACGCGGCTGCCCGTTCCTCCAACAAACACCACTCCATCAAAACTGGTCGTATCGACATCCTCAACCAAGAGATCCGACTGCGCGATTCCGCCATGCACACCCATGCAGGTCCCGGTCTTGTGGCTGGCGATCCACATTTCATGTCCGCATTTTGCAATTTCTTCCTGGGTCATGAATAATTCTTCGTCGCGGAAATCTTCAGGTGCAATCACAAATATTATTTTTGCCATACCGCTGTTCCCCCATTCGTTGTTTATCCCGATCGGATAATGATAGCTTCTCTTTAAGAGCCTTGTTCGAAAAGTCCAAGGAAAGATCGACTTTGGCTAACTAAATTATACTACAAGCCAAAGAAGAAAGCGATTTCAACAACGGGATTGTCTATTAGGAGCAAAGCCAAATCCGAAAAAAACCCGGTTGCCTTCCACTGTCTGCTGACAAGTAGGCAACCGGGTTTGATTCTCTGTAAAATGTTATTCTTCGTCGTCCAGATCAGCGTTGTGGAATACTTCGGAGACGTCATCATCGTCTTCCAGTTTTTCCAGCATCGTTCTGAATTGCGTTTCTTTGTCCGCTGCGATAGCCGACAATGTTTGCGGAACCATCGTGACTTCCGCTTCGGCCAACACGTAGCCTTCTGCCTTCAATTCTTCACATACCGCATCAAAATCGGTAGGATCTGTGTAGATTTCGAATACTTCATCGCTTGTCTGCAACTCTTCCCCACCGGCTTCCAACACGCTCATCAACATCGCGTCTTCATCCACTTCCAAGTCTTCGCGCTCGATTGCGATATAACCTTTGCGGTCGAACATGTAGCTCACTGAACCGGATTCTCCCAAAGATCCTCCGTTTTTGTTGAAAGCGACTCTGATGTTTGTAGCGGTACGGTTGCGGTTGTCGGTCAAAGCATGGACCAAAACAGCGACACCGTTCGGGCCGTAGCCTTCATAAGTGATTTCTTCATAGTTTTCGCCTTCTCCAGCAGATGTTGCTTTTTTGATGGCGCGTGTGATGTTGTCGTTCGGCATGTTCGCCGCTTTCGCTTTATCGATGATCATGCGCAGGCTCGGGTTAGATGAGGGATCCGGACCGCTGTTTTTTGCAGCCATATAAATTTCTTTTGATAATCTCTGGAAAATTTTACCTCGTTTTTGATCTGCAGCGCCTTTTGCGCCTTTGATTTTACTCCATTTTGAATGTCCTGACATTCAGATCCCTCTTCTCATCTATTAATTTACTCAATCATTTTATCAAAAGTAACCGCTTATGGCAATTCACTTTCTGCCTTTTCTGGCTATCAGAAAAAACCAACCGGCGATTATCGCCAAAATTGCCCCTATGCCAGCCAAAATCACGTCTTCCTTCATTGCAAATGCCGGAGACACAAACGACTGGTGAAATTCATCCGCAGCAGCGTAACTTACGGAAAGCAGCAGCGCCACTACTATAGGCGTAAATGCCTCCCGCATCTTCCCGGAAAGCCCGCCATACCAAAGGTAAGCCAGTATGGAGTAGGAAAGGAACAACCAGATTTTGCTGCCGAAAAATCCCAAAAATCCGAAGTAGCCCAATGCCTCAATGCTGATCACCTGCTCCCCGTAGCGGAAGGTGAAGGTTGCGAATAATCCGGAGAGCGGTTGTGCCTGCAGCAGGTTCGCGATGATGTTCGGCAACGCATAAAAATCTTGTTGGAAAGTGGCGCGGTAATAGAGGTACCCCATGATCAGAACTGCTCCCACTATGTATGAATTGCTCTTTTGTTCTCTTTGCATGCAGTTTTTTTCCTTTCTTGATGTGAATTCTTTTTTATATTTTGTTGGGAATTGTTATAATGAAATTATGGCATTACGTTAGTCAATTCAGCCTGAGAGGATGAAAAACATGAAATATAGCCTTACCTGGGATTTGGACTCATTTTTTGAAGGAGGAAGTTCTTCGCCCGCCCTACAAGAAAAAATACAGTCGATCCAAGATGGATTGAAGGATTTTGAATCCGCAGCAACCGCTTGGGACCCCGAACAAGACAAACCGGATTATCCTGTTTTTCAGGATTTGCTTCATCAGGAGGAGCTGTACGCAAAAGCCTTGATGCAATGCAATAGTTTCATAACAGGTGTCCAATCAGCCGATGTCTCGGATTTGGATGCAAGCGCAATCCATGCGCGAATAATTCAATTGTACAGCAAATTAACGATTATTCAAACGACTCTGAAGAAAAAAGTAACCGCAGTCAAAGAAACTGACTGGAATCAGTTGGTGGAAAAGCCCGCCTTTTCCCCGCTTGCATTCGCGCTTTCGGAATGGCGCCAACAAGGCAACCGCCTCCTCTCCGACAAGGAAGAAGCCTTATTGGCAACATTGCGTGTCGATGGTTTCAACGGTTGGAGCGCGCACTATGACACGCTCGTATCCTTCATCAAGATTCCTTTTGAAGAGGTTGACGGAACTTTTAGCGAACTATCCGCCGGCCAAGCGATGAACCGGATGTATGCCGATCCCGATCCGAGCGTCCGCAAAAAAATATTCGTTGAATGGGAAAAAGCCTGGGGTTCCCTTGCGCCTGCATTCGCCGATACACTGAACCACCTGCAAGGTTTCCGTTTGGCTGATTTCGAGGCGCATCAGGATGAGGATTTTTTGGTTGAGCCACTGCGTTATAACCGCATCAAGCGCGAAACCTTGGACACGATGTGGCAAGCCATCAGTGCAAACAAACAGCCGTTCCTTTCGTTTTTGAATCGCAAAGCCACTCTGATGGGCAAGGATAAGTTGGCTTGGTATGATGTCGATGCCCCTGTTTCGCTCGGCAGTTTCCAATCAAAAACCTTCAGCTTCGACGAAGCAGTCGATTACATCATCGAACACTTTGCCTCCTTCGGTCCAAAACTGGCAGACTTTTCCTTGGATGCTGTCAAAAACCGCTGGATCGAAGCCGAAAACCGATCCGGAAAAAGACCTGGCGGCTATTGCGAAGATTATCCGGAATCGAAAGAATCACGGATTTTCATGACCTTTACGGGTTCAGCAAGCGACATGAGCACACTTGCCCATGAGCTGGGCCATGCCTTCCATTCTCACGTAATGCGCGACCTGCCGGATCTGAATACGCGCTATGCCATGAACGTCGCCGAAACGGCATCGACTTTTGCGGAAACCATCATCAGTGCGGCTACGGTCAGAGAAGCCAGCAGTGATGTAGAAAAAATTTCCCTGCTCAATACGAAGCTTGAAAATGCGACGGCCATGTTCCTGAATATCCATGCCCGTTACCTTTTCGAAAAGTCATTCTACACCGAAAGGATGAACGGTTTTGTCACAGCAGATCGTTTGTCCGGTTTGATGGAGGCTGCCCAGAAGGAGGCTTACCAAGGGGCTTTGAGTGACTATCATCCCCTATTCTGGGCGAGCAAACTGCACTTCTTCATCGATGATGTCCCATTCTACAACTTCCCTTACACGTTTGGCTTCCTGTTCAGCCTGGGGATTTACGCGCAATCGATGAAGCAGACTGGAAATTTTGAAGAAACCTATATTTCACTGTTGCGGGATACCGGATCGATGACGACTGAAGACCTCGTGATGAAGCATCTTGGTGCCGATATCACGCAGCCGGATTTCTGGAACCAAGGCTTGGAAATCATGGCGGGAGACGTGGAAGAATTCCTGCGTTTGACCGAAAAATATATCTAGATACAAAACAAATCCCTATGACCTGAATTGCATCGGTCGTAGGGATTTGTTTATATTCAAGTGGCTGCCGGCCCGTAAACTTTGATGAAGGAAGGCAGTATCTCGATCTCCAGCGGAAATGCCGGCCCTTCATCACCGTCGACATTGGTGATTAGGTTTTCGCCATCCTCGACGGCGATAGTGGCGTGTTTGAATGATTTATAGATGACAGCATCCGAATTTTTGATTTCGCCTCTGATTAGCTGAGGCAAGAGTTTCAGCGAATCCAGCAGATTAAACTCCTTGAAAACGACCATCCGCATCTTGCCGTCATCGACTTTTGCTTGGGGCATAAAACTTTCGAAGCTGGCGATTGAATTCGTCAGCGCGATCAGAATGAGTGGCGATTCCTGTGTAAAGGTCTCTCCATCCACTGTAATGCGGAAACGATGAATGGTCTGTTTCGCTAATGCTTTTCCTCCTTCGATGAAATAAGCCAGCGGACCATATTTTGTTTTTTCTTCCGCGCTGACTCCTTCCACAGCCTCGGGGATCGCACCGGCGGCAACATTCGATACAAAATAACGATCATTGACCTTGCCGATGTCCAGAACGACCAAGGCTGCCTCGCTCAACATGCTGATGGCCTGCTCAGGGTCCAACGGGATGCCTATCGCTCTTGCAAGGTCATTGACGGTGCCCAACGGAACGAACCCGAAAGATACACTTTTCCCTGCAACCGCCAAGCCATTGATGGTTTCGTTGACTGTGCCATCGCCGCCCATGCAGAAGACGGCGTCATGGCCGTGGTTTGCCGCTTCCTGCGCAAACTTTTCGGCATCGCCTTGCTTTTCGGTTTTTTTAACAGTGACCTCTTCAAACATTTCGCTCAAGCGCGTCCTCATCAAGTCCAAATAGCCAGTAGCTTTTTCGCCTCCCGACGACGGATTTACGATCAGTGTGCAAATACCCATCTCATTCCCCCGCTTTCATTTTACCTCTGCAGCAAGTGTAGCACGCAACGCCCACCTCTATAAAGTATGACGCCCTTTTTTGCCCGCTGAGCATATTCTTGGCTTTCCGCTTACAAAATGTGTATAATTTTATAACGTTCGAAGTAAAACAGATTGAATTAGGGGGAGCAGTATGACAAAAGAATATCGTGTCCTACTCTATTATAAATATACACCGATAGAGGATGCAGAAACATTCGCGCAAGAACATCTAGGATTCTGCAAAGAAATCGGCTTAAAAGGAAGAATTTTGGTCGCATCGGAAGGCATCAACGGAACGGTTTCCGGGACCGTTGAACAAACGCAAGCGTACATTGAGCATATGAACGCAGATCCTCGTTTCAACGACATCACTTACAAAATCGATGAGACGGACGGCCATGCTTTCAAAAAGATGTTTGTCCGTCCACGTCAGGAAATCGTATCGTTGCACCTGGGAGGAGACGACCTTGACCCAAATGAATTGACTGGCGCATACTTGTCCCCGGAAGCGTTCCGCGAAGCTATCCTCGACGAAAACACAGTCGTAATTGATGCACGCAACGACTATGAGTACGACCTTGGCCATTTCCGTGGCGCTGTCCGTCCGGATATCGCAAACTTCCGCGAATTGCCGCAATGGATCCGCGACAACAAAGAAAAATTCATGGAAAAACGTGTCGTGACCTATTGTACCGGGGGCATCCGCTGCGAAAAATTCTCAGGCTGGCTTGTCAAGGAAGGCTTTAAGGATGTCGGCCAACTGCATGGCGGGATCGCAACCTACGGGAAAGACGAAGCGGTCAAAGGCGACCTTTGGGATGGGAAAATGTATGTTTTCGATGAGCGCATCGGAGTCGACATCAATCGCGTCGAACATGTCGTAGTCGGAAAGGATTGGTTCGACGGTACACCATGCGAGCGCTATGCAAATTGCGCCAATCCGAGCTGCAACCGCAGAATGCTCTGTTCCGAAGAAAATGAACACAAGTACATGCGCAGCTGCTCGCATGAATGCCGCGTCCACCAGCCGAATTATTATGTGCAGCGTAATCAATTGACACTATCTGACGTAGCGGAGCGTTTGGCCGCCATCGGAGAGACAACGGAAACCTCTGCCGCAACAACTGCATAGCATCAAAAAAATCAGCCAGGATAACCTTCCTGGCTGATTTTTTTAGCCCCTCCGACTTAGTGATTGTTCGTGCTATGTAATAGTCATGACAAAGCTTTTTTGTTATACTGATAAGTGACCACCTGAAAAGGAAAAGAGGGAACATATGAACAATCCAGATGGAAATAAAGCGGAAGAATGGCTAAAAAAGACAGGCGAATTTTTCAAACGCCTTGGGCAATCGATAAATGGCAGCCTGCAGCGGATTTTCACGAAAGAAAATGCTGCAAGAACAAAGGAAAAAGCCTTGGATTGGGAACAGAGGACCCACAAGCGTATGGATCAAGGCAAAGTGACTTTGCGAAGAATGAAACGGAAGATGGACACAGAAACAAACATGAAGCCTCTTCTTTCAAAAGGAGCTTTTGGTTTCAATGTTTTTTTTGGTGTAATCCGGAATATTTTTACAGGAATCATATTGTTGATGATTCTGTTGGGCATCTTTGGCGGTGGCGCGGGTCTGGGTTATTTCGCTAATTTGATTTCGAAAGAGACTGCCCCTACATACGAAAGCATGGCTGAAGACATTGGCAATGTCGAGCTTGTTTCCACTATGTACTATGCGAACACCGAAGCCATTTCGGAAATACGCACAGATTTGGTCAGGACCACCGTCGGATCGGAAAGCATCTCGCCGATAATCAAAGAGGCGCTCATCGCAACGGAGGACGAAAATTTTTATGAGCATGATGGAATCGTACCGAAGGCCATTTTGAGGGCGTTGGTGACTGAACTGACCGGCTTCGGCAGCCAAAGCGGCGGTTCCACCTTGACGCAGCAGCTCGTCAAACAACAGATATTGACGAATGAAGTGACTTTTTCCCGCAAAGCCAATGAAATCTTATTGGCGCTGCGGCTCGAAAATTTCTTTACGAAAGATGAAATACTGACGGCTTACCTCAACGTTTCGCCATTCGGACGAAACAGCAGCGGTTCCAATATCGCTGGCATTGAGGAAGCAGCGAACGGCATTTTTGGTGTCCATGCAGCCGATGTTTCCTTAGCTCAGGCGGCATTTCTGGTGGGGATTCCGCAGAACCCTTATACCTATACCCCTTTCACACAATATGGTGAAAGAAAGGAAGATTTGACTGCAGTTTTGAACCGAAAGAACACTGTGCTATTCCGGATGCTCAGCGAAGGCTGCATCACGCAGGAAGAATATGATGCTGCCGTCGCATACGACATCACCCAGGATTTCGTAGCTGCCCATGCCACGCAAGAGGACAGGAACAGTTACCTATATCAAGCCGTCGAACGCGAAGCGATCCTCGTGCTGATGGAGCAGGCCGCTGCCGGGAATGACCTCACCTTGGAGGATCTGGAAGCGGACACTGAACTGTACAACGAATATTACGCGAACGCAGACAACACATTGCGCTTATCAGGCTACAATGTGTACAGCACAATCGACAAAGATATCTACAACGGCATGCAGGAAGTCGCATCAGAATATGGGCAAACTTTGGGAGATACATTCGTGGATACCTATGTTGATGCAGATGGGGTCACGCAGGAAGTGACGGAGCTTGCCCAAACAGGTAGTGTATTGATCGAGAACCAGACAGGTAAGATCATCGGATTCATCGGAGGCCGTGATTTTTCGGTCAATCAAGTGGACCACGTGTTCAGCACTAACCGATCACCTGGCTCAACGATAAAGCCGTTGCTGGTCTATGCTCCGGCGATTGAGCAGAACCTGATCTACCCTGCTTCGATGGTGCCTGATACAAAAATAAGCATCAAACAGCCCGACGGCACAGTATGGGAGCCTACAAACTTCGGCGATACCATTTCCAATACATACATGACCGCTCGACAAGCGCTCTACCAATCAAAAAACAACCCCACAATCAAGCTCTATGTCGCCATGAACGACAAAGGCATGAATCCGGGGCAATATCTGGAAAAAATGGGCATCACCTCGATAGACGAATCGGAATACGGCAATCCATCCTTGGCGATCGGAGCAACGAATGATGGCCCTACCGTTTTGGAACAGACCAGCGCTTTCACGACCTTCGCAACCGGAGGCGAGCATGTTTCGCCCTATCTGATCGAAACCATCACGGACAAGCACGGGAACGTCGTATATCAGCACGAGGCCGAAACAACTGAAGTATTCTCGCAAGACACCGCTTATCTGACTTTGGATATTCTGCGCGACGTCATCACTGATGGTACAGGCAGGTCGATCAACAATTATCTGAATTTCAGCGCCGATTGGGCAGGTAAAACCGGGACATCCGAAGCTAACCGGGACATCTGGTTCATCGCCAGCACCCCTACCGTCACACTAAGCTCTTGGATGGGCTACGACAATTACAAGGGAGAACATGTCTTCTATGACCCTAACAATCAAGGTCTTCCGACCGGACGAAATCTGAATTACTGGTCCCAGATCGCCAACAAGATCTACAGCATCAATCCGGGCATCCTCGGCGCCGATCAGACGCACCAACAACCGGAAGGGATTGTCGAAAAATCGGTGTTGGCCGAAACCGGAACATTGGCTGGAACTGTATCATTCGCGAACGGATTATCCGTCACCCTTAACGGAAGCACAAGGACCGATTTGTTCAAAGCTGATGCGTTACCGAAAGAAATCTCCTATTACTTCTCCCCAGGGGCTACTGATAAAGATCTGGAAAACTATTGGGACAGCTATCTAGCTGAAGCAGCAGCGAGACGTAATGCGGCGGCCGCCGCAGCGGCAAACCGAAACAATGCTGCAGACAATGCTGCAGATGATGCGGCTGATGCAGAGGATGAGCCTACACCAGAGGACGAGACACCCGCTGACGCAGAAACAGAAGAGGAAACTCCACCTGCCGACGAAACTCCAACAACTGAAGAATAAGGGAAAGGCTGCCTCAAATTGGGCAGCCTTTCGTTTGCCGGTATTTACTCGCCGACAAATCAAAAAAAGCCCCGCACCTTTTCGGATGCTGGGCTTTTTTGATTGTCTTTCGGATGGACCGATTACTTTTTAGGTAATGTTGTTCCTCTGTTGACGATTTTATAAGGAAGGATGATGGATTTTTCATCAATCTCTTCTTTGTTCATGATTTTAGTCAACAAACGCATCGCAACAGCGCCGATATCATACAGCGGCAACATAATGGAAGTCAATTTCGGACGAGCCATTTCAGTTATGCGGGAATTGTTGCTGGCAGTGACTTCAAACGCCTCAGGAACGCTGACACCTGCATTGATGATAGCATTCAACAGCCCGATGGCAAGTTCATCGCCAGCTACGTATGCTGCATCAACTCCGGCTTCAAGTAATTGTTCAGCCAATAGTTCACCATTTTGAAGAGTCGGTTCGCATTCGAAGACAAGAGCCTCATCAAAAGCAATATTTGCATTGACCAAAGCGTTCTTGTAGCCCTTCAGGCGATGCTGTCCATTGATCGGATTGGAAAGCGATGCAGATACGAAAGCAATATTCTTCTTACCGTTCGCAATCATGTTCGCTACAACTTCTTCGGTTGCGCCGATATAATCGATATTGACGCTTCCAACTTGTTGCTCAGGATCAATTGTTCCTGCCAGCACGACCGGCGTTTTGGAACGGGAAAATTCTGCGCGCAACTCATCTGTGATCTTATTGCCCATGTAGATGATGCCATCCACTTGTTTAGCAAGTAAGGTGTTCAATACTTGAATTTCTTTCTGGTCATTCTGATCGGAGTTCGCTAAAATGATATTATATTTGTACATTGTAGCGATATCATCGATTCCGCGGGCCAGAGATGCGAAGAACAAGTTAGTGACATCAGGAACAATAACCCCTACAGTCGTTGTTTTCTTGCTTGCCAAACCACGGGCGACCGCGTTCGGTCTGTAATCCAAACGTTCAATGACTTCCAATACCTTTTTCCTTGTGGATGGTTTCACGTTGGGATTACCGTTCACTACGCGGGAAACAGTTGCCATGGAGACGTTCGCTTCGCGAGCCACATCGTAAATTGTAATCGTTTGTTTTTCCATTTATGTTGCTCCTTATCTCAATTGTTTTCAATTTTTTATTTTCCATTATTCAACATAATGTTGTAAATATTGATTATTTTACAAGCTTATAAAGAATTTACCATTGTTTCATGAGATATGCAAGCGTTTTATAAAAGTTTTCATGAAAATTTCACATTGCATTATTCAGAAATCGAACCCTCATTATATGCTATAATACTAAAGAAAGGAAGGTGTCATATTAAAAATGCCTTTAAACTCAATTATCAATTTGATGAAAATACAAGATGTCGATATCGTATTTCTCAACGACCCTAAAAATGTCTTTTACGTTTCCTCATACAGGAGCGACCCGCATGAAAGGATTTTGGCGGCTGTACTGTTCAAGGATGCAAAACCCTTGTTGTTGGTGCCTGCGCTGGAAGAAAATGACGCGCGGAATACCGCTACGGAATTTGATGTGATAAGTTACATGGATACGCAAGATCCTTGGACAATACTGGCAACCAGCATAAAAGAGCGTCATTCCAGCTTGACGGACTGGTCCATCGAAAAAGATTTCTTGACTGTCGAACGTATGGAAGCGTTACGGACTCATTTCCCGACGGCAACTTTTGGGCATAACATCAGCAAAACACTTCAGGAAATGCGACTGATCAAAAATGAGCAAGAACTGGCCTTCATGAAGGAAGCAGGCCATTGGGCAGATGAAGCACTCAAAATAGGCGCCAAAACGTTGCGCGAGGGCATCACTGAACTGGAAGTCGTTGCCGAAATTGAATACCAGTTGAAAAAAAGAGGCGTAGCCGAAATGAGCTTCACCACTATGGTGCTGTTCGGCGAAAATGCAGCCAGCCCCCATGGCGTCCCCGGCGACACCAAACTTAAGCAAAACCAGTTTGTGTTGTTCGATTTGGGAACCATGCACGAAGGCTATGCCAGTGATGTGACACGCACCCTTTTCTTTGGTGACGAGCCATCTGCGCACCAACAAAAAATCTACGATTTGGTGTTGGCAGCACATGATGAAGCGATGGCTGCGGTTCGCCCAGGCATCACAGCCGGTGAATTGGATGCCGCAGCGCGGACGATCATTGCGGATGCTGGCTACGGCCGCTACTTCAACCATCGTCTGGGTCACGGCTTGGGTCAAGGTGTGCATGAATTCCCCTCCATCATGGAAGGCAATGGAATGGCACTCGTTGAAGGCATGTGTTTTTCCATCGAGCCCGGCATCTACATCGAAGGGGACATCGGAGTCAGAGTCGAGGATTGCGGTTTTGTGACTGCGAACGGCTTTGAAGCCTTCACGCACACACCAACTGGCATAGACGCCTATTCAAAATTGATCGATTAGTCGGTGTGCTTGTGAAGCAGACTGGCCTATAATAAATAACAATACGCAAAAAAAACAGGCAGATTGCCTGTTTTTTTGTTGAAGGAAAGTATAAAATATTTCGAATTTAAAAGTGCATCACCGTTGGTGTTTCACAGATTTGTAAAGTGTTCCATGCATCCAATGGTGATGGCTAGCTTCACGGGTTAGCCCTTCGGAAGGGACAAAGGAACCCCTTGTCTCTACGAGCCAAGGATACTATTCGACTAACCTGCTAACGCAGGAAGTCTCTCAGCATATTGCGCTCTACGATGCTCAGTTGCATGGGAGTCTTAGAGATTCATCCCTTAGACTCCCAGTACAAGGTGACCGTAGGGAACGTTGCAAGGCACGATTTCCTAAATTTCTTTCAGGGCTGAGCGAACCCGTTCAGCTTTTCTTTCATTTAGATGTCTTCTACGCTGTCTTTGATTTCTTCGACTTTTTCTTCCACTGCAGCTTTTTTCTCTTGCGTTACGGCTGCAGCTTCTTCTTTGCCTTCTTCAGCGATGACGGAAGCAAATTCTTTCACATCAGTGGCTTTCTCTTTGATGTCTTCCTTCACTTTCTTCAAGTCGTCACCGACATGTTTGGATGTTTCCGTGAATTGCGTCTTGATGGATGAAGTCGTGTCCTTCAAGTTGATTTTGATGTCTTCCGAAGTTTCTTTGGCAACATCCATGAACTCATTGCCCTTCTCTACGGCGATGTCTGCGTAATCGCGCGCTGTATCGAGCAGATTATTGACTTCCTCCGTGATGTCATCGCGCAATTCTTTGCCTGGTTTTGGCGCAAACAATAAAGCTGTTATAGCCGCAGCTGCCCCACCGATGATTGCCCCTAATACAAATCCGCCTTTATTTTTTGTCATAATTTTCATTCTCCTTTTCGTTTATGATTTAGTTGACTCTTCAGTAAGTTTTGAACTTAGTATCCTTCGGTTCTTTCTTCGCTTGCCGTTGCCGAGCAATTGCCATTGCCGTTCTTCCAAGCTTTCCGACAGTAGAGGAACCCGCTGCGCTTTTTGCGCCTTTTCCCCCGCCTTTGAGTGATACCGCCAAATTTCTGGTTGATTGGTTCACGTCCGAAACGGTCACACCCAAATCACCGATTGCGGTGAATAAGGGATCTGTTTTGCTGATTTTCCCGTTCAGGTCGTCCACCAAGGTGTTGGCTTTATTCAGTAAGCCTTCGACTTCAATCGACAAGTGATCGACATCTTTCGTGATCACGGCCAGGCTTTTGTTCGCCTCCTGGGTCACTTTTTCAACTTCGCCTAAGATGTCAGTGACTTTCCTTAATGCCAAGATGATGAAAACAACCAATACCGCAAAAGCTAGCGCAGCTATCAAAGCTGCAATTTCACCATACCCCATTATTTGCACTCACTCCTTCTTAATTCATACGCACTTCTGTCAAAGCATTGTACGAATTTTTATAAGATTTATTTCATTTATAATAAAATGATACCATAGACATTTCCGATATGCTATTGAAACCCCTTTAGTTTTCACCAATTCCCCGGAAACGGATTCTTCTGCTTCAGACATGCTTTCTTCAATAAAACGTAATCATATCTTCATTTTCATAAGCCCGCGAATTTGATACAATGGAAACAGTTGTTTTAGAAATGAGGGGTTTTTATGAATGATGCAATCACACAAGACAGTGCTCTTGCACAAGATTTGATAGAGGAAGTGGTGACGAATCCAAACATTTTCGTCAAATGGTGGAACAGCATCGCCTGGGAAGAGATTTTGGGCTTATTCATTTCAAAAGGCATAACCTTGCTTTTTTTACTGTTCATCTTTTTTGCTTTAAAACGTTTATCCAGTTACATTTTGCACCGGACTTTCGAAAAACAGATATTGACCAAACACATTACGCAAAATCGCGCTACCACCATTTACAAAATAGCCGAAAATGGTTTGCGTTATCTCTTGTTTTTCTTTTTGACCTATGGAGTCCTCTCCATTATGGGTGTTCCTATCGCTACACTCATTGCCGGTGCAGGTCTGGCAGGTCTGGCAATCGGTCTCGGTGCACAGCAGTTCATCAATGATATCGTCAATGGTTTCTTCATCATCCTGGAGTCCCAATTTGATGTTGGTGATCATGTTGTCATCGGCGGAATCGACGGCACTGTCGTGAACGTGGGGCTGAGGACGACACAGATCAAGAGTTTTGACGGAACATTGCATTTCTTGCCGAACCATACCATCACGACCATCAGCAATCTATCCCGGAATGATATGCGGGCAATGATTGATATCCTCTTGTATCCGGATACCGATTTTGAAACGGTCGATCAGGTCATCCATGCGGTCAATGAACGGATTGTGCCGGAACATCCGGAAATCGTCAAAGGGCCGAATGTCGTCGGTATCACCGATAAAGGGAATGGCCAACTTGCCTATCGGGTGGTTTTTTATACCCTGAACGGACAGCAGTTCACCGTCCAAAACCTGTTCCTGGGAAGCTACCGCTCTGCACTGTTGGAAGCTGGCATCCAGATTCCAGCCATGCCGTACAGCTCGCCAAAAGCATAACCCCCTAAGGCAAAAAAGTGCTTCGTCCCCAAATCATTGGGGAGCGAAGCACTTTTGTTTTTTATAAGCTGAGGCTTGGAGCAGACAACGACATCTATCTTTCGGATGTCACTTCTTGTTTCTCCTCTATTTTTTCAAATTTATAGATGCGGTGGATGCCGTGCACTAGGTGATTCACTCTTGTCAAAATTTCTTTGCGCGTGATGATACCGATAAATTTGCCGTCATCCTCGGTAACGCAAAGGAAATTGTGATCGATCAGATGGTTCAGGATATCCTCAAGGTCCGTCCATGGACGGATGGTCTGTACATTACGGTCCATCACATCTTCCACTTTGAGTGTTTCCATTTTGTCATAGCGGATCGCATCGATTTCCGTGATGGCCTTGATGATCATCGGTATGGAAATCAGTCCTTTGATGCGGGACTTTGAATCCAAAACGGGAATGACGGAATACTTCACTTGGGACAGCACCAGAAACGCATGGTTAAGGTTATTCGAACAATGCACATTTGCGACATTTTCGCCATGGATCATCAGATCCCCGCACGCGTCATTGTCCAGCAATAACCCGGCTACTTCGTTACTAATCATTTGTATTTCCTCCTAAAAGGTGGCCATCCGCAGTCTAATCCGTCGGAAGCACCTTCATTGCATGTGATCAAAGAATTTGAAATTGATTGCTCAGGTCGGCCATTTCCTGATGGCGGTCATTGTAATAGGTAACTGTGGCAGTTTGGTCGTCCAACGTGACGATACAATAGGTCTTTTCCATCAGTGTTCCTCGCGGTTGACTGATGCTGCCCGGATTGATGAACAGGATGCCATCCTCCAGCTCCGCTTTGGCGATATGGGTATGACCATAAAATACCAGTGAAGCGTTCGCTTGTTGGGCGTCGCGTTTCAGACCGGCTACGGATCCCCGCACGGAATGTCGATGCCCGTGGACAACCAGCACATTTTTGTCGCCGGCCTGGAATCGGTATTCGTCGTTCAGCTGATAATCATAATCGCAATTACCCATCACTGTGGTCATGATCCCCCAGATCAGATCAGAACTGCTCAATTCCGAATCGCCGCAGTGGACAAAATGATCGACCTGATGCGCATATCGTAAAGACAATTCGTTCAGAATATCCTTTTCCCCGTGGCTGTCGCTGACTGCAAGTATTTTTATCATCTAGTCCGCTTCCTTTTCCAGCCAAGCTGCCCAACTTTTCTCAAGATTTTTCAGGGCATTGGCGCGGTGGCTGATCTGATTTTTTTCGACATCGCTCAACTGCGCCATCGTCTTACCTAAGTGTGGCAAATAAAACAAAGGATCATAACCGAAACCATTGTCTCCGCTCGGAAACTCAGCGATTTCGCCCTCGATATCGCCTTCGACCACCAGACTCTCCCGATTGGGGTGGGCCAACACCAGCGTGCAATGGAAGTGTGCCTTCCGGGATGGGTTTTTCTGGGACCCAAGCATTGCCAGCACCTTGGCATTGTTGGCGGCGTCGCTTTTCATCCCACCAGCGAAACGGGCAGAAAACACACCAGGCTGGCCATCCAAGGCATCAATGCAGATGCCGGAATCATCCGCCAAGACCGTCATGCCCAACAATCCGGCGATCGTTTCAGCTTTCTTCCGCGCATTGGCTTCAAATGTGTAGCCGGTTTCCTCAACATCCTCTATTTCCGGATAGTCCAATAAAGTCACGACTTCATAGCCTTTTGGTTCAAAAAGGACGGCGAAATCCCTGGCTTTTCCCGGATTTTTAGTCGCTATCACGATTTTCTTTTTTTCAGTTGCGTTCATCGTATCCCTCACTTCTCAATCAAATTTTCCAAGTCAACTTTTTCAATTGTAAAATTGCTCTGCCCAAGCCAGTTTTCAGCGATATCCGAAAATAGTTTAGGCGAACCAGTCGTATAAAAACGGTATTCGGATGCTTCCTTGTTGTGCGAACTTTCCGCCAAGCGGAAATAGTCCAATAAGGTACTCACTTCAGATACCGTTTCAGCACCGGAATCGATAAGGGTCACACAAGGACCCATCACATTTTGGATGAGCGGTGTCAAAAGCGGATAATGCGTGCACCCCAGAATGAGTGTATCAATCGATTCCTTCAGCAAGGGCTTTAGCGTTTCCGCAACCACTTTTTTGGCGATCGATCCATTGTATTGGTTGCTCTCCACAAGCGGCACAAATTTGGGACAGCTCATGCTGATGACCGAAATGCCCTTGTCTTTGTCCTTGATGGTTTGTTTATAAACGTCGCTGTTGATGGTGCCTTTTGTGCCGATCACGGCAATACGTTCATTTTTCGAATGTTTGATGGCAGCACGGCTGCCGGGATTGATGACGCCGATCACCGGAATGTCCACGCGCACTCGGATGACATCCAAGGCGGCTGCGGTCGCTGTGTTGCAGGCAATCACCAACATTTTGATATCTTTCTTCAGCAGAAACTGTGTCATTTCCCATGTGTATTGAATCACTTCTTCTTTGGGCCTTGGTCCATAGGGGCATCTGGCGGAATCCCCCAGATAATAAATGGATTCATTGGGAAGTTGTTTCATGGCTTGCTTCACGACGGTCAAGCCGCCGACACCAGAGTCAATAAAACCGATTGCTTTTTTGCTCATGCAGTAACTTCCTTTATTTGTTTTCGTATCTCTATTTTACCTTAAGATGCACTGATTTGGTGAAAATGAGGCAAATTTCATCCGAAATTGCTTCACTTTTGCGGAAAAGGCAGTCTCCTTTTCCCAAAGCCACTGCCGATTGTTGGCCGTTCAAAAATATCTATGCTACAATGGACTCAATTTCAGTAACCAGGAAAAGGAGTGGGAACTCAGATGAGTTATCAATCAATCGTAACTGTAGTCGACAAAGGAATGATCGACCGAGTCTTCGAAAGCGCGCGCTGCGAAGAGTCCTACTGCGGCACCATCATTGCCGGCCGCGGATCCGGGATGCATGAGAACAAGAAGCTGTTCAATCTGGCGTTGGAACCGGAAAAGGAAATCCTGCTGGTGTTGACCCAAGAAGAACATTCCGAAAAAATCATCAACCAAATCGAAGAAGCGGTTAACATCACTGCACCCGGGAACGGCATCCTTTTTGGGCTGAACATCAAAAGAGTGCACGGTATCCAGTCATAATCACAAACGAAACTCGTTATATCGCGCAATGCGGTATAACGAGTTTTCATTTTTTTGTATGGATGGAGAAGTTTGTTCAGCCGTTCAGCAGACGGCGTTGTTCCTCTTCTTTTTTCCAGTCTGAAATATATTTGAAGACCGGAAGCAACAGCAGAATCAATCCCAAAGCTTTCTTGGCAGTCCACATAAACATCTTCCTTTCGATTTGAATATTGGATTTCTTAACCCTATTATGCCTGATGTTGAAAAAAAACGCCATTGATAGGCATCGCCTGAAAATAGACTCTATCCACTATTTAAAATACGTGTATAATGAAGTGTACATTTAAGGGGGGAAATCCATGAATTCTGAAAACGAAAATGCCCGTATTATCGATAACGAACACTTCTCCTATTTATTGATAAGGGATTACCTTCTGGGAAACATCCTAGGCGAACATACCGATGAAATATTGTATTGGGCCGGAAAAGATTTGGCTCGTCAATTCCCATTAAAAAGTCAGGAAGACCTATATGAAGCGATGATTTATTGCGGTTTCGGACAGTTGGAACTGCTAAAAAAAGAAAAAAATACGCAACAATACCGTTTGGAAAGCGATCTGATCACCGTCCGCACCCAAAACGAGCAAGCCTCCTTCCAACTGGAAGCAGGGTTTTTGGCGCAGCAGATCCAGATGACGACAGGTATCCCCTGTGAAGCAAAAGCAGAAATCATAGTCGGAAAAGACAAGAAAAAAGAAGTACTCATCACCCTGTTCATCGAATGAAACAAAACGTCCAAGCATCCCAGCGGCAAATTGCTGCAGTGCTTGGACGTTTTTTTGGGGAATTCGCCGCGGTTTGACTGTTCTCCGGCGAACACCGTCTTGGCCGGAGCTGCGGATCCGGTCACCCCGCTGTGCTCCGGTGAAGGGATCCTCGCCGGAGCAGGGACCGCGATGGGAACGTGCAACTCCGGTGGCGAGGCTCTGGCCGGAGTTGCGCATCCGGTACGGTTGCTCTCCTCCTGCCAACTACCTTTCTCCAAAAATGACAGCCTACACCACAAAGTTCCCAAAACAAAAAGAGTTGCCGAAATCCCGAAACATCAGGACACAGGCAACTCTTTCTTATTGTTTAGATATATTTTCCAAGCGTTTCTTCAAGCATTTCTTTTGCGTGGTAGCCGACTAATTTTTCTACGACTACGCCATCTTTTTTGATCAACAACGTTGGGATGCCCATGATGCCGAATTGGCTAGGTGTTTGCGGATTAGCATCCACATCCATTTTAGCGAATGTCACTTTGTCGCCGATTTCTTCATCCAATTCATCGATGATCGGTGATTGCATGCGGCAAGGTCCGCACCAAGTTGCCCAAAAGTCGACCAGCGCGACCCCATTCTTCGTTTCTGCCTCAAAATTTGCATCTGTTAATATTTTTACCATTGTATTTACTCCCTTCAGATTCTTTCTTTGTGTCTCAATTATAGCAGAGGTTTTGTTCAGTACCAATCAATCTGCTCAGCCGCGGAATGTCACGATCGTCGCGCCGTTTCCACCGGCGTTCACCGCTGCATACTCGTAAGACAACACTTGTGGATGACGTTTCAGCAAATCGCCCACCCCTTTGCGGAGGGCGCCTGTCCCTTTTCCGTGAACGATAGTGACTTGCGGATAACCCGCCAATAAAGCAGCGTCCAAATACTGATCGACTTCCGCCAAGGCTTCTTCATAACGCTGGCCTCTGAGATCAAGCTGCGTCGCTACGTGGCTTGATGAAGCCGATTTGACAGTGGCGATCTGCCTTTGTCTTCTTTGTTGCTGCGGCTCCTCTTTGATCAGCCGGAGGTCCGACTCCGGCAACTTCATCTTCATGATCCCCATCTGCACAACCCACTCAGCGTTGCCTTTCTTTTCAACGAGTGTGCCTCGCTGACCATACGTCTCCGTCATGACTTCATCGCCGGGTTTGAACATTTTTTTCTCTTTTTCTTTGCGCAGCACTTTGTTTTTGACCAAAGATTCCTCCTGGCGCAGATCATTGAATTGCTTGCGCAGATCGATCAATTCGTGTTCTTTGATGCTGCCGGAAGTCCCCATATTCAGCTGCATTTCACGGATTTCCTGCAACAGGAATTCCGCTTCTTCTTTCGCAGTATCGACCAACTTGTTGGCCTCTTTCTTGGCGTCTTCGATGACTTTTTCCTTGTTGGTTTCCAGTTTTTCGTTGGCGCGCTTCAAATCCGCCAACAATTTGTCGGATTCTTCCAACTGCGCTTGGAGCTGCAAGGATTCTTTTTCGGTGACGCGTCGCTTCTGTTCCAGATCCGCGATCATTTCGTTCAGGTTTTGGCTGTCCACATCGATAAAACTGCGCGCCTGATCGATAATGCTCGGGTTCAGCCCGAGTCGCTTCGAGATATCGAAGGCATTGCTTCGTCCGGGAACGCCTATCTGCAGACGATAAGTCGGAGCCAAAGTCTCTCCGTTGAATTCCATGCTGGCATTGATCGTGCCGGAGCGATTGTAACCGTAGGCTTTCAGTTCAGGGTAATGGGTGGTGGCCATGACATAGCTGCCGATGCCGCCGATGTAGTCCAAAATCGAGATGGCCAAGGAAGCTCCCTCTTGCGGGTCGGTTCCGGAACCCAACTCATCCAGCAGCACCAGACTTTTGTCGTCGATCTGATTCAGGATCGAGACGATATTAGTCATATGCGAGGAGAACGTACTCAAGCTCTGTTCGATCGACTGTTCATCGCCGATGTCCGCAAAAATTTCCGTAAAAATGCCGATTTGGCTGTCCTCATCCGCCGGTATCTGAAGTCCGGATTGGCCCATCATCTGGATGATACCGAGTGTCTTCAGCATGATCGTCTTCCCGCCCGTATTCGGACCGGTAATGACGATGGCTTGGTATGCTTCGCCGAGGATCAGATCGTTCGCGACTACGTCATTCTGATCGATAAGCGGGTGTCTGGCTTTCCAGATGGCGATATGGTTCTCTTTGCTGATGATCGGGCGTGTCGCCTTCAAGGAATCGGCATAACGCGCTTTTGCATTGATGAAATCCAAAGTCGCCAACACTTCACTGTTCCCGTACAATTCCTGCGTGAAAGGCTCGATTTCCATCGATAATTCATACAAGATCCGCTCGATTTCCGCTTTCTCCTGCGCAGCCAGCTGGCGCAGATGATTATTCAGATCCAGAATGGCTTGCGGTTCGATGTAAAGCGTCTGACCAGTTGAACTTTGGTCGTGGACAATCCCGCCGAACTGATTGCGGTATTCAATCTTGACCGGAATCACAAACCGGTCATTACGGATGGTGATGATAGCATCACTCAAGTAGGCTGACTTACTGCCTCTGATGATGTCATCCAATTTGGTCCGGATATTCTGTTCGCCCTGCTTGATTCCTGTGCGGATTCCTTTCAATGCAGGCGAGGCATCATTCTGGATCGTCCCATCTTCATAGACGGTTGCTTGGATCCTTCTTGTGATTTCAGGCAATACTACCAGCCTGGCAACCAATTCGTCCAGGACAAAGAAGGGAATCTCGTTGTCTTCGAACCATTGGAAGAACTGGATGATTTCTCTTGTAGTCGACAATACCCGTCCGATTTCGGCGATTTCCTTGCCGTTCAATGTGCCGCCTATCTCTAGGCGTTTCAGGTGGCTACGGATGGACTTCAGCCTTGGCATCGGAATCCCGCCTTTCAGGCGCAACACCTTTCTGCCGTCTTCCGTTTCATTCTGCAAGGCAACAACTTTTTCCGGATCGGTTTCGGGCCGCAAAGCCTGAATCTGGTCCTTCCCTTGGTCGGTTGCAGCAAAATTCTGGAGCTGTTGTTTTATTTTTTCGAACTCTAATGTTTTGCTAATTTTATTATTCATCTGATTCTCCTAAAAAGTGCTTCTCCCAAAAAAACGGGACGATATAGTGCACTATACAGTCCCCTCTGTTAAATTAACATTCTGTTACTGAATGATGCCGATCCACCAGTCATAGATCAAACGTGAAAAATAAGGCGTTTCGGACACCATCCAAGCCGCAAGGTCGCTCTCGACGTAGAGCTGTTGAATGAAATCCAACGGAATCATGGATGCGAGCGTCAGCAACAGGAAAATCCCGATGTATTGCATCAGGAATCCAAGCACGCCGCCGCCCAGCTGATTCAGCTGTTTGATGATCGGGAAGAACGCCAATGAGTTCAGCATGCTTCCGATAAATCTCGTGACAAGCCAGCCTGCGAACAGCAACAGGATGAACGCCAATCCGTTATAGAACGCCTGGTCCAGGACAAAGGACACCTGTTCAGAGTAAAATATCAGTTCTTTTCCGAACTCGACGGATGGGTACGGGACCAACAGATCGATTTTCTCCGCGACGACAGCATAGTATTCTCGGGCGACCAAGAAAGAAATGAAATATCCTACGGTGTAGACAACTTGCAGAATAAGTCCTCTTCTGACGCCCGTATAGATGCCCCACAATAAAGAGAGCACTATTATCAACGTAAGCATTTTTTCACCTGATTTCTACAGTCTTTTTTCTACTTTTTTCCATTGTGCTCGTGATTTTTGGTGTAAGGCGGGATGGCATTTTCAGCGTTCCTGTTGGCACCCAAAGCCGAACGCACTTGGGTTCTGTGTTGAGCCCGTTTCAGTGCCGCCTCGGAAGCGGTTGTCGTCTTCGTCAATTTTGAATTGGATTTCCTGGCCGGCAGGTCGTTGGCTTCGCGGGCAGCTTGCTGCAGTTCACTGATGGTTGCAGGCATGGAAGTCACTGTTTGGCTTTCTTTATCGCGCTTCATCCCAGCAAAGTTAGCCACTGCTTTCTTTGTCGGAGCATTTCCGGTCAGCTTTTCTGCGTTGTGTTCCTTTTCAGGCGTTTCGACCGCTTTTGTTTTGGGTTCACCTGTTTGTGTAGCTGCTTTCTCCGCTGTCAGGGGAACGGCCTCTGTTTTTTGTTCGACGTCGGCAACCGCTTCAGGTTTGGGCGCCTCGGCTAAAGTCTTCTCCGGCTCAGCCTGTTCTGTTTCCTCAACGGAAGCGGAGTTTGTAACGCTTTGGCTTTCCTGCAAAGCTTTCTCTAGCTCTGCAACTTTCAACAGCAACTCATCCATCTCCAATTGTTTCGTGATCTGATCGGAAATGGCGTTCACTGCTACGAGAATGCCGCGCTCCTCCCGACCAAGCGCTGGTGCTGCTTGTTTGATCTGTTCCAATTGCGCATTGACCAATTCCGATACCGCAGTCAGATGCTCAGGTGCTTTATTTCCCACAATCGTATAGGTCTTCCCTGCTATGATTGTTTTGAATCTTCTTTTGTTTTCCGTCATATCCAAAGACCTCCATTTAAAAACTGTCTAATATATTTTAACATAAATCTTGCGAATTGCAGTATAAACCTCTCCATGTTCCTAAACCAGTCAGTTTGTCAAAAAGAGCTGACCAATTCCAACCGTAATTCCTCATGAACATGCGAACTTCCTGTGATAGAATAAGGAGTGTTAGCACCGAGAAGCTGTACAGAAAAATTAATTTGAGCAAGGATGAGGATATGTCGAATGTCGTATTGAAAGTAACGATGGGCCAACTGAAAAAGATGGCCGTCTTTTATCAGGATTACGTTGTGAAACCTGTGCCGCACAGCCTTTTCACAGCCAAAAAGAACCAGACCACCATCACTGGTTACAATTCCGGGAAAGTGCTGTTCCAAGGCCAGAACGCCGAAAGCGAAGCAGCGCAGTGGCAAGCATCCAGCGAGAAGGTTGGGGATCCAAACCCCCCTGCCGCAAAAAACGGCCTAAAAAAAGAGGTCCTGAGCAAAACCAGCCTCCCTGCAGGCTTTTCCACCTGGTCCGTCATCGGCAGCGATGAAGTCGGCAACGGCAGTTATTTCGGGCCCTTGACGGTCTGTGCTGTCTACGCTTCAGCCGAACAGTTGCCCTTGCTGAAAAATATGGGTGTCCAGGACTCCAAAGCGCTGACGGATGCCCGCATCATCACCATTGCGAAGCAGTTAGTACAGCAAGTCCCGCACAGCGTCATCAACCTGATGCCCGAAAAATACAATGAGGTCCAACCGACGATGTCCCAAGGGAAAATGAAGGCGTTGCTGCACAACCAAGTGCTCGATCAGCTGTTGAAGAAAATAGCTCCGGAAAAGCCCAAAGCGATACTGGTCGACCAGTTTGAATTGCCTTCCACGTATTTCAAGCATATCGCCGATCAAAAAGTGCAAGTGAAGGAGAACATTCATTTCCAGACCAAAGGCGAATCCCACCATCTGGCGGTGGCAGCGGCTTCCATCATCGCCCGTTACTACTTCCTGAAGACCTTGGCTGACATGACCGCAGCCTCCGGTTATCCGATTCCTTCAGGCGCCGGCGCCAACGTCGACTTGATTGCTGCGGAAATGTATCGTGAAGGCGGCTTGGAACTGCTGGACAAATACACGAAGCTCCACTTCGCCAATACCCAAAAAGCCATCCGATTGGCGAACAAATAACTTACCGGCGAAACGTACGGAGAATTCACCGCAGCTGAGTCCGATGCTGACTAGGTTGTCCGATAACCCGAGTGAATCGGACAATCAAGTCATCGCCGCAAGCGAACATGTCCGATACCCGAAAAGAATCGGACAGTCATCTCATCACCTCAAGCGAGGT